>JACRCU010000424.1 GCA_016218865.1 Deltaproteobacteria bacterium | reverse complement strand
TGGAAGGCGACGTCCAAGAGGCGGAGGCCGAAGCCGCCATCAAGGCCATGTTCCCGGCGATCCGCGATTGCTATGTCGAGCTGCGGCAGCGCGCCCCGCAGGCCCGCGGGCGCATGCTCATGACCTTCAAAGTACGCGCGGCCGAAGCCAACCAGGGCGCTACCGGCGAGTTGTTCCTGAAAGAGACCCAGTTCACCGACCCCAAGTACCTGACCTGCGTGCGTTCGGCCATCGACGCCGCCCGCTTCCCGGTTACGCGCAACGTGCAGGGCTCGGTCACGGTGCCGCTGTTCCTGTCGCCGCAAGACGCCGGCGAGCCGGCAACTCCCTGACATTGCGTGGGTAATCTTGCCCACCGCCGCAGACCCGCTCCGCAGACGGCGAGCCGGTGCGCGGCAACTGCCCGTCGCGCCGCCGACTTGGCGACAGCCCGGCAAAATTCGCGCCGCCGCTCCGGAGCCGTGCTAGGCTCGCAGGCAGCTTGCGCCATCCAGGGTTGCAGTGGAGTTCCGCGTGACGCACGACCCCTTCTTGCTGGCCAATGCCGGCGAGCTTCTGACGGATCGGCAGGCCGCCGACCTGGCCCTCGAACTCTTCGTGGTCGGCTACGAGGGCCAGGAACTGCCGGCCGAGTATGCGGAATTCCTGCAGCGCGGCCTGGCCGGCGCGATCCTTTTTCGCCGCAACCTGAGCTATAGCGATCAGGGGGTGGTCGACCTGGACCACTTGGTGGGCCACACCGCCGCCATCCACGCCGCCGGGCGGTCGCAACCCAGCCAACTGCCGGTGATTTGCTCGGTCGACCAAGAGGGCGGTGCGGTGGCGCGCCTCAAGGCCCCGTTCACGGTACTGCCGCCGATGCGCCGCCTGGGCGAACGCGGCGATGCCGACTTGGTGCGTAGGGTAGGACAACAGCTGGGGCGCGAGCTGCGCGCGGCGGGCTTCAACGTCGACTACGCGCCCGTGCTCGACGTCGACACCAACCCGGCCAACCCGATCATCGGCGACCGCTCGTTCTCGCGCGATCCGCACGAAGTGGCGCGCCTGGCCGGTGCCTTGCTGCAAGGCCTGCAATCGGCGGGAGTTTTGGGCTGCGGCAAGCACTTCCCGGGCCACGGCGACACGGCCCAGGACAGCCACCTGGAATTGCCGTCGCTACCCCACGATCTCCAGCGCCTGCGCAGCGTAGAACTGGTGCCGTTTGCCAAGCTGGCCAACGAGTTGCAGCTGGTGATGACCGCGCATGTGCTGTTCCCGGCGCTGGATGCGACCTGGCCGGCCACCCTGTCGCCGCAGATCCTTTTGCCGCTGCTGCGCGTCGCATGTGGATACCAGGGCGTGATCGTCAGCGACGACCTGGAAATGCGGGGCGTGGCCAATGTGTTGGATGCCGGGGGCTGCGTGCGCCGCGGCCTGCAGGCGGGCTGCGATCTGTTCTTGGTTTGCCGTCAGCGCGACACGCTGCAGAGCGCGTGGCAGGCGGCGCAAGACATCCTGGCCGGACCACCCGACGCACCCCTGCGGCGGCGGGCGCTGGACGCGATCGGGCGGGCGCGCACGCTGCGGGCGGGGCTGCAGCCGGTCGGGACTCAAGTTGCGGACCTCCGGGCGCTGCTGAGCGATTCGGCAACCCTTGCCTTGCGCGCCGAGTTGGCCGCTGGCACCCTGTAAACCGGCCTTGCCAGGCTTGGTTGGCCGCGCCGCTGCCCATGGCTGACTCAACGCTGCGTGCGCGTGCGCGCCCCGCGGCATCGATCGAGGACTCGTGGAGAAACTGCCGAAAATGCAAACAGACAGCAAGGTTGCCCGCTCGGTCTGGCTCGTGCTGGTGGCTCTGGCCGTGGTAGTGGGTTGCCAGAAGCAGGCCACTGCCCCCGCCGTGGCGCCCGCCCCCAAGGCCCAAGCCGCCGCGGCGACACCGCTCGCGGCAGAGGCTTCTGGCACCGGGGCGGCCGTGGCCGACAGCGGCGCACCGGGCAGCGTGGGTCCACAACCCCGTGCAAACCCAGGCAAAGCTGCCGCGGCCGACGACGACGAGGACGGCGAGACCGACGAGCGCGACTACTGGAAGGGCGTGCAGTTCGACGTGACCAACTTCGACGAAGTCCTGGATTACGTGGACGTCCACTACATCGACGCCAAGCCCGACAAACACCGCGCCTGGGTCGAGGCGGCCAACTTCGCCCTGCTGACGCTGGAGCCCGGCGAAGAATTGCTGCCCGAGTCATTCCACAAGGTGCGCGCCGGCAACCCCGATGAAGAGGGCCGCCTGGACGGCAAGACCGAACCATTCGTCTGCAAAGGCGCGACCATGCCGCAGGTGCTGCTGCACCACGTGCCCGAAGACGACTACCTCAAAGCCAAGCGGCCGGTCCGCAAGAAGGGCCGCCTGTCCGACGAAGAGGTGCTGGCCCTGCGCGAAAAGATCAAGAAGCGCAGCGACCTCTACAACTCGTCGTGGGAAGCGATCCCCTTTGGCCGCCCGCAGTTCGAGTGCACGATGGAGTACGTCGCCCTGCGCATGAAGACCATTCAGGCCGAGCTGAAGGCCAAGCGCGCCGCCGCCAAGTCCAAGGCCGCCGACGCCAAGGTCGCCGACGCCAAGCCCGCCGACCCCAAAGCTGCGGAAGTCAAAGCCGAATCCAAAGCGCCCGAAGCGAGGCCGGCCGATGCCAAGCCCGCCGAGGCCAAGGCTGCCCAGGCCAAGGCCACCGACCCCAAGACCGCGGACGCCAAGGCGGGCAAAGAGAAGAATCGCCCGATTCCGGACATGAACCGCGCCTGGGAAGCGGCCGCGCAGGGCTACCTGTACGCTCTGGACCCGCACTCGTCCGTGATTCCGCGCAAGGCGTGGGACGACTCGACCGACAAGACCCAGGACTCCAGCTTCGAAGGGATCGGCGCCGTGCTGACCCAGCGCGACGACCAGACCATCGTCGAGAACCCCATGGAGGGGCGCCCGGCCTGGCGCGCCGGCATCCGCGCGGGCGACATCATCCACAAGGTCGACGGGATCGACGTGGGCGGTCTGGCTCTGAACAAGGTCGTCAAGATGATCCGCGGGCCGCGCGCCACCAAGGTGGTGCTGACCGTCAGCCGCGAGACTGAGCCGGAGCCCAAGGAATACGCGATCACCCGCGAAAACATCGAGATCAAGAACGTCGACGGCAAGTTGCTGCCCGACTACCCCGGCGTGGCCCACGTCAAGATGACCGGCTTCATCCCCAACAGCACGCGCGACCTGCGGGCCATGATCGAGAAGTTGAGCAAAGAGGCGCCCGGCGGCAAGCTGACTGGCCTGGTGCTCGACCTGCGCGGCAACTCCGGCGGTCTGCTGACCAAGGCCATCGAGATCGCGGACTCGTTCCTCAGCTCGGGCCGCATCGTAAGTGTGCGCAACCGCGACCGTCCCGAAGAGGTGACCAGCGCCCAGGCCCAGGCCACCGATTACGGCTTCCCGGTGGTGGTACTGGTCAACGATGGGTCGGCGTCGGCGTCCGAGATCGTCGCGTCGGCACTGCAGGACAACGGCCGCGCCCTGGTGGTGGGCGTGCGCACTTTTGGCAAGGCCAGCGTGCAGACCCTGTACGACCCGCCGCTGCACTACGACTACTACATCAAGCTGACGGTGGCTCGCTACTACGCGCCGTCGGGCTACACCCTGCAGGTGGTGGGCGTGTCGCCCGACGTGGAAGTGGCGCCCCACGTCGATGGCAAGATTCCCGTGGGCTTCCGCGAGGAAAATCTGAACAACCACCTGACGCCCGTCCAGGGCCGCGCGCAGTCGCCGTGGGCGCAGATCCTGCCGGAGCTGAAGGGCTGCGTGGACAAGACCGGCACGGCCGATGCCGTGGCCAAGCGCGATCCCAAGCCGCAGATCCAGCCCGACTATCAGCTGCTCAAGGCCGGCGACTACCTGCGCTGCCTGGCCCAGCGGAACAAGCCGACCGCCCTGTAGGCGGCACTGGTCAACGCGGCTCGCTTGCGGCACGCTACGTGGAAAGTCCCTTGGGGGCTCGCTGCCCCCAAGCCCCTGCGTAGGGCCGCATCCGCGGCCGTCTGGTTCAACATGCTGACTTTCGTCGGCCGTGGATGCCCGCCGGGCAAGTTGAACCAGCAATCCTCACAGTGCCCCAACCCGCGAGGACCCGATGACCGAATCCACTGCTACTCCGGCGCCGCCGGCCGAAGCCGCGCCGCTGCAGGCCACCGTCGACGAGCGCTTGGCCGCGCTTTTGCAGCGCGTGGAGGGGCTGGCTGCCCGCCTGGACAGTCTGGAAGCCCGCTTGGCCTCGGCCGCTGTGCCACCCGCCGCGCCGCGCGTTGCCGCACCCGTTCCGGCCCCGCTCGCAGGCGACGACCTGGCGCAGATTCGCGCGCTCCTGCAGCGGCTGTTCGCCGTGGCTTCGGTGGCCAACTTGAACGACACCGAGCAGTTGCAGGAGCAATTCGTCGTGTACAAAGAGCTGGTGCACCACGATCGCCAGGGCTCACCGCTGCTCGATGGCGACCTTTTCAAGTACAAGTGGCTGCCGTTCCTGGGCCGGTGGCGCGACTACCTGGGCAGCGACGGTGCTCTCGACTCGTTCCAGATCGAGCGGTTGATGCCCGAGCGCATCGAGGCCCGCACCGAGGTGGTCAAGTTGCACCTGGTGGTCCGCGGCGGTCGCCGAATGAGCCCGCCGGTGCAGTTCCGCCGCGATGCTGCCGCCGCCAACAGCTTCCGCATCGAACAGATGTCGATCTGAGCGCGACCAGCGGCGACCGTCGCGTCGTGCGAAAAATCGCCGCGGCGCTATTGACGGCAGCGCGCAAATCGCTATCCTGCCCCGGTCTGCTTCGCGGCAGACGCTGGACGGCGCCATAGCCAAGTGGTAAGGCAAGCGACTGCAACTCGCTCAGCCCCGGTTCGATCCCGGGTGGCGCCTCCGTCCTTTGCCCCTGTGGGCAGCCCCATCGCGCTCCGCTGAAATGCGACTCTAGCGCGATCCGGCCGCCCCCATGGCAGCACCCCCCTGCTGCCGGCAAAGTTTCGCCGTCGTGACCTGCCGGTGTGCGCGTGTCCTAGAGGTGCGCGTCTGCAACGCACCGGACTTGGGCCACCGCCGCGCGAATCCCCGATCGCACAGCCGATTGTCGTATTCGTGCCGCGCGGCCCGCTGCTCGCCGCTCGGTGCGTAGCTTCTGGCAGTGTCTTGTTTCTACAGTGCTTTTCTGGGTCTGCCGACCTGGGTTGCCGTCAGGAAGTTCGCCTTGGACCACCGCCGCCCGCAAACCGATCGCCGCCCGCCGCGCGACCGTCCCGTGCCGCCCCCTCTGGCCGTCGCCGTCGATTTGGCGAGTGTGCACAGCGACTTGCTGCGCCTGCTCGCGCCGATCGTCGCCGATCTGCACCTGGAAGTGGTCGAGGCGCTGGTGCACGCCGTGGGCGCTGGAGTGCGACTGGTGGTGATGATCGACCGGCTGCCCGGCCGCGGCGGCGTGCGCCTGGAAGACTGCGCCCGCGTGTCGCGCCGGCTGACGGCGCAGCTGGAAGGGCAAGCGCCCGCCCCGCCGCACAAAATTCCCAGCGACTACGAGCTGGAAGTGTCGAGTCCGGGGATGACGCGCCTCCTGCGGCACAGAGGCGATCTGTTGCGGTTCCAGGGTGTTACGGCCCGCGTG
>JACRCU010000423.1 GCA_016218865.1 Deltaproteobacteria bacterium | reverse complement strand
CTGCCCGACGGCACGGTGGTGGGCCTGTGGAGCGGCCGCTACGGGCTGTACGTCACCGACGGCGCCCGCAATGCCACCGTCAAGGTGCCGCTGCCCGGCGGCGCCAAGCCCGAGGAAATGAGCGTGGAGGCGGCGATCGCCCTGCTGGACGCGGCCGCGGCGGCCAAGGCCGGGCGCGAGCTCGGCATCGACCCCGAGGCGGGCCAGCCGGTGCGGGTACTCGACGGGCGCTTTGGCCCCTACGTCACCAACGGCGCGCTCAACGCCAGCCTGGCGCGCGGCACCCTTGCCACCGAGCTGACCCTGGAAGGCGCGCTGGACCGCCTGCGCCACTTCGGCAAGCCGGTCAAGGCCAAGAAGGGCAAGGGCCCGGCCAAGAAGGCCCCGGCCAAGGCCAAGGCCGAAACAGCCGCGACCGCCAAGAAGCCTGCGACCGCTGCCAAGACCGCAGCAGCCAAGAAAGCCCCGGCCAAGAAGCCCGCGATCAAGAAGGCCGCCGCCAGCAAGGCGCCCGCCGCCAAGGTCGAAACGGAGGCTCCGCCCGCGCCGCTGCCCAAGAGCAAGACCGGCATCATCCGCCGCAAGTCCGCGACCTAGAAGCACCGCCGGCCCCAGCGCTCTAGGCGAACACCTGAACGTCAATCAGAAAACTCCTAGGCCCCGCGCAACGCAAACTCGGTCTGACCAAAACGCAAGGATGCCGGGTGGGTCGCAAGGGCAAGAACTAGGCGGAGGGGACGCGACCCGCCGCGACGTCGACCGTTGGATTCGGGTTTCTGATCGGTGCTGTAGGCGGCTGCCCAGGCCCTGTGGCTCGGCCCTGCAGGCACAGCTTGGTCGGCGCGCTCTGGATACGCCCTGGCCTGCTGCGAAATGTGGTATGCTGACTACAGATTTGGACAGGCCCGCTCCATGGCGCGCACTGTGCGATGTCGCGGCTGTCGGGCGCACTGCCTGCCGGCCCATGGCCCATTTTTCGGGCCATAGGCAGTAGCTCCATGAAGCTCAAGACAAGTATCGTCCTCAGCATCCTTACCCTGGCCCTGGCGGTCACGGCGGGCTGCGCCCAAAAAGCCTCGGAACGCATCGTGGGCAAGTGGTCCATCGACACCGCCAAGACCGAGGCCCTGGAAGACATCAAGTCGCTGTCCGAAGACAAGCGCGGGGCCGCGCTGGCGCTTGTGCAAAAGCTGGCCACCACCACCACCTTCGAGATCGCACCGGGCAAGCTGACCACCGACACCGCCGGACAGAAGACCGAGCGCGCGTTCACCATCACCGGAGAGACCGGCTACCAGGTGGTGTGCGAGAGCAAGGTGGACGGCAAGGTCGAGCACGGCACGCTGACCTTCCAAGGCGAGACGCTCGTGCTGAACCAGAGCAACCCCAAGATGACGGTCGCGCTGGTCCGCAAGTAAGTGCGGGCACCGGATTGCAGTTCCGAGGGCGCCGTCATTCGCACGTCGCCGGCGGTACTGCAGGCGTCACCACAACCTGCGCGCCGTAGTGGTCCGACAAGCGCACGCTCAGCGGCTTGCCCTTGACGTCGACCGAGGCCGCCGCATCGAACAAGCGCCTCGTCTGCACGGTCGCACCGGGCCAGGGCGCCAGCAGCAAGATGTGATCGATGACGTGGTTGTTGCCGTCGGTCACCAGCGGGTTCTCGGCGCACCACGTGCACAGGGGCTTGGCGGCGGCAAGGTAAGGCGCCTGCAGGCCGGCATCCAGATACTTTTTGAAGTTGTTGCCGAACTCGGCCTTGATGTCCGTGCCAGCCACGTCGGGGCCGCAGTTCATGTCGCCCAGGATCACCGCGCGCTCGCCGCCCGCCTTCTGCTTGGCCCAGGCAATCAACTGGTCGATCTGCTTGGCTTGCTCCTGCTCCCAGCCGCCGAACTTGCCGCTGTAGGCCACACTTCCCAGGCCGGCCGTCAAGTGGGTGCAGAACACGTGGGTCCGCGGCGCGCCGCTGCCCAGCGACGAGGGCGCGTGGGTAGTGGCGTGCAGCACGACGCGCTTGTTCAAGAACGACTCGAATTCCAGCATCTCGGTGCCTTCCAGCGGGGTCTTGCTCAGCAGGACCACGCCGTTGCGGCCCCCGAACGCGTACGAGGCCGAGCCCAGCGCGCAGGCCTGGAAGATGTCGCCGATGCTGTTCAGCCCGATGTTCGACGCCAGGCAGGTCTTGCAAGTAGGCGATGCGGCTTCATATTCCTTGGAACAATTCGACAGCGCGCAGTCGGCGAGCGAGTCGGTGACGGTGCTGCAGTTGGCCTCGACGCAGCCTTTGAGCGCCGTGGCGTCCGTCTCGGTGCACGCGGCGGGACCGCCCACGCCCTGGTCGCTGGTCTTCACCGAGTAGCTGTGGGGAAACGCGGTCTTGGCCGTCTGGGTGATCAGCGTCACGTCGTCGTCCAGCCAGACTTCTTGCAGGCACAGCACATCGGCGTCGGCGTCGGCGATGGCGTTGGCCAGCAACTGCCGGCGTTCCTTCGCATAGCCGACAAAGTTGTAGGCCAGGCCGGTGTTGTACGTGGCAAACCGAATCGGTGGCGCCGCCTTGCCGCCAGACGAGCAGTCGCTGCTGCAACCGACCGAAGGGAGCACCAACAGGCAAATAACAGCAGTTACGGCCAGTTTCAACAAGTCGGACCCCATGATTCCTCCGCACGGATCGTGGTGGGCGCAGCGGCGATGGCCAAAGCCCCGACCAAGGTGACCACTGACCGCCGCGACGCCGCTACTTGGGCACCGGCTTGCGGTGCACGGCGTCCGAAGCAATCGCGTCGGCGATGGTGGCGCTCAGCAGCTCGCGCATGTCCTGCTTGGACGGCGGCTCGCCATCGGGGTCCAGCCGCACCGAATGGGCGCGGTGGCCGTTGTACAGGCGATAGATCGAGCCATCGACTTCCCAGCGGGCACTGGGAATTGCGCTGATGGCGCGCGCCATTTCGGACTGGATGAAGGCCTTCATTTTGCATTCCTACTGCGACTTGCGCAGGATCATTCCGCCGTGCCCGCCCGCTACCTTGCACCGGTGACCCAGGGGCCGTCAATAGCAGACTGGCCGGCAGCGCGGTCCCCGCGATCGGAAGCGACGATGAGCACAGACCTACCACAACACCTTCACTCGGCAGCCTATTTTGGCGACCAGCGCGACTACTGGTGGCACGCCGACTTCGTGGCCCTCTGCGTGGCCCGGCTGGGCATCGGCCAGGTCGAGCGCGTGCTGGACGCCGGCTGCGGCGTGGGCCACTGGGGCCGGGTGCTGCTGCCCCACTTGCCGGCCGCCCACCTGACCGGCGTGGACCGCGAGCCGCGCTGGGTCCAAGAAGCCACTGATCGTGCTGGCGACTTTGCGCCGCGCTGCGCCTATCAGGTGGCCGACGTGGCGGTATTGCCCTTTGCCGACGCGAGCTTCGACCTGGTTACCGCTCAGACCGTCCTCATCCACGTGGCCGACCCGGCGGCAGTTCTCGCCGAGTGGCTGCGGGTGCTGCGGCCGGGCGGCACGCTCTTGCTGGCCGAGCCGAACAACCTGTCCGGAACCATGAGCGTGGGCGCACCGCGGCACGGCGAGCCCATCGAACGGCGCCTGGACCTGGTGCGGCTACATATGGCGGTCGAGCGCGGCAAGCGCGCCTTGGGCGAGGGCGACAACAGCATCGCCGACCTGCTGCCTGGCCTGCTCCGGGCCGCGGGCCTGGACGCGATCCGCTGCTGGCTCGACGACCGCGCGCCGATGGTGGTGCCGCCCTACGCGAGCATCGATCAACAGCTGATGATCCAAGACTTTCTCGACATGGACGAGCGTGGCTGGTGGGGCTGGAGCCGCGCCGACGTCGAGCGCTACTACGTGGCCTCCGGGCAGCCGGCCGGCGACTTCGAGCACCTGTGGCGCACCGCCCGCGCCGCTGTCGCCCAGGATGCCGCCGCCATGCGCGCCGGGCAGTTTTCGGCTGCCTGGGGCGGGCTCCACTACCTGTTCGCGGCGACCAAGCCGGGTTGACGCCCCGACCCGCGGCTACTTGGCCTTGTACTGCACCACCACCTGCGACCCAGGCTTGGGGGCGTGGACAAAGGTCAAGGTCTGGCCCTTGAGCGTCCAGGTCAGCGTCGGATCTGCTGGCGTGACCTTGACTTGCAGCGTGTCCGGCTGCGGCACCGCGCTCAGTACCGCCACCTTGATGCCCTCGCGCACCCGCTGCCCGATGCTGGCCAGGGTGGCACCGTAGTCCGGCGCGCAGATGCTGCCTACGGAACCGCCGGACTGCACAGCAAAGTCGTTCAGTATCGTGCCGTAGTGCGCGCCGATGGTGGCGGCGGTGGCGAGGCAGGCCTTGTCGCCGGGCACCACCAACAAACCAAAGCCGGTCATGGCCTTTTGCGCGCCGAACGCCTGATCGACCGCCGCCCGCACGCTGGCATAGGTGTCGGCCGTGGCGCCACCGTCGCTCGCCTCGTCCTCGTTGCTCAGGATGATCACGACCAGGTCAGCGTCGGGCCGGAAGAAACCGGCGTTGTCGCTGGCGCGCCGACCGATGGCCTCGATGGTCGCCCGCAGCGGCCGCTCGTCGGTCGACGGGCAAACCTGCCCGCAGGACCACGTCTCCTCGCGAACGATGGTCTCGGCGAACAGCTTGGTGGCATTGGCCGTGGTCGGCGTCAGGATGCGCCGGTGGCTGGCATCGAAATCCAGCAAGCGGCCCTTGAGGCCGTAGGGGCCGTCAGACACGTCGGTAGTGGTGACGCCGATCTGCCAGTCGATCTTGGCCAGGCTGCCCAAGAAGGTCTGCAGGCGCTCGCCCAGCTTCTCTTGGGCGTTGCGCATCGAGTCCGAGTTGTCGTCGATGAACAGCACGTCCACCCGCGCCCGCGTCTCGAATTCGTCGAACACGAACGTGTCTTGCGTGCGCCCATCGCGCAGCTGCAGCGTCGATTTGGCGGTGGTTGTGGCCTTTTGCTCGTTGTCGCCGGGCGTGCCATCGGCGCAGCCCGAGGTCCCGAACAGGGCCGCGGCCGCGCACAATCCCAAGGCGAACAGACCGCGCCGGAGTGCCCCGGTCCCGTGTTTCGTCATTTCGACCTCCCGCTGCAGGTTGGTTGCCAGCGAGCCTGGCTTGGTTTTTCGCGGCACCGGGTCCCGGCCTTGACCGCCGCGATGGGCGCAGGCAAGGTAGGCTTGCTCTCTGCGTCCTGCGTTGACGGCGCAAGCCGAGGTAATACCAAATCCGCCCAATTCGGATCGGAGAGCTTGGTAATTCTACCGGCCCGTACCGTGGTCCCCGCCGGATTCTCGCCACTTGCCAATCGGGTCCGGGGAGCCGTTGTCGCGCAAATCCAGTGGGGTGCATGGAACATGCTGACATCCAGACGAATCTTTGAAACCGTAGCCATCGAGGACGTCCAGGACGCGGTGCGAGCGGCCGGGCATCAAGCCGAGATTGCCGAGCACGACAGCGGCCGCCGCACGCTGGCGTGCGCGACCGAGAATGCCAAGTACGCGGTCCAGTTCTACCCCAACGAGGGGCATGCCAGCAATAGGTTCGGCGCGCTCCGCTTCGTGGCGTGGTTCACCGCGGACCAGAGCGACGTGGAATTCGCCAACGCCTTCAACGCCAAGTTCCGTTTTGCCAGCGTGGTGGCCCAGGACGACTGCTACGAACTCCAGCACGACGTGGTGGCCATCGGCGTCACCCACGACTACCTGCGGCTGTGCACGGAGCAGTGGGCCACTTCGGTCGACGACTTCATCGACTACGAGGGTCCGGACGAGGAAGTGTAGCCTCTACGGGCACTTGACCGCGCGAGCGCCACCCAGGATGCCAGCGCTGCCGGGCGGCTGGTACTTGCCGCCGCCCATGTGGGTCTCGACCCAGTTGAACGTGCGCTGCAGGCACCAGGGGTCGCCGGCCACCCGGTAGACCAACTGGCCACTGCGGAAGCGGCGCAGCGGCACGCCCAGGGAATTCTGTTCCACCGTCCAGCCGGCCTCGTCCATCCACGCGGCGGGCACGCTCACCTTGGGATAGATCTTGGCCAGCGCGCTCTTGGCCGCACCTTCCAGCGCTTTGTCGCGGTTCTTCCCCGGTTCGATGGTGTTGCGGGCCGCGGCGGCGACGATGGCCTCGCGCACCTTGCCCACCTGCTCCGCCAGGCCCGGGAAGGGCTCGGACGGCAGCGGAATGCCAAAGGCCGTGTACCAGCCGCCGACGGCCTTGTTCAGGCCGGCGAAGAACGGCTTGCTGTCGCGCGCCACCTCGAACACCCACGGGTCGGCTGAGCCGCTCCAGCCCTCGCCGGCCTTGAAGATCTCGGCAAAGGCGATGTGGTGATTGCCGTAGCCCTCGGCAACCACGTGCACGTTGCCCAGCGCGCGCGTGGCCAACTGGGTGCGGTGGCTGCTGATCCAGCACCACCAGGCGGCGCGGTCCGCCAGACTCGCCGGCAGCACCACCTGACCCACTCTCCACTCGCTGCCGCCAGGGCTGCGCGCGGGCAAGGTCGGCGCGGTCTGGGTGGCCTGCGGCATGGCCTGCTGGCAAGCCGCATCGACGGGGGCCAGACTCTCGACAAGGGCTTTGGCCTCGGCAGGTTTCAGGTTGTCGAAGGCGCGCGCCGAGGGCTCCGCGTGCACCGCGGCCAGCAAGAAAAAGGCGCGGCGCTTGGGCTCGCCCTTGGCCGCCGCCATCACCGGCGCCTGCTGGGTGGCGGCCTCTTGCGCCGCCTTGATCTTCTTCTGGGTGGCTTCGATGTACTCGCGGGCGCGCTGCAGCAGGCCCACGCACTCGGCCAGGTCGGGGTCCTTGGGGTCCCAGGGCCCGGCCGAGTCGAGCATCTTCTGCGCGCGGTTGTAGCGCTCGGTGTGTTGGTTGATGTGGGCGATCGCGCCCTGGGCCTCGCCCGGTTCCACGTCGCGGTCCTTGTAGACCTGCGACGTCGCACCGCGCAGTTCCCTGGTGGCGTCGGCACAGCGGTTGAGGTGGCCGCGGTCGGCGGCGTGGCCCGGCACTGCAGAGCAGAGTGCGGCCGAGCAGCAAAGCGTGGCTATGGCATGAGAAAAGCGCATCCCGTCCCCCTTGGCCCAAAAAGCAGGCACCCGGTGTGGCGTACCACGAGGCCGGCGGTCCCGCAACGCGACGCACTGCGTTTGGCTGGGGCAGACTTGCTAGGGTGGGTGGCAACGGCGGAAGCTGGGAGCGCGTCGGGATAATCCCGGCACAATTCTGGCACCGCGGCGTGCGCGGCGACAACTAGATGAACTCACACATATTTATCTCGGGCGATTTTCGGCCAGTTGGACAAACGAAACCGGCTGGGAGCCGGGCGGATTGCAGTAAGATCATGCGGTACTGGCTCAAGGGCACAAGGTAGATCGTATTGTCCCGACAGGCTCCTGGAGGCCGGCAGCGCGGCCGGCCGCACCGTGTGGACAAAGTCGCCATCGCTCTGGCGGATTCCTTTGTCCCACCCCGAACCTACATCCAGGCCGAGCGTGCCGGTTGGGCTTGACCGCATGCCCATGCAGGCGCACAGTGACAGATGCAGGATTGCCGCAGGCCGGGCCGAGGGTTTTGGCTGCCATGTCGGTACCGGGCACCCGGAGAGGGAGGCTTCGATGGCCCTTGTAGCTCGGCACGCTGGCGAGCCACCCACGCATTGGGTGGTCGCTCGGCTCCCAGGGGCGACGCTGGTCGGCTGGCTGCTCGCGGCCCTGGTCACAGCCCTGCTCGGCGGGTGCGGCGACGGCAGTTCGGCACAGGCCAGCAAGCGCTGCCAGGTACCCGCCGACTGCGGCAACCCCTGCACCCGCAGCTGCGTGGACCACGTGTGCCAAGCGGTGGCCGCGACCAGCTGCGACGACGGCAACCCCTGCACCAGCGACGATTGCGACAAGGCCAGCGGCTGCACGCACTTGGCCAACGCTGCGACCTGCAGCGACGGCGACGGCTGCAGCGATCCCGACCTCTGCCAAGGTGGCCACTGCACCAGCGGCCCCCCGCGGACATGCGACGACCAGAACCCCTGCACCAGCGACACCTGCCAGGCCGGCACTTGCGGCCACAGCGCCACCGGCGGCCCCTGCAGCGACGGCGACGCGTGCACTCTGGGCGAGGCCTGTGCTGGCGGCGCCTGCAGCGGCGGCCTGCTCGTCAGCTGCGACGACGGCCTGACCTGCACCGCGGACAGCTGCGACAGCAAGAACGGCTGCAGCCACACGGCCGGCAGCGGCACGTGCAGCGACGGCGACCCGTGCACCAACGGCGACACCTGCACCGCGGGGCAGTGCGCGGGCCAGAAGGTCGACTGCGACGACGGCCAGGCCTGCACCACCGATGCTTGCGGCCCCACGGGCTGCGAGCACGCGCCATCGACCGGTCCGTGCAGCGACGACGACGTGTGCACCATGGCCGACACCTGCAGCGCGGGCGCCTGCGTCGGCGGTGCCACATTGCCCTGCGGCGACAGCAACCCGTGCACGGCCGACAGCTGCGATGCGGCCAGCGGCTGCCACCACGCCGCCGTTCAGGGCCCCTGCGACGACGGGGACGCGTGCACCGCCGGCACGGCCTGCGCGGGCGGCCAATGCGGCGGCGGCGTGGCGGTCGACTGCCAGGACGGCAACCCATGCACACAAGATAGCTGCGACACCGACCTGGGTTGCGCGCATGCACCGACCGGCGGCCCCTGCAGCGACGGCAACGCCTGCACGCTGGGCGACCTCTGCAGCGCGGGCCTGTGCCTGCCCGGCGCGGCCACCGTGTGCGGCGACGAGAATCCGTGCACGGCCGATAGCTGCGACGCCATCGTCGGGTGCATGAACAGCCCCTTTGCCGGCCCGTGCAGCGACGGCGACGCGTGCACCCAGGGCGACGCCTGCGCCAGCGGCGCCTGCGCGGCCGGTCCGGCGGTGGACTGCAGCGACGGCGCCACCTGCACAGCCGACACCTGCAACGCGGCGGTCGGCTGCCAACACGCGTGGCTCAGCGGCCCGTGCAGCGACGGCAACCCGTGCACCACCGGCGAGGTGTGCAAGCTCGGCGCGTGCGGGAGCGGCGCCGCCACCGACTGCAGCGACGGGCTGGCCTGCACCGCCGACAGCTGCGACCCAGCCAGCGGCTGCAGCCACGCAGCCCTGCCGGACGCGGCCAACCTGTGCAGCGACGGCGATCCGTGCAGCACCGACGCATGTTCGCTGACCGACGGCTGCATCCACACGCCGGCCAGCGGCGCCGCCTGCAGCGACAGCAATCCGTGCACCACCGGCGACACCTGCCAGGCCGGCACCTGCGCAGGCACCGGCAAGCTGGACTGCGGCGACGGCAACCCTTGCACCGCCGACAGTTGCAGCGCAAGCCTGGGTTGCCAGCACAGCGCCGCCGCGGGCCCGTGCGACGACGGCAACGCCTGCACCGGCAGCGACGTCTGCGCCGCCAACCAGTGCCAGAGCGGCCCAGCGGTGACCTGCAACGACGGCAATCCTTGCACCATCGACACTTGCAAGCCCTCGACCGGCTGCACCTCGCAAGTCGACCCCAGCGTGTGCGACGACCAGAACGTGTGCACCGCGGACAACTGCAGCATCGGCGGCGGCTGCAACCATGCCCCACAGCCCGGACCTTGCGACGACGGCGACGCCTGCACCACCGGCGAGTCCTGCGCCGCGGGCGCCTGCGTCAGCGCCACGGGCCTGCTCTGCGGCGACGGCAACCCCTGCACCAGCGACAGCTGCGACCCAGCCAAGGGCTGCGTGTTCACGCCGGCGGCGGGCTCGTGCAGCGACGGCAACCCCTGCACCCAGAGCGACGCCTGCCTGGACGGCAGCTGCAAGGGCGGCAAGGCGGTCAACTGCGACGACAGCAATGCCTGCACCACCGACGTTTGCTCCAGCGGCGGCGGCTGCCAGAACGTGCCCCTGGCGGGCGGCAAGTGCGGCACTTCCGGCGTGTGCCTGGCCAGCGGCAACTGCTGTACCCCGGACTGCACCGGCAAAGCGTGCGGCTCCGACGGCTGCGGCGGCAGCTGCGGCGGCTGCGCGGCCGGCTCGACCTGCACGGCCGGCGGGACCTGCGTGCCGAGCCAGTGCCCCGGTGTCAGCTACCAAGGCTGCTGCGACAACAACACGCTGAAATACTGCGAAAATAATACAATCTACACGTTCCAGTGCACCAACAAGGCCTGTGGCTGGGACCCCATCAACAAGTACTACGCGTGCACCGACGGCGGCGCCGACCCCAGCGGCCAGTATCCGCTGGCCTGCCAGAGCCAATGCACGCCCCAGGCCAGCAAGGGCTGTTGCGGGCAAAACCTCTGCTGGTTCGACAGTTGTGGCAATCTGGGTGCGGTGGCCCAGACCTGTGCCCTGGGCTGCGACGCCAACCAGGATGCGTGCATCGCCGACGCCTGCCAGGGCATCCCCGAGGCCGGCATCTGCCTGGGCGACGGCAAGACGGTGGCCGCGTGCTTCAAGCCCAGCGGCGGCACGCCCGAGCTGGTGTTCACACCGTGCGACAACGGCGCCGTCTGCAAGGTCGTGGCTGGCAAGGCCCAGTGCGTCGCCAGCGGCACCTGCGCGCCCGGATCCAGCACCTGCGACCCAAAGACCGCCGACACCCGCATCGACTGCAGCAGCGACGGCGTGCCGGTGAAGTCTGCGTGCCCGGGCTGCGTGGATCACGACAGCGGCGCCGTGTGCAGCGGGCTGGCCACCGCTACCCTGAACATGACCTGGCGGTTCCAGTACACAGTGGTCAACGCGAGCAAGACGGGCTGGAGTTCCACGCCATCCGCCGCGCCGCTGGCGGGTGCGCTGGTCGTCAGCCGGCGTCCCGACGGCAACGGCGGCTCGCTGACCCTTGGCAGCGCCATCACCGATGCGAGCGGCCATGTGGCCCTGCCCGTGCCGGCCCAGCCGCAGCTGGGCGACGAGATTGCGGTGCTCTTGGTGCGCCTCTCGAACCACGGCGCCACCGTCGACTTCACCGTGGCCGAGCCGGATCTGTCGCCGGGGATGAGGGATCCCGAGTCGGTCGCCTGGGGCGATCCCAGTGTGTTTGCCTGGACTTTGCCCGCCTCCCAGTGGAAGGACGGCGGCGACTGGCTGCTGACGGTCGCGCAAGCCAGCGCCGCGGCCTACGCCTTCGACGCGGTGCAGAAGGCGGCGGCGGCGCACGCCAAGACCTTCGGCAAGCCCGGCATGCCGCTGGCGATTTGGATGCGGCCCAACGTCACCTGGACCTGCGGCGCCTGCTTCTGGGATGGGCTCACCGCCCACATCGGCGGCACGCCGATCGCCAGCAGCATCTGGCTGCCGTGGGAAAGCACGGGCGAGGAGCAGTGGGCGATCGCCGTCACCGATCACGAGCTGGGGCACTGGGTCATGCAGAGCTGGGGCGCGTCGCCGGGCGAGGGCGGCACCCACTTCATCGGCGTGCCCACCTTCCCGGGCCAGGCCTGGTCCGAGGGATTCGCCACCTGGCACTCCTCGGCCATGCGCAACGATCCACTGTACTTCGACGTCCAGGAAGGCTCGTCCTTCTGGATGAACCTGGCCAGCCACGCCACCAGCTTTGGCGATCTGTTCGTGCCGGCGACCGCCAGCGGCGGCATCCTGCAAAAGATGGACGAGAACTTGGTCGCCGCCTGGCTGTGGGAGCTGGTCAAGGTCGGCAGCGGCGGCCTGAGCACGCCCGAGCTGGCGCCGCTGTGGAGCGCCCTGAGCTCGCCGCGAATGACCAAGGCGCCCTACGCGCGCGGCTATACGCGGCACACCTGGACGACGTGGTACCCGGGCAGCTTCGTCAATGTGGTCGACACCAAGGAGCCCGTGCCGATGGTCGCCGACTTCCTGGATGCGCTGCTGTGCAAGGGTTTTGCGGCGAACCTGGTGCAGGCGACGGTAGGCCTGTGGCCTTACGACACCGGGCAACCACTCTGCAAAGTTGGGAGCGGCCCATGACACCAACCTCTCTGGAACCGGGCGGAGCCGGCTCGCTGCATTCGTCGGGCCGTGGGCGGCCATGCGGGCCGGGTCCGGCGCGCCCTTGGTGGGTGCTGGGAGCTTGGCTGACCATCGCGCTGGCATGGTTGGCGGCCTTGCCCGCTCACGCCACGCCCGTGACCGCGCCGCTGCTGGCCCGGTGGTTGACCGATCGGCCGCTGCCCGTCGGCCGCGCGACCACCTTGCGCCTGCGGGTGGTGTGGCAGTCGCCCGGCGTGGGCGCCCTGCGCATGACGCTGCAGGCGCCGCCGGGGCTGGTAGTGCTGCAGCAGCCGCGCAACTTGCCAATCCAGCGGCCGCGCTCCGGCGAAGCCGTGCTGCAGTTCGTGGTGCGCGCCGACCGCACACAACCTGGTGATTTGACGGTAGCGTTGGATTGGCAGGCGGCAGACGGCGGTGTGCACGCCCGCAGTGTGCAGCGCTTTGGCCGGGCCGCGCCCAGGGTCGACGATCCGCCGCGCCAGGCGAGCCCGCGCCTGCCGACCGGCCTGCCCGTGCACCGGGCCATCCCGCTGGCGACGCCGCCCGCGCCTGGGCGCCACTGATGCGCACCCCGAACGGGCCGCCGCCCGCGCCGACGAGGACCACCATGGCTACACCTACCACCAGCCCCGCCCATTCCCGGCAACGCTGCGTTTTTCGTGGAACCGAATTCGCAAATATCCTTTACCGCATCCTATCTTGCGATCATCCTGATTGTGGTTCGCCGGCGAACCGCAGTGTACGCCCTTGGCTGCGGCTGGTCCTGGGCGCGGGGCTGGTGGCGCTGGCGGCCTGCGGTTCGGCGGCCGACGGCGGCGACCCAAACGACAATGGCGGCGCGCTGGATACCCCGGTCGGCGACGGTGCGGCAGACGGGCAAGGCCCGCTGTGGCCGCAAATCGCCGTAACCAGTCCGGCGGCGGGCACCACCGTGTATCCGGCCACGACCCTGGACCTGACGGTGCAGGTACAGCAGGTGAGCGCCGCGGCGGCGTGGTCCCTGCGGCTGTGGGACGGCAGCGGCACGTGGTCGCAGAACCAGGTCCTGCAACCCGGCAGTAGCAGCCTCCATTTTGCCGTCACCGTGCCCGAAGCGCCGGGGCCGTGGCAGGTGCAGCTGGCCGCACACTCGACGGCCGCGGCGGCGGACAGCCCCACGCTGACGCTGGAGCTGCAGGTGGACGGGCGCCCCAGCCAGCCCGAGATTGGCCTGGAGCCGCTGGCGCCCACCGTTCTGGATGCCATCGCTGTCAAAATCCTCAAGCCGGCGAGCGATCCCGAGAACCAGGCCCTTCAGCAGGCCCAGCAATGGCACATCAACGGTGTGGCCGCGGCCGCCACTGGGCCGGTGCTGCCCGCCGGTCAGGCCAAGAAGGGCCAGACGGTGGCGGTAACGCTGCTGGTGAGCGACGGCCACTCGTCCAGCTTGCCGGCCACCGCCCAGGTGCAGATCGGCAATGCCCCGCCGCAGCCCGCGGTGCTGGCAGCGACCGGCAGCGCACCGCTGGACCTGAGCAGCGTAGCCGCGGTGGCGGTCGACCAGCCGGCCAGCGACCCCGACGGCGACCCGCTCACCACCACCTTGCAGTGGCAGGTCGACGGCGAAACGGTCTCTGGCGCGGTGGCCAGCAAGCACAGCCTGATCGAGCTGGCCCTGCTCCTGAAAAAGCCGATTGTGGTGGGCAGTTTGATTCAGGTTCGCGCGACGAGCAGCGACGGCCTCGGCACGGCCACGTCGCTGCCGGTGTCGTGGCAGGTCGGGCCCGCCAAGCTGTGCCCGCTGCTGCAGCCGTGTGGCGACCACGCCGACTGCGTCGAGAGCGACAGCACCGAGCCCAAGTGCTTCTGCCAGAAGGGCTATGTGGGCGACGGGCACACGTGCCTGAAGCTGGGCGGACCGCTGGCCGATCTGGCGGCGGGCGCCACCTTGCACTTGCCCGCGGCCGGCGAACTGCCGGTCAGCGTGGGTGACTCCAACGTCGTGCAGGGCAAAGAGATCCTGCTCAGCGTGGTCGACCTGGCCAGCGGCAGCACCCTGGCGACCGCCCAGACCACCCCGCCGACCGGCCTGGCCAGCCTTGTGGCCACTGTGCAGCCGGCGGGATCGCACACGCTGCGGGTGGCGGTGGCGGCCGGCGGCAAGCCGATCTGGCAGCAGGACTACCCCGCGACGGTCAACCAGCCGCCCAAGGGCCTGGCCGAACTGGCCCTGTCGAACCCCGCGCCGACGACCTTGGACAGCGTGACCGCCAGCGTGGTGGGCGGCGTGACCGACCCGGATGCGGCGGACGGCGCGGCGCTGACCTGGACGTTCGTGTGGCAGAAGGCCACCGGAGTCCCCCTACTCTCCGGCGCGACGCTGCCGGCGAAGGTCGCCAAGAAAGGCGAGATGTGGCAGGTCCATGCGACCCCCAGCGACGGTCTGGACATCGGCGTGGCGGCGGTGGCATCGGTGACCTTCGTCAACGCCGCGCCGGCCAAGCCCGTGCTCGCCGCCAAGAATCCACAGGTTTCGCTGTTGGGCACGGCCGAAGTGGCGCTGGCGCCGCAACCCGCGGTCGACGCCGACGGCGACCCCGTGGAGGTGACGGTGCAGTGGCAAGTCAACGGCAGTCCCGTACCCGGTGCCAGCGGCACCAGCGCCGTCGTGGCCAACCTGGCACCGTGGGCCAAGCAGGGCGACGTGCTCACCGCTACCGCTACCGCGAGCGACGGCGCGCTGACCAGTGCCAGCGGCGCGGTGACCATTGCAGTGGTCGGCGGCGACGCGGTGTGCGCCAGCCCCCTGCGCCCCTGTGCGGCCACGGCCCTGTGCACCGAGAACCTGTCGCTGCAGCCCGCCTGCGCGTGCGCCCCGGGCAGCTTTGGCGACGGCCTGGTGTGCGCCAGCGTGGACCTGAGCCAGACGGCCACTCACGTGGTCAGCGTGGGCCAGGCGCTGCCCCTGGTGGCGACGCTGTCGGTGGGCAAGGGCTACAGCGACAGCCCGCCGCAACTGTGGGTGCTGGCGGATCCCGACGACACCCGCCACGCCAGCTTGCAGGCCGGCGCCCAGTCGGTCAGTTTCGTAGAGACGACGCCGGGTTGGCACCTGTGGAACCTGACCCTGCGCAGCGGCAAAGGGGCGAGTCTGGGCCAGTGGCCGGTGCCGGTCTACGGCAACCTGCCGCCAGGGGCGCCGCAGATCGCGCTCAAGCCGGCCGCGCCGGACACCACCCAGGTGATTGCAGTCGAACTGGCCGCCCCGGCCACGGACGCCGATGTCGGCGCCGGCCAGCAGATCACCTACAAGTACCAATGGAGTGTCGGGGGTCAGCCCGCCGGCACCGGCCCGCAACTGCCGGCTCTGACGGCAAAAAAGGGTCAAGTCGTGCAGGTCAGTGTGGTCGCGAGCGATGGCTATGCCAGCGGGCCGCCCGTCCAGGCGCAACTGGTCGTCGCCAACGCGCCGCCGCCGGCCTTTGCGGTGGTGGTGCCGACCAAGGCCGACCTCGTCGGCTCGATCGCAGCACAGCTCCCGGGGGCGGCTACGCTCGACGCCGACGGCGAGGCCGTAGTGTGCCAGAGCACTTGGCAAGTTGGCGGAATTGCGCTGGTTGGCGGGGCAACGGCCACGTCGCTGGACCTGCTCAAGACCAAGCGCGCCGACGGCAAGCCCTTGCAGGTGGGCGATCAGCTGATCGTCCAAGTCACCTGCAGCGACGGTCTTGCGCCGGTGACCGCCGTGGGCGGCCCGGTGGCGCTGCAGTCGCCGGGCATCGATGTGTGCGCGGTCTTCAACCCCTGCGACAAGAACGCGCTCTGCCTGAACAACGACACGCTCGCTCCCGCCTGCCAGTGCGCCAAGGGCTTTGCCGGCGACGGCGCCAGCTGCAGCGACATCGACGAGTGCGCCAGCAACAACGGCGACTGCTCGCCGCAGGCCAAGTGCACCAACACGGTGGGCAGCCGCGTTTGCGCGTGCAAGCCGGGCTGGACCGGCAACGGCCAGACCTGCAGCGATATCGACGAATGTACAGCCGGCACAGCCACTTGCGATACCCACGCCGACTGCAGCAACACGGCCGGCGCCTACACCTGCACCTGCAAGCCGGGCTGGACGGGCACCGGCAGCAGCTGCACCGACATCGACGAGTGCAAAGCCGGCACCGCCCAGTGCGACAGCCACGCCTCGTGCGGCAACACCGCCGGCAGCTACGCCTGCACCTGTCAGCCCGGCTGGACGGGCAACGGCAAGACCTGCAGCGACGTCGACGAATGCAGCCTGGGCAGCGACAACTGCTCGGCCTACGCGACCTGCACCAATACCGCCGGGTCCTTTACCTGCAAGTGCCTCACCGGCTACACCGGCGACGGCGTAACCTGCAAAGCCCAAGCCGGGTCGTGCGCCGGCAAGTGCGGCGGCGCCGGCAGCACCGGCACCTGCTTGTGCGACACTGGGTGCGTCGCGGCGGGGGATTGCTGCCCCGACTACTCCTTGTACTGCCCGAGCCAACAGTGCGGCAACGGCAAGTGCGAGTCCGGCGAGACCCCGAGCAACTGCTGGGCCGACTGCTGGAATTCGCCGGTGTGCGGCAACGGCAAGTGCGAGTCTGGCGAGACCCCAAGCAATTGCTCGGCCGACTGCGCGTCGAGCCACTACTGCGACACCCACTGCGGGGGCAGCGGCACCGGCTGCTACTGCGACACCTACTGCAAGTCCTACGGCGACTGCTGCAACGCGGCGGGCACGGGCGTCGCCGGCTCCGCGTGCATGGGTTCGACCTGCGCCGACTGCAAATAGCGGCCGGCTGACCGCACGCGAGCGCCGTCAGTACAGCTTGGCCAGGGTCGCGCCGGCGTAGTAGTGCAGCAGGATCTCGTCGAATTTCTGCCCAGCCTTGGCGCGCGCCACCGCGCCGGTCTGGTCCATGCCCACGCCGTGGCCAAAGCCGGCGCCGACGAACGTCCAGCTCTGCGGCACGCCGTCCTTGGCCGGTCCCGCCTTGACGATCACCAGCGACGACCGCAGCCCCTTGGGGCCGTGCGAGCCGCCCAGGGCGTCGCGGATGCGCAGTTCGCCCTCGATCTTGACCACGCTGCCGTCGCTTTGCACCACGTCCAGGGCAATGGCGCGCCCGGACACGCCGCGCCGCACCACCGTCAGGGCCTTGACCGGCTTGTGCACCCCAAAGCGCTTGAGCTGGCCGGCCAATTCGTCGGCGCTGCGCTCGGTCCGCCAACGGCAGGCTTCGGCGTTCATGCCCGAGGCGGCTGCCCAGCTTTGATCTTTACTCTCAAGCAGTTGTCGAACCGAGTCGTCGGTAGCGCCGCCGGCCAGCAGGTCCTGGGCGCCGGCCACCAGATCGGTGCGCCCGCGCAGGGCCGGCTGTGGGCGCCCGGGCCAGACCAGCTCGTTGTTCTCGGTGTGGCCGCCCGACACGGCGTGGTAGTAGGCGTCGACCAAGCGGCCTTCGGCGTCGACCAGCACCTGACCGCGGGTGTCCTGCACCGCCTGGGCGATGCGCGGGCTGACCCGCTCCAAGCCACGGTAGGCCTGGCAGTGCACTTCCGAGCAGATGGCCAAGGGGTCGGTGGCGTGGCGGGTGCCCACCTTGGCCAGCATGTCGGTGCGGGCCGCCACCGCCTGGGCGCGCAGGGCCGCGTCGGGCGCCGAGTGGAAGATCTCGGACGCCACCACGCCTTCCAGCACGTTCTCCAGGTCGGCCTCGTTCACCACTTCCAGCCCCTGGCGGCCGGCGACCACGTAGACGCGGCCCGGCAGATCCAGCTCGCTGCGGGCGCCCTTGCGCACCCCCACCACCGTCAGCGCCGCCGCCTTGCCCGACGGGCGCTGCGCCTCGAACCAGAGCACGTCGCGGGCGTGCACCTCTACGCTGGAACCGCCGCGCTCGCGCAGCACCAGCTCGGCACTGGGCGGCACGGCGACTACGTGGTGCACGCCAAGGTCAACATTAAAATTGCGCCCGATTTCCTGGGCCTTGGCCGCGGCCGAATTCGAGTCGGCGAACTCCTGCTCCAGGCACAGCAGCGTCTGCCGGGTGTCGAACATGCGCCCGGCCAGGCTGTAGGTGGTGCCGGTGCCCTGGGCGACCACGGCGAAACCCCGCTCTTTCCAAGCCAGTTTTTGCGCCCGCAGCGTCTCGAAGTCCCACGCCGGCGCCTGCGCCAGCACCACGTAGTGCTTGACCTCGCCGGGCTTGCCGGCCACCGCGCTCAGCTCGATCGCCCGGCCGGGCGGCAGGCGGATGTCGACCTGGCCATCGCCGGTGCCCAGCACCCGCAGCCCGGTACCTGCGCTGATTTCGATGTGATCTTGCGCGGTGAGCACCGAGAGGGGCAGCAGGGGCTTGCCGCCGTCGCCGACGCGCAACACGTCGCGGTACAGGCTGGCGGCGCGGTCGTCGTGGCCCAGCGGGTCGGCCCGCAGCGGTGCGGCCACCAGCAACAAACCCAGAATCGGCAAGACGAAGTGGCGCGAAGACACGGCGTTCCGGCGCGCCCGACGCGGCGGGCGATCGCGCGGGAGTTAACGCATAACCTGCAGGTTTGTCCAGTTGCCGGGCCACTGCCGCCCGCGGCGATTGACGGCTCCCAGCGCCCCGCGTAGCCTGCCGCCATGGCACGCACCGGTATTTCAGGACTTCCGCCCAATCGCCCGGTCGAAACGGCCCTTACCTACCTGCCGGGCATCTCGCGTTCGCGCGCCAAGTCGCTCTTGGCCGACGCGCGCATCGACCCCGATCTGTCGACCGACGAGCTGAGCGAGCTGCAGGTCGATCTGCTGCGCAACCTGATCCGCGCCGAGCTGGGCGGCCCCGCCGAAACCAGCGCACCGGTGCCCGATCGGCCATGGTTGGCGGGCGCGGGCGCCGATCTGCAGCCCTACCTGGACCGGGTGCGCGCCATGCTGCAGCGCTACCTGGTGGTGCTGCGGCCCTGGGACCGCTCGACCGACGACGCCGCGCGCAATCCGCTGCCGGCCGGCGCGGCGCAAACGCTGGATACCACGTGCATGCGCTGCCTGCGCGGCGAGGCCCTGGACCCCGAGAAGGTGGCCTTCGTCGATCGCATGGAGGCGCGTCTGGCGGTGCGCTACGACGACCTGACCCCGGCCAGCGAGGCCGCCCAGCGCTTCGACGAGCTGCGGGTGGTGTTCGGCCTGAACGATCTGGAGTGCGACCTGCTGTGGCTGCTGCTGGCGCCCGAGATCGCTCCCGAATTCCTTTGGCTCTACCGGGCGTTGTGGCGCGACACTGCACGGGTGGCCTGGCCCGAGGACTTCTTGCAGCACGCTGCCGACCCCTTTGCGGTGCGCGGCAAGGCGGTGCTCGCGGCGCTGGCGGCGACGGCCACGCTGGTGCGCTATGGCCTCGTGACCGCGTCGGGCGAGCTGGCCACGGGCCTGCGCTACCGGGCCGGCGCCTTTGTGCCCGGGCACTTGCTGGGCCTGCCGATCCGCTTGGACGACGTGCGCGGCCTGCTCTACCACCCGCACGGCGAAGACGACCAGAGCGAGCGCTCGGCCACCCCGATGGCGCCCAGTCTGCGCGAGGCCCTTACGCGCGGCTTCCGCAGCGGCCGCCGCTTCCTGGTGCTGGGTCCCGAGCGCGCCGGCGCCCTGGGTATCGCCCGCGAAGCTCTGGATACCTTTGGCGAAGGTCTGCTCGAAGTGCGGCTGGACGTGCTGCTGGCGAACGGCAATCTGGAGCAGGTGGGGCAGGTCTTGGGCCGGGCCCGGCTGGTGCGCGCCGGGGTGTTCTTCAGCGAAGTCCAGGCGATGGATGCCGGCGACCACGGCACCGAGCGGCTGGCCGCGCTGGTGCAGCTGCTGCAGCCCGAGACGACGACGATGTTCTTCCATGCGCGGGCCTCGCGGCGGACCGAAGAGCAAAAGCTGTCGCCGCGCGCGCACTTGGCCCTGCTCCGCGAGCTCGGCTGCCTGGAGCTGCCCACCGCGCCGCCCAGCATCGACGAGCGCCGCGACCTGTGGCGCCAGCGCCTGACCGGCAAGATGGCCGACCGCGACGTCGACGATACCGTGCAGACCGTCAGCGTTTTCAAGTTCGGCGTCGACGAGATCGACCTGACCATCAACCTGGCCCAGGCGGTGTCGCGCCAGCGCGGCATGTCGGCGGTGGTGCACCTGAGCGACGTGGAGCGGGCGGTGCGCGACGTGGCCAGCTCGCGCCTGTCGGGCCTGGCCACCCGCATCAACGTGCGCGGCCGCTGGGAAAACACCATCTTGCCCGACGATACCCGCGAGACGCTGCGCGAGATGGTGCGCTTCGGCAAGCACGCCGGCTTCGTGCTGGACGAGCAGGGCTACGGCCGCACCATGGGCTACGGCCGGGCGCTGACCGCCATGTTTTCGGGACCTTCCGGTACCGGCAAGACGCTGTGTGCCGGCCTGGTGGCGCGCGACCTGGGCCTGGAGCTGTTCCGCGTGGACCTGGCGAGCGTGGTGAGCAAGTACATCGGCGAGACCGAGGAGCGCCTCTCCAAGCTGTTCGATGCCAGCCAAGACGCGGGTATTGCGCTGCTTTTCGACGAAGCGGACTCGCTGTTCGCCAAGCGCACCGACGTGCAGAGCTCGGTGGACCGCTACGCCAACTTGGAAGTCAACTACTTGCTGCAGCGGCTCGAGGACTTCGACGGTGTGGTGATCCTGACCACCAACAACCCCGAGAGCATCGACAACGCCTTTTTGCGCCGCATCCGCTTCAAGCCCAGCTTCCCGGCGCCCGAGCTGCCCGAGCGCGAGCGCCTGTGGTCGGTGATGATCCCGGCCGATGCGCCGCGCGAGCTGGACCTGAAATTCAAAGACCTGGCCGCCGATTACGAGCTGACCGGCGGTCAGATCCAGAACGCCGTGATTCGCGCGGCGGTGTGGGCGGCCGAAGAGACCAAGCCCATCAGCTACGTCCACTTGGCGCGGGCCGCCGAGCGCGAGTACAAAGACGCCGGCCGGGTGGTGCGGCAGTACGCCGACGATCCGGCCAGCTAGCTCACGACTACAGAGGACCCCATGGAAAAAGCTACGTTCATGGCCATCTTGGCGATCATCGTCGAGGGCTTCGAAGATCCGAATTTCAAGGCCGACTTTGCCAAAGCCAAGGCCAGCGGCGACGTGCCGGCGATGATGGCGCTGCCGATGGCCATCCAAGAGCGCGCCTTCAGCGCCCACGGCCTGGACGCGACCACCTTCCAGCGCCTGCGGCGGGGCTGTGCGCGGCAGATGGCCCCGGTCACCGCGCTGGCTTTCGCCCTGGCAACCGCGCTGGCCGGCGGTGGCGGCGGCCTGTCGGACGTGACGCTGGGCAAGCCGGCGCCCGAGATCGCTACCCCCGCGCGCTATCCCGCGGCCTTGCGGCTGGCGGCCCTGGCCCGGGTCGAGGCCCGCGGCGGCGCCGACGAGGTGGCGGCCGAGCACTTCCGCGCCGCCTACCGCAAGTACCCCGATGTCAGCTTCCTCATCGGCTACGCCCGCAGCGCCGAGCGCGCTCGCCTGTACGCCGAAGCCCACGACGCCCTGCGCCGGGCCCTGAGCCACGCCCTGACCGCCGAGGAACGCAGCCAGATCGAGGGCGAAGTCGCGCGCTTGACGCCGCTGGTGCCGCCCGGCCTGGTGCGGGTGGCCCTGCAGGTGGCACCCGAGGGCGCCCGCGTCGAGCTGACCCGTCAGCAACCCGGTGAAGCGGCTGGCGATCCGCGCAAGAACGGCAAGCGCGCCGCCGACCGCATCGCCCTGGGCACCGGCTGGCTGTACCTGACGCCCGGCTCGTATGCGGTGTACAGCTCGTCCAAGGGCTACCAGAGCGATCTGCGCACCCTGCAAGTGACAGCCGAGACTGCCGATTTGATGGCGATCGCCCTGGCGGCTGAAGACGCGGCGCCGCAGCTGGTCGACACCGCGCGGCCCAAGCCCAAGACGCGGGACCAGGTCGAGCCCGAGGTCAAGCGGCCCGACCAGGGGCCCGTGGTGGAATTCGAGGACCGGCCCAAGGTCCGCCGCAGCCCGCTGCACACCCTGGGCCCGGTGGTGCTGAGCGCGCTGGGCGTGCTGGCGGTGGGCGCGGGCGGCTACTTCGGCTGGCAGGCCAGTCAAAACGCGGCGCTGGCCAACGAGTTGTCCAAGGGCTCGGCGACCTACCAAAGCCAGTTCGACACCTACCATCAAGCAGTGCTCGACAACGCCAACCTGGCCAACTACGCCTTCATCGGCGGCGGCGCACTGGTGGCGCTGGGTTCGCTGTGGTGGCTGCTGGCGCCCTCGGCCAAGGCCAGCCAGGCGACGGCGGCTCCGGCGGCGGACGGGCAGCCCACTGCGGCCGAGTCCAGCTGGCCAGCCCTCAGCCTGCCGCGGATCGGTCTGTCGCCGGGCGGACTGTCCCCACTTGGCCCCTCCCCACTTGGGGTGACGCTACAGTGGCCGCTATGATTTGGAATTCGTACTCGTTTTGCCTGCGTGAGGCTCGCCCATGACCCCGATGCGCCCAGTATCTCCGACGCGCACCGCCCGGCCCCGCTCGCGGCGCACCGCTCCGCCAAGATTGTGGTTGCTGTCCGCCTGCGCGTGGCTCGCCGTCGCCCTAGGCGGCTGCACGGTCACCTTGAACGAACAGCAGGGCGTCGACCCGTGCAACCCCAATCCTTGCCGAGCCAAGGGCGTGTGCAACGGCTGGACCGGCACCTGCTCGGTCAAGAACGGCGCGGCCGTGTGCGGCACGTGGAGCTGGGACAGCAAGAAGGTGGCGGTTCCCAAGGGTGCAGACGGCAAGACCCTGACCAAGCCGGCCGGCTACGAGGCCGCCGAGGCCACCTGCGACGGCAAGGACAATGACTGCGACGGCCAGACCGACGAGGCCATCATCGGCACCGCCAGCAAAGTCTGCTTGACGCAAGGCGTTTGTGCCGGCGCCAACATCGGCGCGCTGTGCGTGGGCGGCCAGTACTTCTGCTCGTACGCCGCCGTGGCCAGCTTCCAGGTCACCGAGACCACCTGCGACGGTCTGGACAACGACTGCGACGGCCAGACCGACGAAGAAGTCGTGCCCAAGTTCGGCGACTGCAAGCGGCAGGGCGTGTGCGCGGGCCTCAGCGCCCCGACGTGCGGTGGCGGCGCGTGGGACTGCGGCTACGCCGCCCTGGGCCTGGAGTACGAAGTCAGCGAAACCAAGTGCGACGGCAAGGACAACGACTGCGATGGCACGGTGGACGCCGGGTTGGGCGCCGCCGCCCTGCCCGCGGGCCAGAGCTGCAAGGCGGCCGGCGTGTGCACCAAGGACGTCGCCGTCGTCTGCCAGGCTGGCGCACCCACGTGCAACTACGGAAATGTCAAGGGATTCGAGGTCATCGAAACCAGCTGCGACGGCCAGGACAACGACTGCGACGGCAAGACCGACAACTTTGCCGGCAGCGCCGTGCCGCTGACCAGCGCCGACCTGGGCGACTGCCTGAACAAGGGCCAGTGCAGCAAGGGCGGCGTGCAAAGGGTGTGCACGTCTGGGCAATTTGCCTGCAGCTACGCGGGTGTAGCCAACTACGAGGCCAGCGAGACCAGCTGCGACGGCAAGGACAACGACTGCAACGGCACGGTGGACGACGTGACCCAGAAGCCCGCCACCTCGGCCTGCGGCACCCAGGGCGTCTGCGCTGGCGGCGCCCAGACCTGCAGCGGCAACCTGTGGTCGTGCGACTGGGCAGCATTGGCCAGCAAGGGCTACGAGCCCTTCGAGCAGACCTGCGACGGCAAGGACAACGACTGCGACGGCCAGACCGACGAGAGCGTGGCGCCCACCACCGCCGGCTGCAAGAGCCTTGGCCAGTGCGGCTGGGGCGTGGCGGTCACCTGCAGCGGCGGCAAGGCCAGCTGTGACTACAGCCACGTGGCTCTGTACCAGGACAGCACTGAAACAGTCTGCGACGGCTTCGACAACGACTGCGACGGCCTGACCGACGAGCCCGAAAGCCTGGATGGCAGCAAGAGTGGTTGCATGCTGGGCGTGTGCGCCGGCAAGGCCAGCGCTGCGTGCGCCTCGGGCGCCTGGAAGTGCGACACCGCCGGCGTCGCCAAGTACGAAGCCAGCGAGACGCTGTGCGACGCCCTGGACAACGACTGCGACGGCCTGACCGACGAGGGCCTGAGCGACCCCGGCGCCTGCCCCACGGCGGGCGTGTGCGCCAGCGGCGTGGCCGCGGCCTGCGTGGGCGGCAAGTACCTGTGCGGCTTTGCCGGCGTGGTCGGCTACGAGGCCGTGGAACAGACTTGCGACGGCAAGGACAACGACTGCGACGGCAAGATCGACGTGGGCGTGTGCCCGTCGGGCTCGACCTGCTCTACCGACAGCCAGTGCCTGGGCGGCGTCTGCATGGCGGTGTCCGGCGGCACCACCAAGGTGTGCGGCAGCAACCCCAAGCAGTGCGCGTCGCTGAACGCCAGCACCGGCAAGGTCGAAGTGGTAGACGACGGCGCCGGCGTGTGCGCTTCGGGCGAGACGATCCGGACCTGCAATGCCGGCGTGCTGAGCCCGGTGGCGGCCTGCCCGGTCGACAAGCCGGTCTGCGGCGCCGGCATGTGCGCGCTCTGCGTGCCGGGCGCCAAGTTCTGCGACCCCAGCGATGCCAGCAAAATCCGCCAGTGCAGCGCCGACGGCCTGACCAACGTGCCGCTGGGCTCGTGCCAGACCGGCGAAAAGTGTGCGGGCGCGGGCGATTGCGTGCCGCTGGCCGATCAGGCGATGGTCGACGCGGGCGCCCCGGTGGCCGGCTACGACGCGGTGGCCTTGAGCGGCGGCGGCCTGGCGCTGGCCTGGATCACCGGCAACAGCGAGCTGCGGGTGCGCATCTACGACGCCAAGGGGGCCCCCACGGGCGCCAGCAGCGTGGCCCACGGCAGCCTAGCCCCGGTCAAGGGCTCCGGTCTGGCGGTGGCCGAGCTCGGCAGCGGCTTCGCAGTGGCCTGGACCACCACCGGCACCGGCCAGGACATCGCCCTGGCACGCTTCGACGCGACCGGCAAGGCCGTAGGCGCGCCGGCCATCGCCAACGACGTGGTGGATGGCGACCAGTTCCAGCCAGCCCTGGCAGCGCGCAGCGGTGGACTGTCGCTGGCCTACGCGGGCGAAAACATCGACCCGGCGAGCGGTTTTGGCGTGGCGGTGCGCCAGTTCGACAGCAACGGTGCGGCCGTCGACATCGCCACCGTGGCCAACATCGACAACAGTCTGCAGGACTCGGTGGCCGACGATCAGGACTCGCCGTCGATTTTCTGCCGCAGCAACGGCGAATGCGCCGTGACCTGGACCCACCATCCGGCCAGCACGGGCAAACCCCGCGTGCGCACCCGCCTGCTGAACGCCAGCAACAAGACCAGTGGCAACACCGTGACCATCAGCGCCGGTGCACAGGTGGGCGCGGCCAGTCAGGCGCAACAGGCCGCCACGGTGGTGTTCACCGGCACCAAGTGGCTGTTCGCCTGGCAAGGCGAGGGCCTGGAGTCGGGCCTCAGCGGCTTTGGCATCGGGATGCGCTACCTGGACGCCAATTTCAAGCTGGTCAGCAACAACCAGCCCAGCCTGGGCAACCTGACCAAGGAAGGCAACCAAGGCCAGCCGTACCTGCGGGCGCGCGCTGGCGGGGCGGTGCTGGTGTGGAGCGTGCCCGGCTTCGGCTCGCTGCTGGACGTTACGGAACTCGGCGCCGCGATTGGCACCAACGAGCTGGTATTCGGCGCTGGGGCGTCGCCTAGCGGCTACTTGTCGGCCAAGCTGCTGGTCCTGGCCGACGGCAAGCAGCTGCTGCTGTTCTTGAAGGACGGCGCCGGCCCGGCAGAGATCCGCAGCTTTTTCCGCTAGTTCAGAACAGGTTAATTTCTTGCCGATCGGCGCGATCGGGCTACGCTGCCGCTGCTGACCCGTGTTCAGCGCGCAGGGTGCCCCGATGCCATTCGTTCCCGGACCAGCCGAGCGCGTGCCCGAACCGCGCCCCGCCGTCGACTACAGCCGCGTCAAGAAGGTGCACCTCATCGGGATCGGCGGCTCGGCGATGGGCAATTTCGCCGGCATGCTGCAGGCCAAGGGTCTGGAGGTGCGCGGTTCGGACGCCGGCGTGTTCGACCCGATGCGCGCCAACTTGCTGCGCTGGAACATTCCGTTCGTCGAGGGCTATGCGGCCGAGAACCTGAGCTGGAATCCAGACTTGGTGGTGGTCGGCAACGTCACCCGCCGGGACAATCCCGAGGCGGTGGCGCTGCGCGAACGCGGCCTGCCCTACTGCTCGTTCCCCGAGGCGCTGGGCGAGTGGATCCTGCCCGGCCGCATTCCCACCGTGATCGCCGGCACCCACGGCAAGACCACCACCACCAGTCTGACGGCGTGGCTGCTGGAGTCGGCGGGTCTGGCGCCCGGCCTGCTGGTGGGCGGCGTGCCCAAGAATCTGGGGACCTCGTTCCGCCTAGGCGACGGCAAGCCCTTTGTCATCGAGGGCGACGAGTACGACACCGCCTACTACGACAAGCGCCCAAAGTTCGTGCACTATCGCCCACACCACGGCGTGCTGACCTCGGTCGAGTTCGACCACGCCGACATCTACCCGGACTTTGCCGCGGTCCAGCGCGCTTTTGCCCTGTACGCATCGCTGTTTCCGGCGGACGGCCTGCTGGTCGCGTGGGGCGAGGACGAGAACGTGACCGCGGTACTCGACCGCTGCCCGGGTCGGGTTATTCGCTATGGATTCCAGCATGTTGCCGTGCCCTGCGCCGACGAGGGCCTGCCGCTCGACGTGGAGATCAAGCTGCTGGGCGTCGACCACCGCGGCGCGCAGTTCGAGCTGTACCGCGGCCTGGCGGTGCCCTTGCACGGCCGCGATCCGCTTCCGCAATGCGGTCCGGGCCAGCTCATTGGGCGCTTCGAGTCGCCGATGGCCGGCAAGCACAACGTGCTGAACGCCTGCGCGGCGCTGTGCCTGGCCCTGGACCTGGGCGCCAGCGTGGCGCAGCTGCAGACGGCGATCGCGGCGTTCCTGGGCGTCAAAAAGCGCCAGGAAGTGCGCGGGGTTGTGGCCGGCGTTACCGTCATCGACGACTACGCCCACCACCCCACCGCCGTCAAGGAGACGGTCGCCGCCATCCACGCCATGTACCCTGGCCGGCGGCTGTGGGCCGTCTTCGAGGCGGAGTCCAACACGTCGCGGCGCAAGGTCTTCGAGGACGTCTACCCCGATGCCTTCACCGGCGCCGACCAGGTGGTGCTGTGCTCGCCGCTCCACAAAGAGAGCGACAAGCTGCGCGCCGACGAGGTCATGGACGCCGACCTGGTCTGCCGCCGCATCACCGCCAAGGGCGTGCCGGCGCGGTTCATTCCGCAAGTGCCCGATATCGTAAATGTCCTGTCCCGCGAGCTGCGCCAGGGCGACGTGGTGCTGGGCATGAGTGGCCGCGACTTCCAGGGTCTGCACGGCCAGTTGTTGGCCAAGCTGGAGCAGCGGTAGCTGTGGGGCAGCGCCAAGCCTGTTCCCTGTAAATTCAGGCAGTAGAAAATGGCTGCATTCCTCTGAGCGGCGCAGGCACCCGTGTGCGCTGTGCCACGCGGTCAAGTCCCAGGCCGAGCTCGGTCCGCGGTGGACGCGGGGCCACGGCCGACCATCCCGTGTAATTTCAAGTAGTAGAAAATGGCTGCATTGTTCTACGAACGGCTTTCGGAGCGCTTGGCGACGACGTGCAGGATCACCCGCTGCAGGTCCCACATGATGGCGCGCGTCCACAGGCCGGCGTAGCCGTTGAGCGTGGTCGACAGCCGGTGGGTGCTCGACAGGGTCACCTCGGTGTGCTGCGGGTCGATGGCGCGCAGGGTGTAGCGCCCGTCCAAGACGTCGAAGTAGCGGCCGCCCACCACCACGTGCTCGTCCAGGGCCTCGGCAGGGGCCTGCTCGGCGCGAATGCCAAAGGCAATGGTTTTGCCGGGCTGCCAGTCGGTCACCTCTTCGCGGAACACCAGGCCGCGCTCGAAGCTGGCCATCCGCACCCCGCCCTTGGCCGGCGCGCTGAGTGTGGCCTCGATCGGCCGCGGCAGCCCGATCCAGTGGGCAAACGACGGCGGCAGCTCGCTCGGCTCGATTTTGCGGACCGAAGCCACTTGCTCCCACACCACCGCGACCGGCGCGGCAATCACTTGCACATTGGTGACTTGCCATGTGTCCGCCGGCGCAGTCAGCTGGGCCTCGGCGCCGCCCCAGACCAGCGGCAACAGTGCCGCGATCGACAACGAGGCCACCCCCGCGCCGCCCCGGTTGGCCCGTCGGCGCTGCGTCCACCACATCGCCCAGCCGCCCAGCGAGCCCATAAGCAGGAACACCGGCGCCGCCATCGCCAGGCAGATCGAGCCCTCGATCAGGGTCAGCATCGCCACCAGGACCGCGGTCGCGCACGCCACCCAGGGCAGCAGCAGGGCCCGCCGCAGCGGCACGGGACCGGCCTGCCCGTCCCACCCCACGCTCAGGGCCCCAGTGGCGGCCGGCACGCCGAACAGAAAGGCCGTGGTCATGACACCGGCCACGCCCACCGTTGCACCGTTGTGGGCCTCGCCCGCCCAAGCGAAGAGCAGGCGCATCGGCAGGGTGTAGGCCAGACCGACGCCGGCGCCGATGGCCAGCAGACGCAGCATGGGATGCATGGAACCTCCACTGCGCAGTCTTGAGCAATTGCCGCGGGCCTGCCAGCGCGGACCGGCAAGCCGCCGGTTCCGGCACGGCTTTCGCGCGCGGGCACGGCCACTTCGCCGGCGCAGGGCCGCGCACCCGAGGGCGGGACCAAGTCAGGAACCCTGTACTTTCAATGGGTAGAAAATGGCCGGCAAGTCAGCCGGGCTGCATTCTACTGGCCGCAGATCTTCTTGGTCTTGATGTCGAACGCCGCGTCCAGGCTCTGCAGCAGCGCCGACGGGTCGCTGGCGTCGGCACCCAGCAGCTTGCCGCCGCCCGAGATGGCCAGGCTGGCCGAGCCGCTGATGTCGGCGGCGGAGGTGGAGCCCGAGATGTCGACCACGATGACCTTGACCGAGAACGGCTTGCCATCGGGCGAGCGCAGCACGTTGTTGGCCATGGTGGTGGCCTTGACGTTGATGCCCGGTCGCGGATCCGGCACGCACAGACCGTCGCAGAAGGCGGCCTGGCCAGCGGTCGCGTCGGGCAGGCACGGCGTCAGGCCCTTGCTGCAGAAGTAGCCGGTGATGGTCTCGGGTGGCAAGCACAGGGTGTTGGCGGTGCACTTGCCGCCCTTGGCGCAGTCCGAGTCCTGCAAGCAGTTGATGTACGAGCCCTTGTCGCTCTTGCAGTTCTTGACGTTCTGGCAGGTGGTGCCGCCCACGCAGTCGGCATCGCTTTGGCAAAACAGCCCGCTCGACAGGCGCTTGGCCTGCACCCACGGCGCGAAGTAGGTATTGGTGTTGTCTTGGCCGCCGTCGGTGAACATCACCACCACCGTCTCGCGGCACGAGCGGTTCGGGTCGACACACGCGCCGTCTTGGCACACGTAGTTGATGTTCTGGCAGCTGTCGGTGTCGGTGCAGGGCTTGCCGTCGATGATGACGCGGTTGCGGATGTACTCGCCCAAGTAGAACAAGGTCTTGCCGAGCGGTGTCGAGCCGTCGGGCCGCAGCTCGGGGTTGACCGGGGTGGTCATGCTCTCTTTGCCGTCCATCCACAGCAGCATCGCGTCCTTGACGCTGGTCACGTTGGCGGTGGGGAACGGCACACACTGGATCTGCGACAACCCCGACCAGTACCACAGCGGCGCGTTGTCGCTGACCGACTGGTCGCCCTTGTCGCCGCTGATCTGCTCGTTGCCACTGTAGTGCCCCGAGCTGCAGGTCAGGTAGCTGCCCGAGGTGGTGCTGGTCTGCGGGAAGCGAAACAGCGCCATCCGCATCGTGGTTTCGTCGATCTTCGCCAAGGCCTGCTTGAACACGTACTTGGACACGCCCATCCGCGTGCAGCCGCCGGCGAATTTTGGATCGACGTACTCGCAGTCCGGCCACTGCTCGTAGTTGCCCGAGCACTTGTTGACACCGCCGATCTTGACGTCGTCCGACATCGAACCCGACGTGTCGAACGCGATGATCAGGTTGGCGGCCACCGGCTTGCACTGCCCGCCCATGCAGGTGGTGCCCGGGACGCAGTTGCTGATGGAATAGCCGTTGCCCTTGCTCAGGCAGGTCTTGAGCTTGGGCCCCTCGCAGCTCTTGGCGCCGGGCACGCACGACACCGCGCTGACATCCGCAGCCGCGTCTACGCCGGCCACAGCGTCCGCCGGGTCTCCCGTGTCTTGCGCGGCGCCGTCCGCCAGGGGCGCGGCATCCAGCCCTACGGCATCGGGGGCACTGTCGGCACCGGCATCAACGCCACTGGCCGAGACTTCGGCGGCACTGTCGGTGGCCGCATCGGTGCTGGCTTGGCTGTCCGCGGCGTCCGGGGCGACGGCAGTGGTGGGAGCGCTGGCCGGGGCGCCGCAACTCGCCAGGCCCACCGCGCAGACGGCAGCGAGAACCGATTGCGGGATCCGTACTTGCATGGCGAGACCGCTTGCGCGAGACCACACTCGCTCGGCCAGACTAGCAGAAAAACGCCAGCGGCGCAGCGCAGCAGGGAATTCTCCCCACCGCACTGCGCCGCCAGCAAAGCGCGAAGGCGCGACTTACTTGGTCGGGGCCGGGGCCGGAGCCGGGGCAACCGCGGCCGGGGGCTCTGCGCCGCCCGGGGCCGGCATCGGCGCCATGCCGCCGCGCGAGGCCTCGATGCCCGACTTGATCAAGTCCACCGGCACGTCAAAGCCGCACGCGAACGACTTGACGCGGTTGGCGCACGAGAACAGCACGGCCTTGTCGCCGGGGATGTTGATCGTGGGGGGAACGATCGCCTTGAACGCCGCCAGGGCCGCGCCCGGATTGACGTAGACCACCGTGGCGCCATCCTTGGTGCCGACCGCCGCCTTGTACGCGGGGGCGTCGCTCAGACCGCCGGCCTTGGCCATCGCCGCCGCCTTGGCCTTCTCGAGCGCGCTGGGACCAAAGGCGAAGCTGAGCTTGGCCTTGCCTGCGCAGATCGCCAGGGCCAGCTTGTCGCCCATCAGCGCCTTGGCCTGGGCCGAGTCCGGCGGCATCTTGGTGTAGTCCAGGGTCGCGTCGAGCACGTCGCAGGCCACATCGCCCTCGGTGGTGCTGTTGGTGGTCAGCTTGATGCCCTTGTCGGCGGCGATGCCGTTGATGAGGGTGATGGTCGGCTCCAGCTTGCCCTCTTTGAGGGACTGCTCGAACGCGGCCATGACCTTCTCGCCCTGCTCGTCCTTGGCACCCTTGGCGGCCTGCTCTTCCTTGGCCAGCTTGATGACCTGACCCAGAATGCCGAAGATGACGCGCTTGCCGACCTTCATGGCGGCGGCGCCGTCGGTAGCGCCCACGGCGGCGAGCATGCCCAGGGCGGCCGGGCCGTCGGGGTACACGCCCATGGCGCTGTTGCCGTCCTGCAGCTTGGCCAGTTCCTTCATGTCCGCGGCCATGGCGTCGTAGGCGGCCTGGTCCATCTTGAAGGCTTCCTTGAGGAGCAGCAGCGACTCGTCCATCTGCTCCATGCTCGCGGCCGGGTCCGCCGAGGCGGCCACGGAGAAGTAGCTGTTGGCGGGCAACAGGTTGGCGATCGCCGCGGTGGTGCGGCCCTTGCCGGCGGTCAGCTGCTTGGCAAACTTGCTGCCGTCGCGCGCCTGCATGCGGAATTCCACGCGCATGTTGGCCGGATCGGCGCCGACCAGCAGCTCGAAGCGGGTGGCGTCCGTCAGCCAGGTGCGGATCATCTTCATGTACATGCCCATCGCCTTCGAGTTCAGCTGCGGATTGGCACCCGCGCCCGCACCCTCTTGCGACTTGGCTTCGATCATCGCCATGAACTGGTCGACCTCGGCCTTGCGCGACTTGACCAGCTCGTCGATGGCGATGCCCATGTAGGCGACCGCAGGAACCTCGACCTTGGCCAGGTTCTCGGCGAAGCCCTTGACCTTGCCGTAGCGGTCCTTGTCCATCACGGTGATGACCGTGTAGTCCTTGATGAAGTCGAAGTAGACCTTCT
>JACRCU010000431.1 GCA_016218865.1 Deltaproteobacteria bacterium | reverse complement strand
GAGTCGTGCAGCAACTGCAGCCAGGACTGCGGCCCGTGCCAGCCCTTCTGCGGCGACAAAAAGTGCGATGCCTGGCTGGGCGAGACGTGCGGCACCTGCTCGCTCGACTGCGGTCCGTGCGTCAAGCCCGTGTGTGGCGACAAGAAGTGCGACCAGGCCAACGGTGAGCTGTGCAGCACCTGCCCGACCGACTGCGGTCCCTGCAAGCCCGGAAGCTGCTTCCAGAATTGCGGCGGCAAGGCCGAGAACTGCATGTGCGACGTGACCTGCATCAAGCTGGGCGACTGCTGCCCCGACTACCAGATGTTCTGCCCGCAGCCGGCGGTGTGCGGCGACGGCCTGTGCAATGCGGGCGCCGGCGAGAGCTGCAGCAACTGCCCCAAGGACTGCGGCAACTGCGGCCAGGTGAGCGGCAACGGCAGCTGCGAGCCCGGCGAGTCGTGCTTGAGCTGCGTCAAGGACTGCGCCTGTCCCAGCCAATGCGGCAACGGCATCTGCGAGCCCACCGAGAGCTGCCAGAGCTGCAGCAAGGACTGCGGCGCCTGCGGCCCGGAGTGCGGCAACGGCAAGTGCGAAGACGGCGAATCGTGCTCGATGTGCCCGACCGACTGCGGACCGTGCAAGCCCGTGTGCGGCAACGGCAACTGCGAGGCCGGCGAGGACTGCGCCAGCTGCGACAAGGACTGCGGCTTCTGCACCAAGTGCGGCGACGGCTTCTGCGGCTCTGGCGAGGACTGCACCACCTGCCCCATGGACTGCGGCAAGTGCAACCCGTCGTGCGGCAACGGTGTCTGCGGCTCGGGCGAGACCTGCAGCAACTGCCCCAAGGACTGCGGCAAGTGCCCGTTCTGCGGCGACCAGATCTGCGACCCCAAGACCGAAGACTGCGGAACCTGCGCCAAGGACTGCCAGTCGTGCTCGAACGGCTGTGTGCAGAGTCCGTCGCCGACCTGCGCCGGCTGCAAGTGCCAAGACTGCGTGTGCCAACAGGATCCGTTCTGCTGCCAGACCGCCTGGGACAACCTGTGCGTGAACGAGTGCGCCCAGTGCGGCCAGCCCTGCCCCGGCGTGCCCGTGTGCGGCGACCAGCAGTGCAACGGCGGCGAAAACTGCCAGGGATGTCCGCAAGATTGCGGCGAATGCCCGGCGATGTGCGGCGACGGCCTGTGCATGGAGGGTGAGTCGTGCTCGAGCTGCCCGAACGACTGCGGCCCGTGCATGCCAGTCTGCGGCGACAAAGTCTGCGCGCCCGCCACGCCGTTCGCCCCTGGCGAGAGCTGCCAGACCTGCCCGGTCGACTGCGGCCCGTGCAAGATTGGCTGCGGCGACGGCATGTGCGGCCCCACCGTCGACGGCAAGAAAGAAACTTGCACCAGCTGCCCGCAGGACTGCGGGCCCTGCCCGTTCGGCTGCGGCGACGGCCTGTGCGGACCCAGCCCCGATGGCACCTTCGAGTCGTGCAAGACCTGCCCGCAGGACTGCGGCAAGTGCCTGGTCTGCGGCGACGGCATCTGCAGCCCCAACAACGGCGAAGGCTGCCAGAACTGCCCCGGCGACTGCGGCAAGTGCAATAGCTGCGGCGACGGGGTGTGCGCGTTTGACGCCAACGGCGCGCCAGAGACCTGCAAGAGCTGCCCCGTCGACTGCGGCAAGTGCAATCCGTGCGGCGACGGCGTCTGCTCGTCGACCGAGACCTGCAGCAGCTGCGGCGTCGACTGCGGGCCCTGCCCGTGCGTGCCCAAGTGCAACAAAGAGTGCGGCAGCGACGGCTGTGGCGGCCAGTGCCCCAACAAGTGCGCGCCCGGACAAACCTGCACCTTTACGGGCGTTTGCGTGACGCCGCCGCCCACCTGCGGCGACGCGGTATGTCAGCCCAGCGCCGGCGAGAGCTGCAAGGTCTGCCCGCAGGACTGCGGCGACTGCCCGGCGGTGTGCGGCGACGGCTCCTGCTCCGGCACCGAGACCTGCAGCAACTGCCCGGGCGACTGCGGCCAGTGCCAGCCCAAGTGCGGCGACAAGCAGTGCCAGGCCCAGAGCGGCGAGACCTGCGGCAACTGCCCGCTGGACTGCGGGCCCTGCCCGGCCAAGTGCGGCGACGGCCAGTGCAGCGTCAATTCGGGCGAGACCTGCGGCAACTGCCCGATGGACTGCGGCAAGTGCCCGTGCGTCGGTTCGTGCTCGGGCAAGGAGTGCGGCGACGACGGCTGCGGCAAACCCTGCCTGCCCGGCTGCCCGCCCGGCATGCAGTGCAACGGCAACAAGTGCCTGCTCGGCAAGTGCCAGACCGACGCCGACTGCAAGGCCACGGACAAGTGCAATCCCGGTGTGTGCGCCGGCGGCATCTGCATCACCAAGCCGATCCCGGGCTGCTGCCTCAGCGACGCGGACGGCGACGGAGTCTGCGACAACGTGGACAACTGCGCCAAGCAGCCCAACCCCGACCAGGCCGACATGGACAGCGACCAGATCGGCGACGTCTGCGACCCCGACATCGACGGCGACGGTTTTGCCAACGACAAGGACTGCAAGCCCACCGATCCGACCATCCCGGCCGCCATCGACGTGCCCTGCAACGGCCTGGACGAGAACTGCAACGGCCAGACCGACGAAGGCGCGGTGGCGACGTGGCAATTCGACTACGGCACCACCGGCGGCTGGAGCATGGACCCGGCGCAAAGCGGCGTAGGTTGGCAGACTTGGCTCAAGGGCAAGTCCAAGACCGGCAGCGGCGCGCTCTGGTTCGGCAACCCGGCCACCGGCAACTTCAGCAACGGCGCGGCGGTGGCGGGCAGCGCGCGCTCGCCCAACTTCCAGCTGGCACCGTCGGGCCAGATCACTTTGGCGTTCTGGTACTTGCTGGATACCGAGGGCGGCACCAGCTACGACAAGTTCTGGCTGGAGCTCAGCACCAGCGGCGGTCTGTACAACGACTGGACGCCCGTGTTCAGCAAGGTCGACGGCACACCCACCGGCGCCTGGACCCAGGCCTATGCCGACCTGAGCAAATACGCCGGCCAAAACGTGCGCCTGCGCGCGCGCTTCGACAGCGGCGACGCGGTGGCCAACGAAACCTCGGGCGTGTGGGTCGACAGCGTCAGCGTGTGGTCCTCGTTCGGCAAGCCACTCGACATGGACGGCGACGGCACCGTCAACGCCTGCGACGGCGACATCGACGGCGATGGCTTCCCCAACACCAGCGATACCTGCCCGATCGTCAAGCTGAAGATCGCCAAGCCGCTCGACAGCGACGCCGACGGCCTGGACGACGCCTGCGACCCGGACAACGACAACGACGGCATCCCCAACCAGAAGGACAACTGCCCGCTGGTCGCCAACCCGGACCAAAAGGACAGCAACGGCAACGGCCTTGGCGACGCTTGCGACACCACGCCGCCGATCGGCCCCAAGTCCCTGCCCTTTGGCGAGAAGTTCGACGGCTACAAGACCAGCCTGAGCGAGGGCGCCTGGGGCAACCAGACCCTCAGCGCCGGCACCCCGGCCTGGTCGCTGGCCGCCGACGCGACCGGCAACAAGTACGCGGCCTTGGTGGGCGCACCCAGCAGCAGCCAGCCGACCGTGAGCTTCAACGCCCGCCTGGTGACGCCGCAGCTCAACACGCTCAGCTCGACCATGTTGAAGGTGACCGCCGAGGTGAACCTGATCCTGCCGCCGATCATGCCGCCGTTGCCGGGTTCGGGCGTCACCATCGCCGTGCAGGTCTCGGTCGACGGCATCAACTGGGCCACCTACCAGACCGTGCAGGCGAACGGCGGCAAGCAGACCCTGTCACTCGTGATCGGGCCGACGGCCGGTGGCAAGCTGTACATCGGCTTCTTGGCGACGGGTTCCGGGCTGCCGCAGACCACGCAGCTCAGCATCGACAACGTCTACATCGCCAACTGAGCCTGGCCTACATCGCCAACTGAACCTGGCCTACATCGCCAACTGAACCTGGAGTGAGGCGGAGCTAGCCGCCGGCGCCCTGCTCATCATCCGCAGGCTCGGGCGGCGCCTCTGCGGACTCGGCGTGGTGCTCGGCGGGCGCTTCGTCGTGGTGGTCGCCGCCGCCGTGGCGCCGCAGGTGGGCGGCCTTCTCTTCGGCGCTCAGCGGGAAGGCCAGCGAAGTGGCGACGCCCACACCAAGAATCACTGCGATGATCGCCAGCGACAGGGCCGGCGCGATGTGGATGTAGTGGCTGGCCAGCATCTTGATGCCGATGAAGGCCATGAGCGCCACCAGGGCGTACTTCAGGTGGTGGAAGGCGCCGAGCATGCCGGCCAAGGCGAAGAACAGCGAGCGCAAGCCCATGATAGCGAAGACGTTCGAGGTGAAGACCAGGAACGGGTCGGTGGTCACGGCAAATACGGCGGGAATCGAGTCCACGGCAAACAGCACGTCGGTCGACTCGACCAGCAGCAGCACCAACAACAGCGGCGTCATGGCGCGGCGCCCGTCGGGCAGCGTGGTGAAGAAGTCGTGGCCGTGGAACTTGGGCGACAGCGGGTAGAATTTCTTGGCCGTGCGCGCCACCCAGCTGTCGTGCGGGTCGTCGCCGTCGTCTTCTTTGGAGATGGCCATCTTGATGGCCGAGAAGATCAGGATCGCGCCGAACAGGTACATCGTCCAGCTAAAGTTGCGAATCAGCGCAGTTCCGGCACCGATCATCACGCCGCGCATGACGAGTGCGCCCAAAATACCCCAGAACAACACCCGATGTTGGTATTTGCGCGGCACCTTGAACGCCGAGATGAGCAGCGCAATGACGAAGATGTTGTCGATCGACAGCGAGTACTCGACCAGGTAGCCCGTCAAGAACAACAGCGCCGCCTCGGTGCCTTGCAGGACGTCGTGGGTGCCGTCGGCATCGCCAAAGCCAGCGACGCGGTTCTCGTAGAGCAGGTACACCACGCCCACGAAGCCCATGGCCACGGTCACCCAGATCGCCGTCCAGCGCATCGCCTCGCGCACGCCGATCACGTGGTCCTTCTTGTTGAAGACCCCCAGGTCCAGCGCCAAGAAGCCGCAGATCATGGCGACGAATGCGGTCCAAATTACGTAAGACATGCACAACCCTTGGCCGCAACCGGGGAGCCGGCCGCGCACCGTTGAAAGAACTCACTCGACGGCGAGGAAATGCCCAGACGTCTGCCAGGAAGCGATGCCCAGCGCCGGCTGCAGCTGGTAGCAGTTGCCCTGCGGGACCAATGCCGCGGACAGGTCCAGGCCCAATGTGGCGACGTGCGGGACGCCGCGATACGTGGCAAAGGGCTTGAACGGTTTGGTGATTCGCCAGCCAGTCGCGGCGTAGGCAGAGAGGTCGAGCGTGCAGCCAGCCGGCTTGGCCACCAGCCCGGCCACCGGCGCCAGATTCACGCGGATCTGGTTGACGGCGCCCGCGGGCAGCGACAACTCACCCAGGTTGACCGCGGTGCCGGCACCGGTAAGCGATGCGTTCATGCCCACTTGCAGGGTATGCCAGTGGCCGTCGGCGTCCAGGCTGGTGTCGTTGGCGGCCAGCAGCTCGGATCCGCTGGCGGCGACGTGGACGGAGACCGACTGCACTGTCAGCGCCAGGGCCTCGCCGCCTTCTGGCAGCGCGCCAGTGCCGGTCAGACGCAGCGCCAGGGTGGACGCATTGGGATCGCCGTCGCTGCTGCACGCCCCCGCTGCGCCGGCCAGGACAAAGGCGCACGCCACGCTGACCAACCAATGGACGATTCGCTGGTTCGGCTGGGTCATGGGCTAGGCCTCGCCGTGTTCGGCGCTGGGGACCGTGTGGCCGGTACTGGGCGCGGTGTGGGCGGCGCTGATGCGGCGAGCGGCCTTGCGGGCCAAGAAAGCGTCCATGCGGGCGATCTTGGCTGGGCTGTCGAAGCACAGGCCCTGGGCCAAATTGGCGAAGCGCCGCTGGTGCTCCAAGTTGCCCTCGCCCAGCTGCAGGGCTTGCTTGGTCAAGCGCGTCGCCAGCCCGTCGTTCTTGGCGATCTGGGCCGCCATTTCCACAGCGGCCGCCACGACTTCGTCGTCGGGCACCACTGCATTGACCAAACCCATGGCCGCGGCTTCGTCGGCGCCGACCAGCCGGCCGGTGAAGATCAGCTCGCGAGCCCGGCCCATGCCCACCAGCTGCGGCAACCGCGACGTGGCTCCGGCCGCCGGAAGGATGCCCAGGCCCGTCTCGGGTTGACCGAACTGCGCCGACTCGCCCGCGATGCGCAGGTCGCAGGCCAGAGCCAGCTCGCAGCCGCCACCCAGCGCGTAGCCGGTCACCGCCGCGATGGTGGGCGCCGGAAAGCGCGCCAGCCGATCGAACAGCGTCGCGTTGATGGCCAGCAAGGCCTCGCCGGCATTGCGATTCCGCAAGGTGGCGATGTCGGCCCCGGCAGCAAAGGCCCGCCCGCCCGCGCCGCAGATGACCACGGCGCGCACGATGTCGACCAGCGGCTCGTAGTACGCGAGCGCCGAGTGCAGCGCGTCGACCAACGGCTGGTCCAAGGCGTTGAGCTTGTCGGGGCGGTTCAGCGTCAGCGTCAGCACGCCGTCGTGCAGCGTGTCGAGCAGCAAGGGGCCTTCTGGCAGTGACATGGCACCTCGACCCCGAGCCGGCGGGCCGTTCGGCGCTCTAGTATAGGTGGGACCCGCTAAAATCGCACGTATTCGAAGGCGAAGTCCTGGCCGTTGATGCCCTTCTTGGGCGGCGCGATCCAATTGGCGATTTGCCCCGGTGCCATCACGGGTTGCATGATCGAGCGCAGGTAGGCGCGATCGGCGTCGCTGGGGAGCCACGCGCTGCGCATCGCTTCGAACTGCTCGGCGCCAATGGGCTGGCCGTCGCGGTCGAAGTGCAGACCGGCGTAGATGCCTTGGTGGCGGTGGAAGCGCGCACTGGGCAAGGTGATCTCGAAGTCCACGCCTTCCGCTTGCACCACCTTGGACCAGCGGCGCACGGCGCTCCGGCAGTCGTCGACGTAGTCCTGGCGCAGCACCTCGTTCATCGCGTTGCGCAGGTCGATGTCCTCGTCGACCAGCTTGCCGTTCTTGGGCATCGCCAGCGTCAGCTTTTGGTCCAGGGCCAGGTGGTCGGTGAAGCGCTTTTCTTCATCGAAGCGGCCCTTCAAGCCCGCGGCAAAGAAGTCGGCGGCGTTGCTCGACACCTCGCTGCCGAACAGGTCGAGGCAGTACGAGAACCAGAAGTTGATGAACTTCTGCACGGTTTGCAGATCGATGCCGCCTTGGGCGCGCGCGTCGCCGCTGGGGTCCAGCTTGGTCAGCTGCGCCGAGCGGCGCAAGATGCGCTCGATGCCGGTGTCGCCCACGAACATGTGGTGCGCTTCTTCGGTCAGCATGAAGCGGCAGGTGCGCGCCAGCGGGTCGAAGCCGGACTGCGCCAGCGAGGCGAGCTGGAACTTGCCGTCGCGGTCGGCGAACATGGTGAAGCAGAAGAAGCTGAGCCAGTCGTCGCAGGGCTGGTTGAAGGCGTCCAGGATGCGCGGCTTGTCGGCGTCGCCGGCGCGGCGGGCCAGCAATTCCTCCGCCTCGTCGCGGCCCTCGGCGCCAAAGTGGTTGTGCAGCAGGTAGACCATCGCCCACAGGTGGCGGCCCTCTTC
>JACRCU010000430.1 GCA_016218865.1 Deltaproteobacteria bacterium | reverse complement strand
TGGCGTCGTTGGACGCTGCACTCCCGGTGTGCTCGGCGTCGGCCAAGGGCGGGCTGCGGCCGGGACCGTGCCGGGAGATGCTGGTGCAGATACCTGGCCCGGTCTACGCGTGCTTCACTGGCAGCCTGCCCTGCGCCGACGGCAGCGGCTGTGACGGCGAAAAGTGCGGTGTGATCCGCCAGCCCAACGGGAGCGCCTGCAGCCAAGACGGCCAGTGTCAGTCGCTGAGCTGCGACGTGGCCGCCAAGACCTGCGCCGGCGTCGCGAGCCTGGGTGGGCCGTGCAGCTCGAACAACCAGTGCCCGCTGGCGAGCGCCTGCGTGGGCGGGGTCTGCGCCGAGGCCAAGATAGCGGGCGCGACCTGCGCTGGGGGCGACGACATCCCCTGCGGCATCGGGCTCGTGTGCACGGCCGGCAAGTGCGCAGCCATGCCCAAGACCTGCACGGGGCCGGACCAGTGCGGCACGGCCAACGCCTGCCTGGGCGCCGTGACCAACCAGTGCGCGCCCAGGCTCGGCGCCGGCAAGACCTGCACACAAGACGGCGAGTGCCAAAGCGATCTCTGGTGCGACTCCGCCACCAAGCTCTGCACCGCCCGGCCTGGCATCGGCAGCCCGTGCGCCAACGGCGTCCTGTGCGCCCCCGGGGCGGTTTGCCAAGACGGCACCCAGACTTGCGTAGCGATGCCGGGCGAGGGCCAGGCGTGCGGCATGGGCGAATTCGGCCCGTTCCTGTGCGGCCCCGGCCTGGTGTGCAAGACCGACGCCTTCGTGTGCAGCAAGCCCCCCAGCGCCGGGGCGCCGTGCAGCAACCACGCCAATTGCAGCCCCAGCGCTGGCAAGGACAAGGATGCCCTGGTCTGCCAGTTCGGGCCGAACGGCAGCCAGTGCGTCGCCAAGCAGCCGATCGGCGCCAAGTGCGAAAACGACATCTGCCAAGAGGGCGCTTTCTGCAGCTTCCAGACCGGCGCCTGCGCGGCCATCTACGCGGCCGGCACGCCGTGCAAGGACGGCAACGAGTGCGGACCGCAGGGTTCGTGCGTGCCCGACAAGACCGGCACCCTGCGCTGCGCCCCGATGCCCGGCGCCGGCCAGGACTGCTTGTTCGAGTGCCAGGACGGCCTGTACTGCAGCAAGGGCATGAGCGCGGCCACCTGCCAGCCGCCCATCTGCAGCCTTTTCTACAAGCTCAAGTAGGCGGAGGGCGCGCCATGACCGACGGCCAGTTGGGTACCATACTGCTGTGGACGCTGCTGGCGACGCCGGTGCTGGCGAGGCTGGCGGGCTGGGCGACCGCCCGGGCGATGCGGGTGGCGCCGGGGCGGGCGGCGCTGCAGATGCCGGGCCTGCCGGCGCGCGCGGATGCGGCGGGCGAGCCGGCGACCAAGTTCGAACGCCGCGTGCTGCACTGCGAAGCGCTGGTGCTGCGGGCGCTGGCGAGCAGCCCGGGGCCGTACGAAGAGAGCGCGCTGGCGGCGCAGCTGGCCCAGGATCCAGAGGTGGTGGGCGAGGTTTTGGCCCGTCTGCGCCAGCGGGTGCCGTGCCGGCTGCAGGTGACGCGCGCGGGTCAGCTGCTGCACCACTTCCAGGCGAGCGACGTGGCGGCGCTGCGGCGGGCGCGGACCCTGGGCTGGCCGCGGCGGATCGTCTGGTGGCTGTTCGCGCTGCTGGCCAACCTGGGCGCGACCTGGCTGGTGTTCGTGGGCATTTTCGCCGGGCTCGAGACGCTGCGCGAGGTGTGGAAGGCCGCCGAAGACGACCGGCTGATCACCGCCGCCGAGGGCCTGGGGGCGATGCTGCTGGTGATTGCCCTTGGCGCGGGCGCGGGTTACGTGGTGCAGGCGCTGGTGGCGCCGTGGCGCTCGGGCCCCAAGCTGGCGCGGCCGCTGCGGGCGGAGCCCAAGGACGACGAGCCCGACGACATCGACGAAGCCGCGCCGGCGAGCGCGGAGGGGGAGCTGGCACCGCAGGACGAAGCGCCGGGCAAGGTCGCGCGCAGCGAGAAATCGGGCAAGAAGTCGGGCAGCAGCTGGTTCGACGGCCTCAGCTTCGATGCCGACGTGGGCGAGGGCTGCGGCGGCATCCTGCTGATCCTGGTCATCGCCGCCATCCTGGCGCTGGTGGCCGGCGGCCTGTGGCTGGTGGTGGTGTGGGCGCGGGCGCTGTGGCGGGCCGTGGCGCGGCTGGGCGAGCCCGAGCGCGACATCGCCCCGGCGCGGTGGGTGGCGGTGGCCCGCAAGTCGCCGATGATCGAGAAGTTCGTGCCCACCAACGACCTGGCCATGCGCATCTTGCGGGCGCTGCGCCGCACCGTGGCCGGGGTCTACGCCGACGAGGCCCTGCCGACCCGGATCCTGCAGCTGGCCCAGGGCCGCGGCGGCCGGGTGGCGGTGGTGGACCTGATGCTCAGCGAGGGCCTGAGCGCCGATGCCGCCCTGAGCGCGGGGGCCCACCTGACCGGCCGCTTGGGCGGCGACCTGCTGGTGAGCGAGGCGGGGGACATCGATTTTCACTTCCCCGAGGCAGCCCTGCGCGGACAGGCGCCGCGCCGGCAATTCCGCCCAGGTTACGAGTATCTTCAGCTTTCCGGCGGCAAGAAGCTGCACGACCTGCCGGTGAACCTGCCCGGCCTGACCCTGGACCACGTGGTCGGCGCAGCGCGCTTGGCCGGCGGTCCGCTGGCGACCGTGGCCGGCCTGTACGTGGCGACGCAGGTGGCCGACAAGGCGACTCGGTTGAGCGCCATGGAGACGAACCTGGCGCTGGTGTTCTGCGTGCTGGCGCCGGCGACGATGATCCTGGCGGCGGCGACCCGTTACGCGGTGGCCGAGTCGGCGCGCGCGGGGCTGCTGCGCGATGCCCGGCGGACGGCGATGGCGGCGGTGCAGCAGGCCCTGACCGGCAAGGCCGAGTGGATCGACGCAGCGCGGGTGGCGGCCGAGACGTATGCCCGCATGGCGCCGGCGGACCCGGGCCTGACCCTGGCCGACGTGCAGCGCGAGGTCAACATCGCCATGGAAGACCTGGGCATGCCGCTGCACACCGACCCGCACGCCGCCGAGACCGGGCGCCTGCCGCTGAAGCTGGCGCCGCTGCGGGCGCGCCTGCAGTCGCTGCAGGCCTTGCGGGATGCGGAACCGGCGCACGCCGGCGAGGCGGATCAGGTGGTTTTCGACACGGCGAGCTGAGCCCCGCTGGCGCGGCCACCGGCGACTGCGCCTCTGGGCCGACGCGGCGAATCGCAATGTTTACCGGGACCAGCGCCAAGACTCTGGACGCGCCGCACCTGCGCGCCTAGCTTGTCCGCCGGCGGCGGGCGCGGCCTGTCCCGCCGGTCGCCGCCGCGCAGTCGCGCCAACCACTCCCTACACCAACAAGAGGAATCGATGGCTATCTCTTTGACCTACTTTGACTTCGACGGTTCGCGCGGCCTGGAGTGCCGGCTGGCGCTGACCGTGGCGGGCGTGCCGTTCGAGGATGTCCGCCTGTCGCGCGAACAGTGGCAGGCGCTAAAGCCCAAGACCCCGTTCGGCGCGCTGCCGATCCTGGCCGACGGCGACCGCCAGCTGGCGCAGAGCAACGCGATCCTCAGCTACATCGGCCGCGGCCACGGTCTGCTGCCGGCGGATCCGTGGGAGGCGGCGCAGCACGAGGCGATCCTGCTGTCGGTCGAGGACTTGCGCGTCAAGCTGCCCGATGGCAAGGGCCAGACCGAGGACGACAAGAAGGCGGCGCGCGAGGCGTTTGCCGCCGGTTGGCTGAGCCAGTGGGCGGCGACGGTTTCGGACAAGATTGCCGGGCCTTTCTTGGCCGGCAGCCAGCTGTCGGTGGCGGACATCAAGCTGTTCGTGATTCTGCGCTCGTACCTGGCGGGGACGTACGACTACGTGCCGGCGAGCGTATTCGACCGGTTCCCGAAGCTGCTGGCTTTGCACGCGGCGGTGGCGGCGCATCCGGTGGTGGCGGGGTATTTCGCGGGGCGGAAGTAGGGGCCCTGGCCTGGGCGGCTGGGGCGGGGGCTGTTGGTGCGTTGGGTCGGTGGCCGCGGGCCAGGTCAGAAGGGGCGGGTCGGGTCGAGGCGGAACGGCTGGATTCGCTTGCTTTGATTGGCGAATCCGCGCTCCGCGCGGACCGGGTGCTAGGCGCTCCGGCCTGCCGGCCTGCGCGCCCGGAGACGCGGCCGGCCCGAACGTGGATTCCTGCGGTGGCGGTGCAACTTGCGGGCCGCCCGCGCCTCCGCCCTGCGGGTGACGCCCCCTTTCGCACAGCCGGGCCTTCGCCCCGGCCCAGGCCGATCTCGCGCGTTCCGGCGACGGCGGGCGAGATTGGGTGAGACTGGTTGAGACTCCGTGATACCGATTGATACCGGGGCCTCGCACGCATGTCTGCTGAATTACGTAGCTTGATGCTGGCACGCCTGTTGCAGTCGCACAGTGCAGCCCCGGGGAGCCAACCTGGGGACGCCGCGGTCGCGTACGGGCCGGGGTGGCTTCTACACCAGGTTCCGGCGGAGACAGCGCCGGGCCGAAGGCAGGCCGGGGACGGAATGGGGACCCGGGGGCGGCGATTGTGCAGCGAGAGCTGCCGGTTGGCGTCGGTGTGGTGGTGCGCCCGGGCCGAGAGGTCCGTGGCGCTTGGTGGGGCGGGTTGGGTTGGGCGGGTTGCCGGCCGTTAGGCCGAACCATGCCCGAAGTTCAGGTCGCCGCGCCTCGGCTCCGGCTCGGGTTCGGGCACGGGTTCAGGCACCGGTTTGGGCACCGGTTCAGGCACGGGTTCGGGCACCGGTTCAGGCACCGGTTCAGGCACGGGTTCGGGCTCCGGTTCGGGTACCGGTTCGGGCTCCGGTTCGGGCACCGGTTCTGGCACCGGTTCAGGCACCGATTCGGGCACCGGTTCAGGCTCCGGTTCAGGCACCGGTTCAGGCACCGGTTCGGGCACCGGTTCGGGCACCGGTCCGCTGGTCGAATGGCCGCCCCCCGGTCACCGCCGAGCCCGACCTCCCGCCGCCCCGCGAGGATCGCCACAGCCTCGCCCAAAAGACCTGCGGACCTTGCCCTTTTCAGCGCTCCCGCGCCGCCCAATCCCGTGCCAGCAAGCCGAATAGCGCCGAGTCCGAGATCTCCTCGCCCACCTGCCAGCGCTCGCGCAGCCACCCCTCGCGGCGGAAGCCGAGCCGCTCGACCGCGCGAATCGACGCCAGGTTGCGCGGGTCCACGTCGGCCTCCAGGCGCCGCAGCCCCAGGTCACCAAAGGCGCAATCCACCACGGCGACCAGCGCCTCGTGCATGTAGCCTTGCCCCCAGTGCCGGCGCGCCAGGCCGTAGCCGAGTTCGGCGCGGTTGCTCGCCTCCACGAAGCCGAACAGCGACACGTGGCCCAGGGCGCGGTCGTCGTCGCGGAGGGTGATCGCCCAACGCAGCGCCGAGCGCGACGGGAAGAACTGGCGGGCGCGCGCCACGGCGGCCACCGCCTCGGACCGATCGCGCATCGGCGGCCGGCTCCAGTAGCGCATCGCCACCGGGTCGCTCTCCATCTCGAAAATCGCCTCGACGTCCCGGTCGTCGACGTCGCGCAGGACGAGACGCTGGGTGGCCAGGACAGGAAAAGCCTGGGGGAAGTTCATGGTGGCTCCAGGTATCCGGCGTCTCCGCTCGGCGATTTGGAACCGGCGGGGCGGTCGGACGGCCCATGGAACAACCGGGGGCTGCGCGCGTCAAGGCTTGCGGCAAGGCGGTGCCACGGTCCAGCGCCTTGGCCTCCGTCATCACCGCCACGGCGCGCAAGACGAGGACAAGCCATACACCGCAACCCGAATCCGGCTACTTGCGCTTCGGCGGGCCTTTGGGCGGAGGTTGCGTCGCAGGTGGGGCCGCAAGACATTGGTTGTCGACGAGGCTGCTTTTCTTCTCGCGCCAACAATCGGCTGAGCGCTGGCAGTGTTCGACTTTGGTCGGAATGCAGCCCTCGCGGGAGTCGGCGCATTTGCCCCTCCTTTCACACTCCCAGCTACTTGCACAGTCCGCGACACACGACCCGCCATCGGACGTGCACAGGCCATCTTCCTGGCAGGCCAGGCTGGCCTGACAGCCGGCCTTTGAGTTCGAGCAGCTCTTGCCCTGCAATTTGCAGTAGCCCAGCTCGCGACACCCCTCCGAAGCAAGGCACTCGGCATCGCTGGCCGCGCGGCACTCGCCTTTCACGGCATGGCAGGTCCCAAACCGAATGCAGCTCATCGACTTGGCGCAGTCCTCGTCGCGCGTGGCCACGCACACGCGCTGGCCGTACCCATTCTTGCCGAGGGCACAGGTCCCGCCCAAGGCGCAGGCGGTACTCGCCGCGCAGCCCGCGTCCGTCACGGTACAGCCGCGCGCCAGGTCCCACGCGCACACCCCGCGCTGCCGGCAGGTTGCCGACCAGGCACAGTCGGCCTCGGCTTCGGTCCGCGGGTCGCTTGCGTCGATTCGCGAGCGCGGTCCGCCGGCCCCCTCCGGACACACGACTTGCCACGGGCCGGTCTCTACGTTTCGGTCAAATACCCCTGCCGGTGCTCGCACGTAGCAGCCATCGGCAGTCGCCACCGGTGTGGGCCGGTCTGTCGGCCCCAGGGCAAGGTAGCGCAGGCCCGGGTAGTCGAACACCACGTCGGGTGCACGTTCGAAATTATCGAAATCAGCAGGTGGAGGTGGCACCGGACCAGCCGCCGCCCGGCCGGTGGCGAGGTCAAAGGCGATGGCCCGCCCCCCGTCCCGATGCCATTCGATGCACGGCTGGCGGTCGTTCGGCCGACCTTCGTAGAAACCCACCTTGACGTCTTGGACGGCGCCCGACGCCATCCGCATGACCTGTACGAATCCGTCGCGCAGGCGCATACGCCCGTGAGCTTCTCCTTCCTGAACCGGAAGCCAGTATTCCGGTCCGACACGGCAGGCATCGGCAGCCGAGACCCAGCGGGCGCCCAGGTCGACCGTGCGCCCCGTGGCCGGCCACCACAACGTGCGCCGCTCGTCATCGTAGAGCGCTACCATGCCCAGCTCCGAGTTGAGCGAGCCGACCTTCTTCCCACCGGGCCACCGGATTTCGCGCCCCTGAGGGTCGACGAAGCACTTCTGGTCACGAAAATTGGTCACCAAGAACACCCCCGGCGCAAACGGACTGACGGTGGGTGTAATCTCCTTGGGTCCATCGAATCCGTCGCAAGGCGTGGCCATCGCGGGCAGGTCGAGCGCTTGCCCGGCTGCATCGAACCAGCGCGTGGCGTAAGCGGGGCCCGACCAGCCATAGACGCCGCAGGCCGACACCCGGCCCATGACGCCGGCTTTGCAGGCGCAGGTCGTGCGCATCTTTGGCCAGCCGCGCGCGTCCCGGTCGACCAGGTACCGCACCCACACGCTGCCACTGGCGTCCAGACCAAACCGCCAGATTCGCTGGCCGACCTGGACCCGCCGCTCGACGCCGGTGCCAAGGCTGCGCACGACCACCTGCTGCCGGGCTTGGTCAATCCAGGCCATCTCATCGGCCTGCCCAAACACAACGCCGCGAGGAGGCAGGCAACTGTTGCCGTCGTCGTCCACGTCGGCGCGGGCCTCGGCCGGCAGCAGGCTCCGCCCATTCTCGCCGTCGACGGCATGGAACTGCCCCTGGGCGCGATAGGTGAGCCAGCGGCCCTGTGGGTCGCCGAAAAACCGGTCCACGGTCACGTCGCTGGCCAGGTCGACATTGTACAGGTGGAGAGTCGGCGGGGTGCCCCCTACCCAGCTGCCGTGCGTGGACTGGTGAAACTCGTGGTGTTTCATCTTGGGGTCGTCGTCGTACTGCTCCACCGCCACAAAGCGGGTGCTGCGGCTCATCCACAGCACCTCGCCCGCGACTTTTCGGCCAAAGGTGGCGCGCACCACCGGCTTGGCCTCGACCATCCGCCAGACCGGCACTACTGCTGTCGTATCGCCGGGAAGCGGCGCGGGCGACGCGGACCTCGGCGCGCCGGCCTCGACGTCGCCTGGGCGCAATGCCCACAGGACCAACGCCAGGCCCAGTGCACAGGCGACCTGCCGGGCAAGCGCACGCCGCGGCAAACCGTACGGGTTCCATCGGCTTTGCATGTTTCCCCCTGGTGCAGGCCATGGCGCGTGCTTGCCCGCCGAGACTAGGCCCGCGGTCGCAGCGCCGTCAACAGGCCACCCGCGGCGCGCGGAACCCGACCCAAGCCCTGGCACGCCACAGCCATAGACACACGCGAAATCCAGCCGTATCCTCCCCGATACGGAGAAAACCCGCATTGGCAACGTTGCCAATGTCCAGCCACTCCACCCGCACGCCAGCCAGGAGCACCGTGAGCGAGGTGAAACCCGGCATCGTCCATAGCGAATTTAGAAGACGTCAAGTGTCAATACCTGGCACCATGGCACAACGGAGGTTGGATTGACCACAAGGGCAAAGCGGCATAGGCTCCACCACCCTGGTGTCGAAGTCCGGTGGCCCGGAGGGGCGCAAGTTGGTGAGCGGCCATCCTGAATCGGAAGCGGCGCCAGGTCCTAATCCGTGCCCGATTGAACCGGCTAGGCGGAGTGCGGCACGGCCACAAAGGGATGGCAAATCCTGTAAGTCTGGAGGTTTGCATGCAGATTCACTTTAGGTCGGCCAAGGCGATGCACGGGCTACTTGTCGCGGCCATCGGGTTTTCGAGCGCGTGCGGTGGCGGCAACCGGAATCTGTGCGACGACATCCAGACGACAAAAGGGCCCTTTGGGAGCCAACGGATATTCTCCATGCGGTACAATTGGGGAAAGATCATTCAGCTCGTTGAAAAGGACGGGAAACGGTTCATCGTGTTGATGCCGGTCGCCGCCGGAATGGTGCGCGAATCGATCCCACCGGGAGCAAAGGTCCGGCTCGCGTTGGGATCGTCCATCGTCGAACTTCGAGTTGCCGACGAAACGGCACCAAGGCACAACGCCACGGGGAGCGGCATCTACACGATCTGGGAGCTAAGGATTCCAATTACGGCCAGCCAACTGTCTGACTTTGCAAACAAGTCCCTGCGCGGCGTTTCCATCACCGTGGGAGCCAACGAGATCGAGAGCGCGCTCGACCAAGACGAAATGACGGAATTCACGCAAGGAGCGCGATGTATGGCGACGCCAGGTGGTGCCATACGCTAGTTGGGCTGGCTGTGACCGCCCCGCAGCCGTCCGTTTCTGCAGCACTTCTGAACAGTTGACCCCAGCACCAAGTGTCAACCAGAGGTGGACTCGATGATGTCCTTGTGCCTGCCCGGCTCGTCGCAACCGTTGATCGCCGGCCAGCATCCCGACGATTCCGCTGGCGACCTGGGCGCGGTTTGCCAGACTCAACGCTTGCAGGCAGCATCTCCTGTATATCAAAGGCTTTCTGGTCCAAACCGACCGCCCAGGCAGCCCTCGCGTGGCTGGACACGCCGTTATGTTCGTAGGCGACGACGGCTTCTGGGCGCCATTCAATGCCCACGTGGTGGACGTGCGCACCTACAGCAAGCTGCTGCCAGACAAGCGGATTCTGGCCGCCATGCACCAGCGACTATGCCAGCCGCAGGTCAAGGTGACTCCTGACCAGGATCGGCCCAGGGCCCACGGACAAGGCCAATGCGTCGAAACACCGAAAAAACCGCGACCGCAAGGGAGCGGGACCGAGCAAGGGACCCGGGAATTCCTTGCAGGAATCTTGGCTTCTGCGACGTCTGGTGCCCGCCGAGGTTGCCGGCGGTGTGGCGTCCGCCCACCCGAGTACGCCGGTCGCGCTCGCGCCCATTTGCCGAAGTATCTAGTCACCCGCGGCGGTCGCGGAGCGGATACCCTTGTCGATCGACTGCCCCAACGTCGTCGCTGCCGGTGCGGGCCGAGGTGGAGCGGCCGGCACAGAGGCACGGCCGCTACACCCTGGTCCAGGTCGGGGGCGGCTGCGCGTTGGCGGCGGCGGTTGAGGGCGGCCGGCAGGCGAACACGCCGGCACCGTCAACCGGGTCACCGTCAGGGGCGAAGAACGGCAGCCTACGTCGTGCCATGCCGACGCCGCCGCGCGAGCGCTTCCCGCCGAAAACTGGCCCTGGCGCGACACCCAAAGCCCACGAAAATGCAATTCTAGACACCCCCGAAATCCAGCCGTATCCTCCCCGATACCGAGAAAACCCACATTGGCAACGTTGCCAATGTCCAGCCAGTGCCGTCGTGCGCCAGCTTGGAGCATCTTGAGCGAGGTGAAACCCGGTATCGTTGATGGCGAATTCTAAAAGGTGTCAAGTGTCAATACCTGACACCCTTGACCACCCTCGGCGAACCAATCCCATGTCGGCCTGCGGCTCCCATCGGCCATCACCAGGCCCTGGTCGGAACGCAAGCCGTGCTCCTCTGCGCAATCCCAATGCGTCGCCAGGGCGGCGATGCCCCACGCGGCCACAGGCCGGACCTCGCCGGGATCGCTGCGACCATTGCCGTCCTGGTCTTGCCAGACTGCCAGACCACGCAACTCAGAACCCTGAACCCAGCCATCGCCGTTGTCGTCGAGCTGCGCCAAGGCCTCGTAGCCATCGCTCCACCACAAGCGCCACGCCACGGTGCCAAACAGCCGATGACCGGATTGGACGACACCGCCTCGATCAGGATCCCACACCAAGATACCTGCAGTGGCATGGAGCCATGTCCAGGCGCGAGGGCCAGTGCCATCCAGGTCGAAGGTGACGGTGCGGTTGGGGGCGCGCATGGCATCGAGCCCGACGTTGGCTTGGAGCGGCAAGATGATAGGGGTCACGTAGTTGTAGATGGAAATCGGCTTGTCGTGCCTGGCCACTGCGCGCATTTGCCGCTCGGTCGGCGCCCAGGCAGGACGGTCGGCGATGCGGAATCTGCGGCCGAGGCGGTGCCAGCCGTCAGCCGCCTCGAGGAATTGCAGACCTTCCTCCGTGAGTGTTCGTCGCTCGCGGTCACCAGGAACGGCATAGGTCAGCACCTTCATACCCCTGGTGGCCAGAACCGCTGCAGCTTGACCGTACCAAGCGCGGGCTTGACGGAGCCAGCGCTCGTGCAGGGGCCCGGCCTTGGTGAACACAGTCTCTGTGGCTTCGAACGGAAGTGCTCCCAGGACCTCGGCGCTGGATGGCTCGGCTTGTTCAACAAGGGACGCGAGTCCAAGCCAAGCGAGAGCATGATCCGGCTGGAGGGTCAGGGCCTCGCGAAACAAGTCCAGCGCCATGCGCACGTGGGCCACGGTCGAGATGGGCGTGCTGGGGTCGTGGGTCGCGCGACGCCATGATTCCAGTCGAGGATAAGTGACCAGGTCACTTTGACTGAAGATGCGCTCGACCTCCTCAGAGTCGCCAAGAAATCCGGCCATGTAATGCAGCCGGGCTAGACGGTAGAGCAAGTGCGGCTGGCGGCCCACCCTGCCGATGGCAAGCTCGGTCGCACGAATTAGCCGGCCCGCTGGAACCATGTCTGAACGATCCGTCATGAATGCCGCCGCCGACGCTGGGGTCAGGGCGAGCACCAAGACAAGAACCCATTTCATGGCGCCCCCTTGGCAGCCCAGACCTGCCACGTGCGGAGCAACGGGCGCGCGTTTTCACTCGAAAACTGGCCGGCCAGACGCGTGAGGTGCTCCAACGCGCGCGCCACCTGACCGGCACGAAAGAGGATCACCACCGCTTGCCACTCGGCATTCACTACCGAATCGTTGCCGTACCATGGCTGCTCCGGTCCACTAGGCGCTCCCCTGGGCGCCAGCGCAGCGGCGCGCTCGACACCCTGAATCCATGCCTCGACTCGGACGTCGAGACCATGCACGGCCCTCTCGCTCGGTGTGGTGTCTTCAGCTAGGGCCACGGCCTGTGCGGAGTACCCTGAACGCGGCGGGACTTGTGCGATCGGCAAGCTGCCCGCAGCGCCAAGGCCGGTGAGCCACTCCGCCTCCAGGGTAGCGACGGCTTTGGCTACGTCGAATGCCTCTGGTGCTTCCGACAGGCTAGTGGATGCGGTCGATGCGGCCGCCAACTCGCGAGCCTCGATGAGCGTGGCGATGCCTGCGCGAAGATGGTCGCAGGCCGTTGCCGGCGCGACACGGCAACTTGGGTGCGACTTGACTGGCGTTGACTCGGCACAGCACGTGCGTTCGCGGAGTTGCATCCCGGCGATCCAGCGCAGGGCCCCCGACCGCCAACGGGGCCCTGGATGGCGCGCAGCCCAGGCGTCGAACTCTGTACGCAGAGTCACAGCCGCCTCGAAGGGCCTGGGGCCGCGGTAAGCGTCCTGGCGGGTCCAGAACCACCAGAGCAGCACCCGCTCGCGAGACTCGTCGCGCCGGGCCACCACGTCGGCGTGGTCGCGCCACCGGTCGGTCCATGGTCCGGGGTCGGACCACGTGACCAGCCAGTGCCGAGCGAGGCGGTCCAGTTGCACGTGCGTCGCCGTAGACGGGGGATCGACCATCTCGGCGAAGAACTGGGCGGCCTCCGGGCGGCGGTCACGCGCGGCCGTGTACTTGAAGGCCTCGACTTCTCGAAGCGATAGCACCCTGTCCATGACCGCGCCCCGCAGGGCCAGCGCCGCCGCGTCTGGCGCAAAGTCGTCCTGGGGATGCCGTTCGACCCAGGCCTCCAGCATCCGCCACCTTACGGCCCATCCGTAATCGTAGAGAGTCCCAACGTAATTGGCATCCAAGTGCTGCGCCACAGCGCGATGCAGCTCGTCCGCGCCGAAAACTGCCTGCCGAAACCGCTCGCGCGCCACCACCGCGGCGTGAATCTGTGGCGAAACAACCGTCGACAGCCTTCCCATGACCTCCGTGGGCGCTGCGGCGAGGGCCAGGGCATACAGCGGCCTGGTCCACGGGAACAAGGTGGGGTCATCGAGCGCCGCAAAGTCCGCCCGCCCATCTTCGTCCCAGTCCGGGTACGCAGCGACTTCGGCCACGGCCGCAGCCATCGCCCGGAGTTCGAAGCCCCGGCCTCGTTTGGCCCACATTGGCCACGCCCGTGCAGGTCCATCGGGTCGGTCCATGAGCTGGACCACGGTACCGAACCGCGCCGCCGGATCGCGGTAGATCATGGACAGGCGCGCCGCTTTCCAAAGCGCCACGGTCGACGGACTCGGGCCAACCGTGCCTAATTGGCCGGCGCGGGTCGGCGTCGCCTCTGCGGCCTCGTACAGCGCATCCAGGAGTGCACCCTGCGCTTGGCGATGCGCCCAGGCGGCCTGACATGTCGCGGCGTCCACCTTCTGGAGTTCGCAGTACCAGTGGACATCGACGCCAGCGGGCAGTGCGGCATCCTCAGCCGCCCTCACGTCGCGCGGCGCGGTCGCGAGCACCAGAGCCATGGCAAGAGCAAGGGCCGAATAGAACGGCCGGGCGCCTCGACCCAAGACTCCTACAGTGCTTGAGATTCTTGCCCGCATGATGGAACGATACCTGCTGGAGCCGAGGGCGGTCAACGGCACGGTCACGGCGATGGCTACGGGCGAAACGTGTAGAAATGGACCAGGTTCTTCCACTGGGCCCCCCGACCGCCACGCCAGCCTGAAGTATCTGGAGCGAGGTGAAACCCGTTATCTTTCATGGCAAATTTTAAGAGGTGTCAAGTGTCAATACCTGACACCCTCCGAAACCTGGACACCCCCAAAATCCAGCCGTATCCTCCCCGATACCGAGAAAACCCACATTGGCAACGTTGCCAATGTCCAGCCACTCCACCCGCACGCCAGCCAGGAGCACCATGCAAGAGCTGCAACCCGCCATCATCCAGAGCGAATTCAGTGACGCCATCCAAGTCCTGCAGAAGCTGACCCGCGACCACGAGCGCACCTACCGCCTGGGCGTCGGCCAGTACATCCTGCAGCGCTTCTTTGGCGGCAGCGCGGCGCAGTTCAGCAGCAAGGACCCGGGCAAAGACAGCAAGTTCTCGGACTTCCTCCAGGCCCACGCCGCCGACCTGGCCGAGCTGGACCTGGCCGAGACCACCCTGCGCCGCTGCGTGCGCGCCCACCTCTGCCACCACCTGCTGCCGCCCACGGTGCGCGACCAGCTGGGCTGGAGCGCGCTGCTGCAGATCAGCCGCCTGGGCGAGCCCAACCAACGCGCGCGGCTGGCGATGGCGACGGTCAGCGAGAAGTGGCCGGTCGCCAAGGTCAAAGCCGCGGTGGACCTGGCCGAGCAGAACCGCCTCTGGGACACCGAGCCCGACCAGGCCGGCCTGCAGCTGCCGGACCCCAAGCCGCCGGCGCCCATCCAGCCGGGCCGGCTCGTCACCCGCAGCGAGAAGTGGGGCGAGGCCATCGCCGCCTGGCAAGCGGAATTCGACCAAATCGACCCCAAGGCGCTGGGCAAGAAGGAGGTGGCGCGGCTGCGGGCGGCGGTGGCGACGGTGCGCGGGCAGTTGGCGGAGCTGGAGGCGCGGTTGGGATAGCACCGCCGCCAAGATGGGCATGGACAGCCGGGCGGCGCGGGCCTAGAGTCGGCCAGGAAGCGCCGTGGCATGGCTCCGCCGAGGCTGATGCTGCCGCAAGGCAAAAGGAGTCAAGTGCCAATACCGGCCCCCCATGCGTCCCCGACCAGCCTCGGCCTGGGTTTGGCGCTGCTGATGGCGACCGCCGCGATGGGCTGCACTTCGCCGGCGCCGTCCGACCCCGCGGATGCCAAAGTCGACGCGAACACCAAGACTTGCACGGTCCTGTTCGGTCAACCGAACGACAAGACCGGCTTGACGGCCGACCAGTGCCAGCCGCATTGCGACTGCGTCGACCTCGCGTTCGCGCCGCCCACCTACACCGACGCCGATGCCGAGGCGCTGCTGGCATGGACCCTGGACACACCGTACCCGCCCGTCGCCGAGGACCCCTACGCGCACCCCGAGCAGCACGTTCCCGACCACGGCAAGATCTGCGCAGTGCTGGCGAACCCCGGTTCCACCAAGACCTATCGCCTGCAGACCTTCGCGAGCCGCGCCGAGGCCGAGGCCGCCGGTGGCCGCGTAACCCACGGCGATGCCTGCGGAGTCTGCTCGCCGCTGCACGACCTCGCCGTGTACATGCGCCAGCGCGACCTGACCGACCCGGTGCGGCAGTGCGCCCTGCAGCCCGACCAGACCGGCGCCATGGCGTGCCTGCAAAAGCTCGGTTTCGACCTGCCCTGCGCGCAGATCTGGTACTTCAACAGCCAGCACACCCGCAAGAAGTGCCTGGCCACCTGCCTCGCCCTGCTGAAAGCGCCCTACCACAACCCCGACGGTACGCTGAACGACTGCCTGCTGTGCGACGAGAAAGAGAGCGGCGACGTCTTCAAGGCGGTGGCCGGTCGGACGCGGCGCAACACCGGGCTGCCGTCGTCGATGTGCCGGCCGTGCGGCGAGGTCGTGCCGGTGGTCCACCAGTATCCGTGACGGCGGCGGGTCGTCGACCTGACCCTGGTGCACACCTCGACGGGCGCCCACATCGGCTCGCGTGCAGCTAGCCGCCTTGCGGCGCTCACCGGGCACCCTGACCCGATGGCTAATCCTTGTGCGCGGTCAGAGCGGCCTACGATGCCGGCGGTCACGCCAAGTGGCTGTTCTGAACGGCGCTTCGGCACGGCAGTTTGGCAATGGGAAATACCTGACACCAGCCCCCCGGGTTCGGGTTCGGGCCCCGGGTCAGCGAGCAGTTTGGCAATGGGAAATACCTGACACCTCGACCCGGTTCGCGCTCCGGTCCGGGCTCGGGCTTCGGCTCCGCCAACAGTTTGGCAATAGGAAATACCTGACACCAACCCTAGCCCCTGCCGTACCGGATAGCTACTACTTGGCGCTAGGCGCGGAAATTTGCTGGTTTCGCGGGACGGCCCCTCACCCGGCAGGCTTCGCCGTCCACCCTCCCCACGGAGCATGTTGCGAAAGCTCGCGCAGGCCCCTTCCCTCGTCATTCCCGCGGAAGCGGGAACCCAGGCGTTTCAGTGAATTAGCCTGGGCCCCCGCCTGCGCGGGGGTGACGGAATTGGGGCCTCTTCAACACCCTCCACGGCGGGAAAGGGGCAGGCGCGAAGCGCCGGGGTGTGGGGGCAGTGGAACTGCGGGGAGTAGTAGGCAAACGGTACGGCAGGCCCTAGCCGTTGGCGAGGTGCTGCAGCGCGGCGCTCAAGCCCTTGTGGATCTTGGCGACTTCGTCCTTCTGCCACTCGGCGCGGGGCTTGCGGACAAAGGTGGTCAGGTCCTCGCGGTTGTCGAAGCGCGACACCGGCAGGTGGTAGACGCGGGTGTCGTAGACGCGCTGGCCCTTGCCGTCCACCGCCTCGACCACCTTCTCGATCTGGATGGTGCCGGGCTTGCTCGCCTGGCTCAGCAGGAACTCCATGTCGTCGCAGCCGTATTGGCCCAGCATGACCTCCAGCGGCACGCCGTGGTTCAGGATCGAGCTCTGGCCGTCGGGCCGGGCGCGCTCGTAGTTCTTCTTGCGGCTCTGCTCGGGGGTCACCCACACGTACAACACGCCGGCATTCTTCAGGATGTCGCTCGACAGCATCGTGATGGTGTACTGGTAGCCCTGCGGCGGGGTCAGCGGGAAGGCCGAGCCGTGGCCGCCGCCGCGCGCCATCTCGATGATCACCGTCTTGCCGGTCTTGTCCTGGGCGCTCACCGCGTTCTTTTCGTCGAGCTGGGCCCGGGTTTCGGCCTCCATCGCCGCCGCCACATCGCGGCGCATCCAGTACGGGATGCGGTCCAGGGCGCGCCGCTGGCCCACCTTGACGCGGGCGTTGTCCAGCCGGTCGAACAGGAACTGCGCCGCCGACGGCACCGTGTGCACGCGGTGGTTCAGCAGGTCGTCGTAGTCCTCGTTGATCAGCGCGACCAGGGCGCCCCAGGTCAGACCGTCGATGAAGGGCCGCTCGGGGCCAAAGTAGAAGATCGGCTCGCCACCGCGCGCCACCAGCTCGTCGTCGATGCGGTGCATGAAGTGCACGTAGGGGTAGTCGTCCAGCTGCAGGGTCGGGCCCATGCACATGTCGGCGCGGCACTGCTCGGGGGTCAGGTGCTCCATGTAGCGGCGCACTTCCGACTTGCCAGACGCCGGCAACGCCAGCAGCAACACGGTATCGAGGATCTAGGACATGGAATATTCCTTGGTAAAAAGGCGTATGGCGGCGCTCGGACGATCCGGTCACACCCCGGCGAGGCTACGCCCCGGCCCGGGCAGCGTCAACGCGCGGAGCTGCCCGATTGTCATTGGAGTACAACGGGATGGCTGCGCGCGCAGGTACCCGTCGGCACAGCCCTTTGGCGCCCGGCCCACGGTTGCATTACCATGGCGACGGCCTTTGGGAGTCCCCGCCATGCCCCGTCCGCGTACCTCATGCGCCGCCCTGGTCGCCCTAATGGGCCTCACCCTGCTGCACACGGCCTGTGCCGGCACGCAACGCGCCGATGCGGCCCTGGAGCCGGCCGGTCGGGTCACCCGCGGCGCGCCACCGCAGAACCCCGGCGAAAAGTGCCGACCGCCCAGCGACTTGCTGCCCAGCGAGCGCGGCGTGCTCGAGCAGACCAACGCGCTGCGGAGCAACCCGCCCGCCTTTGCCGCGCACCTGGAGGCCCTGCGTCCGCGCTTCGAGGGCAACCTGATGCTGCTCCGGCCCGGCGAGTACTTGCGCACCCACGAGGGCGTGGCGGCGGTCGACGAGGCCATCGCAGCGCTCAAGGCCCAGGCGCCCCTGCCGCCGCTAAAGCTGTGCCACGGCCTGGTGTTGGCGGCCCGCGACCACAGCCGCGACAGCGGGCCCACCGGCCGGGTCGGCCACCAGGGCAGCGACGGCAGTTGGCCCGAAGCCCGCGTCCGCCGCTACGGCAAGTGGATCGCCAGCACCGGCGAGAACATCTCGTACGGCTGGGACGACGGCCGGATGGTGGTGATGCAGCTCCTCATCGACGACGGCGTGCCCAGTCGCGGCCACCGCAGCAACCTGCTCAGCCCGAACTTCGGCGTCACCGGCGCGGGTTGCGGGCCGCACCAGGGCTTCCGCCACATCTGCACCATCGAGTACGCCGGCGATTTCGCAGACTAGCTATTCATCAATACAGAACTAGCTATTCATCACTTGCTATTCGTCAAGTAGAACCACGTCCACCGGCTGGCTGCGCGCCGGATGCCAGCTCAGCAGCTCGCCGTGGTGGCTCCGCACCCGCAAGAAGGTGTACTGCACCCGGTCGCGCGGCAGCAGCACGTCGTGGGTGAAAACCGCAATCCACGTCCCGGTGTTGTAGTACCAGCCGCGCGAGGTAGGGTGCGCGAGCCGGGTGACCGTCTCGTCGTGGGTGTGGCCAAAAGCCACCAGCGGCACCTCGATCTGCGCGGCGATGCGGGCGGCGGCGGCGGGCAGCGGGTTCGGCTCGTCGGCCGGCCGCTCGCGCAGCAGCAGCAGGGTGCCGCCCACCGTCAAACCGCTGAAGAACACAAAGGTCATCACCACAAACCACAGGGTCTTGACCGGCGCGCTCAGGTCGGCGTGCTGCAACACGTCCAGCACGAAGAACCACAGCGCCGCCACCATCAGCGTGCCCAGAATCGCGATCCCCATGGCGCGCACCAGGTTGCGGGTCAGCGTCTCCACCGCCGCCACCACGTCGCCGCGCAGCTGCTTGTGCGCTTCGATGCGGTGCAGGTGCTCGCCCAGCCCGCTCTGTTCGGCCAGCGCCGCCAGCTCGGCCTGATGCACCAGGGGCAGCGCGTTGGGCGGCTGCAGCTTGCGCAGGGCCAGACGCCGCAACCAGCGAAACGCAAACGGCAACTGCCGCGTGGCGGCGTGAACCAGCAAAGAGGGGTTGTTCAGCAGCAGCCAGCGGCCGTAGCGGAAATTGGCGCGCGACGACGGCACCATGAAGGTGATGGGCCCAAAGCCGTTGTAAAGATAGCGCTGAAAGAAGTTGCCCAGCGGCTGGTCCTCCTCGGTGTCGTCGGCATCGGCCGGGCTCAGGCCGCCGCGCAGGTACCACTGAAAAGCATTTTCAGGGTCGTACTGGCAGCCGTGCTCGATCCACACCCGGCCCGGCTCGTAGTAGAACCACGGGCGAAAGCTGAGGAACTCGGCCGCCACCTGCTCGCCCTGCCCGCCCATCGCATCGACGGCGGCGACCACCGCGCGGCGCACCACGTCTTGCACCGGCGGCCACTGCAGCTCGATGTCGTGATTGCCCGGCAAGAACACCAGCGGCAGGCCGGCTTGCACCGCCACCGCCAGGGCGTGGACGAAGGTGGGGTGACCGTCCAGGATGCTCTGCAGCGTCCGCGTGGCCTGATCGGGCGTAAGGTACGGCGGCGCCGGGCGATCCTCCGCTTCCGGCTCGACCCGCAGCAGGTCGAAGGTGTCGCCGTTGAAGATGAGCCGCGGCTTGTGCGCCTGCCCCTCGGCCGACCGGCACAGCCACTCGACGAAGCCCAGGAAGTCCTTGTCGTAGAAGAACGCCTCCAACGCCCAGAACCGCCCAGAGTCCGGGTTCTTGCCGCGGCCCAGGTGAAAATCGGACACGACGATCAGGTCGCGCTGCAGCGCTTGAGCGGCGGGGAGCGGCTGGCGGGGGGCATGGGTCATCGGGGGCGGGAACTGCAACGAAAATCGCCGGATGGTTTCCAGGCGGCAGGCTAGCCCCCGCGGGCAGATGCGTCAACTGCGGAAGCCCCCGCGGCAATTTGCCGGTAGCCGCGGGCAATCCCCAGGCCG
>JACRCU010000418.1 GCA_016218865.1 Deltaproteobacteria bacterium | reverse complement strand
CTTCTCGCTGCCCGCGGCGATCGGTCCTTGCTTGGTCTGCTGCGGCTGGTCCGGCTGGTGGTAGGCCGTGCTAGTGGCGCTGTCTTGCACGGCCGTGAGCAGGCGCCACTTGCCCAAGTCCAACGGCAGCAGCGGGGCATCGTTGTTGGCGGCAATGTGCCAGTTCAGGCTGTCTGCCTTGGTCTCGGTCTTGCGCAACGAGAAGTAGGTGTCGTGCCCCTGGTTGAAGATGCTGCCCCACGGCGCGGTCGCGTCGAGCTCGTACACCGCGAAGACCGTCATGGTCGGGCTGGTCGGCACCGGGCTGGTCTGGAGCCGCACGGTGCCGCCGTCGAAGCGAATGGCCGGCTGACCATTGCCGGTCGCGGTGGCATACCAGACGGGCGCCGAGTTCGTGCCGACGACGGCGTCGCGTCCCAAGCCGCTTTTGTCTTGCCACTTCGTCACGGTCTGGCCAGTGCCCGTTGCGACCGTGGCCAGGTCCGCCGCGTCGTACCAGGCAAAATCGGGCACGGGTGGGGCAAAGCCCCAGGCAAGGCGCAGGTAGGTCGCGATGCTGTCGCGCTCGGCGTCCGTGACGTACCGGTCGAAGTACAGCAGTTCGCCCACGATGACGCCGCCCGTGTCGCCCGCCGAGCCGGTGCCGAGATGCAATGCGGCGCTGTCGGTCGCCAGCGTGGCACCCGCAACCGAGCTCGCGGCGGCGACGGTCTCGATCTGCATGAGCTCGGTTGCGGCACTGCCCACGCGGCCAGCCAGCACGTAGCAGTGTCCGGCCTGGATCTTCTGCCCGCTTCCCGCAGTCTGGGTGCCAGCGACGAACTGGGCGACGCTGGCATTGGATTGGCTGCTCTGGGCCACTTGCCAACCTTGGCCCGCACTGCCGTGGGCGGCCACAGTACCGCTCGCGGCGCCGTCTTCGAAGCACACCGTGGCAAAGACGCTTGCCGCGCTGGCCACAGCAAATGCCTCGGAGGACAGGCCTTTCGAGTCGGTCAAGCGCACGCCGGGTCGACCCGAGAAAGCGGCAGCAACGCGCTTGGGCACGGCTCCCGCGTCGACGGGCGCCAAGTGGTGCTCCTTGCCGGACAGGTCTTGCCAGCCGACCACTTGGTCGCCGCCCGCCGTAATGAGCGAACTCGGGCTCGCCGCGCTGAAGTGGCCGACGAGCCCGGCGGTGACCGTCAAGGCGCAGATGGTTGCCCCCGCGCCGCACTGCCCCTGCGCGTTGCACGCGTCGCCAGTGGTGCAGAAGTCGTGGTCATCGCAGGGCGCGTTGGCTGACCCGGGCTGGTGCGTACATTGCCCGCTGGTGGCCAGGCACGCGTCGACGGTGCAGTCGTTGCCATCGTCGCAGTTCTTGGCCGACGCCGACGTGCAGGCCAAGTCCGTGCAGGTGGCGATCTCGCTGCAGGGGTCGCCCAGCTCGCACACCAGGCCGCTGGGCTCGTAGACACAGCCGCCCGGTACCGCCGAGTCGCAGCTGTCGGTGCTGCAGAGGTTGCCGTCGTCGCAGTTGGTCGGCTTGCCGCCGCCACAGGTCGTGCCGCTACAGGTCTCGGCCATGGTGCACGGATCGCCATCTTCGCAGCTGGTCGCGGCACTGGCCAGATAGACACAACCCAGCTTGCTGTCGCAGCTATCGGCTGTGCAGGCGTTCTTGTCGTCGCACGGGCTGGCGGTGCCGGGCTTGCAGGTTCCGGCCACGCAGGCATCGCCGCCGGTGCAGAATTCGCCGTCCGTACATGTGCCATCGCCCGCCAGGTGCACGCAGCTGACGCCGGCCGAACAGGCGTCGTCGGTGCACGGGTTGGCGTCGTCGCAGCCCGCGTCGTCGGTGCACGGTGTGCCGCAGTTGGGGTAGCCGACCAGCCCAGGGGCACACCCGTCGCACGCCGCGCCCGCATAGCCCGGAGCGCAGTCGCATTGCACCGTTGCGGCTTGGCAAACGCCGTGGCCGTTGCAGGTCGCGTCGGTGCAGACTGGGGTAAGGCACTTGCCAGAGCTGCAGGCGGAGCCCGGCGCACAGTCGCCGCAGGTGCCGCCGCAGCCATCGTCGCCGCACTGCTTGTCCTTGCACTCCGGCAGGCAGGCGCAGTTGCCTACGTCAACACAGCAATTTCCCTTCTTGGCGCAATCGGCGGTGCAGGCGCAGCCAGAAGGCGCGGTACCGCCGCAGTGGCCGACACAGCTCTCGGCAGCGGGCGGATCGACGCACGCACCGAACTGGCACGACAGACCTTGGCCGCAGCTGCCACACGTGCCGCCGCAGCCGTCGTCGCCGCACGCCTTGTCCGTGCACTTGGGCTGGCAAGCCTGGCAAGTGCCCGCCACACAGCTGGTCTTGCCGGGCACGAAGCAGCCGCCGCACGAACCGCCACAGCCGTTGTCGCCACACTCCTTGCCCGCGCAATCCGCTTTGCAGACGCTGCACGTACCGTCGGGCTCGCACTTGCCGCTCGCGCAGCCGACCACGGCCAACCCGGCGTCCGCACAGTCTGGATCGGCGGCGCCACAGCCACAGTGGCAAGCCGCGCCGTCGGCGTACTTCTCGCTGCTGCAGGCCCAGCCTGGCGGTGGACTCGGCTGTTCGCACACGCCGCCCAGGCACACCTGACCCTTGGCGCAAGGTGGGTCGCAGGCGGCGGCGCTGGCATCGCCGGGCACGTCCACTTGGACGTCTCCTTGCGCGTCTGCGGTGTCACCGTTGTCGCCTGCCTCGGCATCGGCGCCGGCAGGCAGGCATTGGCTGCCGGACTTCACGGTGCCGGCTCCGCAGGCATCCACCGGTGCTTCGGCCACGCACGCGCCGCCGACCTGCTGTGTGCCCTTGGCACAAGTCAGCGTTTCGCCGCCACCGCAGGCGCCCAGGCCCACCGCAACCACCCACAGTGCCACCGGCAAAGACTTCATTTCTGGACGCATGTGGCCACCGTTGGGTCGTCGGTCGGGTCCTGTGTCCCGTGGTTGTTGAAGATCGCGCTGCCGCAGCTGGACCCGCCGGGGCAGTCCGCCGCGCCGCCTGGGCAGGCCAGCCCGCACACGGGGCCCTTGGCGCCCGCTGCGCACAACTGTCCAGAAGGACAGGCACTCGACGCACACGAGCTGCCGCCACCATAGGTGCCAATCGCGCACAGAAAGCGAGGACCAAGGGTCTTCGGGTCGACAAAGGCTTGGCAGAGCTCGCCCTGGCCAAGGCAGTCTTTCTGGGCCGTGCAGGCCGCGGCGCTGCCGTTCACGGTCGCGCAGACCGAAGCAAAGCCAATGGTCTTGCCTGTTTGTGCGGCCGTCACGGCAAGGCCAAGGCAGCGCTGGGTCGCAGGGCAGTCGCCGTCGCCTTGGCAATAGGTGCGGCACAGACCGCCGATGCACGCCGAGTTGGCGCATTCCGCGTCGGCCTTGCAGGTCTTGCCGGGCGCCTTGCCAAGACCGTTGGCCGTGGCGCAGGCGCCCTTGAAGTAGCCGCCCCCGGCCGCGTACACCCCAGAGCACCACTTGCCGCCGCACGCCGCGTCGCTCGTGCAAAAGCTGATCTTGCACAGCCCCTGGCCGTCACACGCGGTGGTGCTGGTCGGGCAGCCAAAGACCAGGGCTTTGGGGTCGCTGCAGTCGGGGTCCACAGCGCCGCAGCCGCAGTCGCAGGCTTGTCCGTCCTTGAAGTAGTTGATCGGACACGTCCACGCCGTGGGTACGCACTGCTGCGTCCACGAGCACGTGGCAGCGGGCCCACAGCTGCCGCACTCGCCGCCGCAGCCGTTGTCGCCACACATCTTGCCGTCGCATTTTGGGGTGCACGCGCTGGCGCACTGCTGATCAGCTCCGCAGAATGGCTTGTCCGTTGGACACGTTCCGCACTGGCCGCCGCAGCCGTCGGGGCCGCACTGCTTGCCGGCGCAGTTCTTCGCGCACGAACAGACCGCCGAATAGTCCTGGCAGCACGTGCCGTTCTTGGCACAAGTGGCGGTGCAGTAGCAGCCGGCCGGCGCCTGGGTGCCGCAGTGGCTCACGCACGAAGTCGGCGCGGTCGGCAGCGCCAGTGCCTCGCAGTGGCCACTGTTGCAGGTCGAATTGCTCGGGCACTCGCCGCAGGAGCCGCCACAGCCGTCGCTGCCGCACTCGCTGTACTTGCAAGCCAGTGGCTTGGGCCCGCACGGGTCGACGCACTTGCCCTCGTCGCAGGTGGTGCCGCTGCCACACGATCCGCACTCGCCGCCGCAGCCGTCGTCGCCACAGCTCTTGCCGTCGCACTTGGGAGTGCAGACGCCGCAAGTGCCGCTCGGCAGGCAACTCTGGCCGGTGGCACAGCCCAGGACCGGCAGGTCGCTGTACGAGCAGTCCGGGTCCACCGCCCCGCACGCGCAGTTGCAGGCATCCAGGGCCGCGTAGCTGTCTGCCGGGCAAGTCCACCCGGACGGCGCCTTGCTCACGCAGGTGCCCGCGACGTCGCACTTTTGCCCCTCGGTGCAGCCGGCCAGGTACGCTTGGGGGTCCGCACAGTCCGGGTCCGCCGCGCCGCAGCCGCAGTCGCACGCGTCCCCCGCCGCGTAGTAGTTCGGGTTGCACGTCCACTGCGGCGGAACACAGCGCCCGGCGCTGGTACACGTCAGGTTGCCCTCGCAGGTTCCGCACACTGCGCCGCAGCCGTCGTCGCCACAATTCTTGTTCTGGCACTGCGGCACGCACTTGGCGACACACACGCCGATCGCGGTGTTGCAGGTCGGCTTCTCTGGCGTGTTGCAGACGCCGCACTGGCCGCCGCAGCCATCGTCACCGCAGTTGCGCAGTTGGCAATTGGGCTGGCACACCGCGTCGACGGGCGGCGCATCGCTGGTCACGTCGGGCCCGCCGGAAGTATCGGCGGCATCGGCGGTGTCGGCATCGCTCGGGCCGCTGGTCGTGTCGGCCACGCACTGGCCGGCCACCAACGTGGTCCCTGGGCCACAGCTCAACGCGTCGCCGGTCGGCACGCAGGAACTGCCCGATTTCACGGTGCCCTTGCCGCAGGTTGGTCCGCCGTCGCTACCGCACGCCGCCAGCAGGGCCAGCAGCGCCAGCGGGATCCGCAAGCACAGGGTCGAAACAACGGCGTGGCTCACGGCTTGGCCTCCGGAAGGTGGGGGGCGGCGGCCGGCGAGCCGGGAATGCGGCCGGGTTCGACAAAGTTTTTCAGCGCTTCGGCCACGCGCGGCGACTTCTCGACTTTGAGCGCGTCGACCAGCACCGCGCGCAGACCGGGCGCTTCGTGCGACCAGGTGGCCAGCACGTAGGCCGCAGCCTTGCGCACGAACTCGCTCGAGTCGTAGAACAGCGCCTTTTGCACCAGCGAAGCCGTCACGTCCGGCCCCATGGTCTGGGCCGCCTCCAAGATGTTTTCGCGCACGTGGATCGACCGATCGGTCGCCATCTGCTGCTGCATGGCCTCGATGCAGGCCGTGGGGGCCTGGAAACGCAGCGCCAGAGCCGCCGAGCCGCGCACCAATTCGTTGCTGTCGTGCAGCCCGGCCAGGATGACCGGCAGCGCGGCCGGATCCGCGGTGTTGCCCAGGCCCGCCAGCCAGGCAATGCGGATGCCCACGGGCGGCAAGGCCGCACTCGCCGCCGACGGCTCGGGCTGGACATTCTGCTTGGCGTGCTCGACATAGCCCTGCAGCGCTTGCTTGGCTTCTTGCGGGTGGTGTTCGTGCAGGAACGCCAGCGAGGCGCCGAGCGTGGTTGCGGCGGCCGCGCTATAGCCCGGGTCGTCTGTGGCATAGGCGAGCTGCGCCAACATGGCGACGAACTCGGGCGTGGGGCTGCTCATCAGGCTGGCGCTCTGCAGCAAGCTGAGGCGCAAGTCTTCGGCAAGGCTACGGTCTGCGGCCAGTTCGGCCACCTCTCGCTGGGCCTCCGCGGTGCGTGCGCCTACCAGCGAGGCAATGGCGACCGTGCGAGCGCGGCCCGTCAGCGAGCCCTTGCGCAAGGTCTGTCCAACGGCTTTGGCCGCAGCGGGGTTGGCGGCGATGGCGCGGGTCAAATCGGCGCGCAGCTTCATGCGGCCAGCCGTATCGGTTCCCGAGGCCAGGGCAACCACCTCGTCGAGCACGACCTGCAGCGCGCGCGGCGGCTCGGCGGCCCGGCGGCGCAGCGCCAGTTGCCCCAGGTCGTAGGGGCGCAGCGTCTTTGGGTCCAAGCCGACCGCCCAGTCGCCGGCGTTCTTGCCGCGGTAGTGCAGGTCGATGACCACCGAGAACCGCGTCTCGCGGCCCGCAACCAGGCTCGAGGTCACGGCCGTACCTTGCTGCTCCCAGTGCACCGTGTCGATGTGGCCATCGCGCAGGGCGTAGTGCGCCTGGCTGGTGGCCGAAAAGCCCGCCTGGGTTTGCGTCCAGCGCTTGGTCACGCTGCCGTCGCCCTCGCGGGTGTACGTCGCCTGGTAGGGCCCGTTGGCGTCGCGCTCGTCGGTCTGCCAGGTCCGCTCGCCGGCATGGGCCGGGCCAACCAGCTGCACCGCCTGGGCCAGCGAGGCCAGCACGCCTTGGGTGGTCGTCGAAGTACCTGCAGCGAAACGTACTTCGACCACACGGCCGCCGCCATCGACCCGCACCGCCCAGGGTGCCGCCAGCTCGGCCCGATCGGCGGGCACGTCGAAAACCGACTGCGCGGCCTGGTTCATCTGCAGCTGCGGACCAGCGAGGCGAACCGGCAGCCACCGCTCTGTGCCGTCTTGCCGGAGCGCGCCCAGGTCGAGCGTGGCCGCCAACTCGCTCTCCAGCTGCTTGGGAAAGCTGCCGCCCACCATCCGAAACGCGTAGTGTACCGACAGCGTGGCGGGCACGGGTCCAAGGCCCATTGCCGCGTTCTCACTGTCAGCCGAGCTTTGCGGCACCGGCCGAGCGGCGCGCCCACTCGGGTGCCCGTCCGGCGATTGGCTCTGGGAGCCGCCCGCGCTCCACCACAGCCCCACCGCGGCCAGACCGATGGCCGCAACCGCTGCGGCGATGGCCAATCTCTGCTTCATGGCGTGCTCCCTGTGCCGGTGCCGGCGCTGTGGCTCGGGTCCAACATCTTGAAATCGAAATCGACTTTGTACTGGTACACCTTGCTCTCCGAGAGCTGCCATGTCAGGGTGATGCCGTCCCAGGTGAAGAACTCCCAGCTGATCGAGAACTTGAACGGCCCGGCGCCGGCCTCGAAGAACAGGCTCAGGGCCAGCTGCAAGAAGGTCAGCTCCAGGTTGGTGGTGATGACCTTGTTGATGATCCACAGGTTCGGCACCACCTGACTCTTGTCGCCCACCTGGGTGGTGGCCTGCTCGAAGCCGATGCCGAACATGACCGGCAGCGCCACCTCGATGAGCGTGATGTTGCCCATGATGCCGGCAAACAACTCCAGCGGTCCCACGTCGCCGCCCGGACCGGCCTTGACTTCCAGGCCCAGGCCGATGGCGGGTCGAATGACGGCAGCTGGCTCCAGCGTCTCGGAGTCGAGCTCGGCGCCAAACGACAGGTTGGCCTCGGGCGCCAGCTCCATTTCGACCTGCACCGGCACCGGCCCGGCCGTGAACTTCTTCTTGAAGCAAGCGCGGCCAAACACGAGCTTGACGCCCTCGAACTCCTCTGGGCATTCCTGCAGCGGCAGCGGAATCTCGTACTCGGCCAGCGTGATCTCGCCGGCATCGACGATATTCTCGGTGCCGCCACCGCCCGCTTCGTAGCTGCTGGGCGCCTGGGCCGGCGCGGACGATCCCGAGCCGGAACCGGAGCCCGAACCCGAGCCGGAACCGGAGCCCGAACCGGAACCGGAACCGGAACCCGAACCGGAGCCCGAACCGGACCCAGACCCTCCTCCGCCGCCGTGCTCGCCTTCGCCCGTCGCCCCTTTGGCCTGGTGCTCGATGCCCACGCTGATGGCCTTGCGGGTGATGGCGCACTGCGGGCCCTTGTACTCGCCGTTGTCCCACTGCACTGCGCCGCAGCTCGCAGAAGGCAGGGTCGGCATCGACGGTGGCACGACCCCGCAGATCTTCAGTTCTTGCTTGTACGACGCCTTGTCGCCGGTGTCGGCGGCCCCGGGCACTACGGCCAGGCTGAAGCTCAGGTTCAGGATTTCGCGAGTGTAGCCGAGCAGGAACAGGGTCTCCTTGGAGTGCCCCTCCAAAAGGTAGTGGCGGTGGTCGTCCAGGCTTTCGTCCAGGGCGACGCCCGCCGGGGTGACATCGTCGAAGTTGAAGACCGCGCCGTTGTCCTGATCCAGGCCGATCGCCCCGAGCTTGTTGTCGGAGTTGCCGCTATTTTCGTCGGAGCGCGACTGCCCGTAGGTCATTTCGTAGCTGTGGAAGCCCGACTCGCACCGGTGGGTATCGGCGGCACAGAAGCCGCTGGCGCAGAATTGGCCGGCCGTGGGGCGGGGATAGTTGGTTTCTTCGCCCGGCGGCGGACACATCGTGCCATTGGGGTAGGGGTCCGGCACGCAGACGGTCTTGTTCAGCGACGGGTCGGCAAACGGCGAATCGTAGGTGTGGGCAGTCGACACCACCACCGAAGAGTTGTTCTTGATGTTGAAGATCGACTCGCGGACGTGGTAGGTCCAGGAGGCCGCTGCGCAGGCCCCGATCGGGAAGTGGTAGCTGACCGCCGGACCGGTTGGGTTGTTGATGGTGTGATAGGCCCGCCGGTACGCGTTCTTCTGCGCCTCGGGCAGCGCCTCCCAGCCGAGCAGGTCATCGCCGACTCCAGCGGCGCGCAGTGCGGCCACCGTCGCCGGCTGCAGCGGCGAAGTGGGATTGGGGTCCTTGAGAATCAGGCGGCGCAGGATGGGCAAGGTCGGCTCTTGCTCCAGCAGGTCGCCGAGCGCGGGGGTCGTGCCCTCGGGCTTGAGGGCGTTTTCCTTGCCGACGTTCACGTAATCCGAAATCTGCAGTCCGTTATCGGGACCGCCCTTGCCCCAATAGGGCCAGTACTTGACGTAAAACTGGGTGCCCACAAAGATGCCTGAACGGCCTTTGGCATCTGTGGTCTCCAGCGCCCAGGCGTTGTCGTACAGCTTCTTGCACGCTTCGGGCGACATCAGGGTGAAGGCCTTCCGATACATCGGCTTGCCCTGGAATTGCTTGGTCAGGCAGCCGCTGCACTGGTACACGTCGGCCGCGGTACCGTCCCATTGGGTCGTGTGCGTCAGGGTCGCCGCGTTGTTGACGCTGGTGCATTGCTGTTCGGTCGAGGCGGCGCAGACTTTGACGGTCGCGCTTGGCGTCGTGGGTTCGACGCAGCCCGTGGCCTGGGTGCACGACAAGAAGGGGCCCTCGGGCCCATACGACAGCCCACCCTTGTCGTTTTGGAAGTAGATCTTGTGGCGGCCCTCGCCCAGGTCTTTCATCTTGGCGTTGGTGCCGTAGACCGTGCGCGAGGTGGTCAAGCACACACCCGAGTCGCAGTCCTCGTTCT
>JACRCU010000041.1 GCA_016218865.1 Deltaproteobacteria bacterium | reverse complement strand
GCGCGGCGGCCTTCGGCGGTGATCCCGCTGCTCGACACCCGCACCCAGCCCGCCGCCCAACCGGTCCCGGCTCCAGCTCCGCAGCGTCCGTCCGAGGTCTACGAGGCCGAGCGCCTGCTGGCTGCGGCACCGACGGCGCAGAAAAAGCGCATCTGGCTGTTCGGTGGCGCAATTCTAGCCCTGGCGGCGGCGGTTGCGGTGGCGGCCTGGCTCAGCCATGCACCCAATCCGCGCGAGCAGGAGCCCAACGACGACGTGGCCCACGCCAATCCGCTGGGGCCGGGCGACCAAGTGCAAGGCATGATTGGCAAACGGCGTTCGGCGCAAAACGGCGACCAGGACTGCTTTGTGCTGCCCGGCGCCGCCGACGGCGAGGAACTGGTCCTTGGCGCCGAGGGCGTGCCCAACATGGACCTGCAGTTCACGCTGCACCGCGACGCCGACAAGCCGCTGCTGACCCACTCGCACCGCGGCAAGGGCCAAGGCGAGCGCCTGCGTCTGGTCAATCCGCAGCTGCAGCCGCGCATCGTCTGCATCAGCGAGGCGCAGGTGCCGGGCCAGGTGCCGGGCGAGTCGCTGTCCGACCTGTACACCCTTACCATCCAGCGCCAGCCGCGACCGCTCCACGCCGAGGCCGAGCCCAACGACGAGCCACCCGGCAACGAGTCGCAGCCCGAGCTGCGCTGGAGCGGCGTCCTAGACGGTCCGACCGACCGCGATGCTTTCGCCATCGCCGGCAGCCCCGAGACGCAGCTGCTGCAGGTCGATGTGGAGCTGCCGGCCGGTCAAGAGCAAAGCTGGCTGCGGCTGGCCCTGCTCGACGGCTCGCGGCGCACCCTGGCGGCGCGGCGTCTGCTGCCCGGCGAGGTCAAGGCGACCCTGTCGTTCGTGGGCGAGGCCAAGCAACTGCCGGATTCGCTGGTGGTCTCGCGCCATGCGCCCAAGGGCACCGAGCTGCGACCCGACGAGGTCCCCTACACGCTGCGCTACCGCATCATCGGCGCGGTCGATCAGGGCGAGACCGAGCCCAACAACACCGAGGACTCGGCCCAGGCGATGGTGCTGGGTGCGTGGCACAACGGCGACACCGGCGACTCGGCCGCCACCGATTGGCTGCGCGTCGAGGGCGGCGAGGCGGGCATGACCCAGCTGAGCATCGAGGCGGCGGCGCCCGCCGGACAATACGTCTTGCTGATTCGCGACTTGGGTAGCAAGGCTGACCTGCGGCAGATCCCGGTCGGCGAACCGGCCGCGCGGCAGATCTTGGTGAACAACGGCAGCGGCGAGGGCTTCCTCTTGCGGGTCGTTCCGGCCGAGCCGGCCGGCAAGAAGAAGGAACTGGGCCGCTGGCGCCTGCGCGCGCGCATCTATCCCAACGGTTGACGGTGGGATGGATCGGGCGGTGGGTCGCGGGCCGACGCGCCGGCTGTGGCGCTACTGCCCCACGGACAGGCGGCGCGCGAACTTCTCGTCGTGGCCGACTTCGCGGATGCGCGCCTGGGCGGCGGCGATGTCGTAGGCGACGCGGGCGTGCTGAATCGCCTTGGTGCGGCTGTCGAAAATCACAAAGCAAGCCTGGGGGTTGCGGTCGCGAGGCTGGCCTACCGAACCCACGTTCAGCAGGTAGCGGTTGCCCTCTTTGTACGCGTAGCTGCCCGACGTATCGCGGACTTTCTTGCCGCTGTACTCGTAGGCGGTGGTCAGGTGCGAGTGGCCGATGAAGTTGTGGGTGAAGAACCCTTCCTTCATGCGGGTCAGCGCCTCGGCCTCTTCGTTGCGGACCACGTAGTAGAAGCCCGAGGGCAGGATCGGCGCGGCGTGGTAGAAGCCGGCGTCCAGGTCGGGCCGCTGGTGCGAGTAGGGCAGCGAGTACAGCCAGCGGAAGTTCTCTTCGGTCAGCTCTTTGCGCGTCCAGTACAGCACCCGGCGGGCCGACTCGTAGTAGTAGTCCGCGTCCATCACGCCCACGGTGGCGGCGTCGTGGTTGCCCATCAGGACCACGCTGCAGTACTCGCGCAGCAAGTCGCAGCACTCATTGGGATTGGCCCCGTAGCCGACCACGTCGCCCAGGCAGATGACCTCGTCGACGTCTTCGCGCTCGCAGCGGTCGAGCACCTTGGTCAGGGCCTGCACATTGGCGTGAACGTCGCTGATGATGGCAATGCGCATGGTGTCCCCGAGCTGCGGTACCGCGGCCTGTCTTCACCATAAGGGCTTTCGTGATTGGGATCAATCTGCGGGGGCGGTGCCCTTGCGATTTGCCGCGAGATCGGTGAGCTTTTACCGCCGCGCTGCATGTGGCCGGTTGGCCCAGGAGTTCCCATGCCCGAAGTTGGTACCCTCGCTCCCGATTTTTCGCTGCCCGCTGACGATGGCGCGACGGTGACGCTGTCGGCCCTGCGCGGCCGGCCCGTGGTGGTCTACTTCTACCCGCGCGACGACACCCCGGGCTGCACCACCGAGGCGTGCGACTTCCGCGACCGCCAGGCCCAGCTCGCCGCTGCGCAGAGTGCGGTCGTGCTTGGAATTTCGGGCGACTCGCTGGCCGCGCACCAGCGCTTCAAGAAGAAGTACGGTCTGAACTTTCCGCTGCTGAGCGACGCCGACAAAAGCGTGATGCTGGCCTACGGCGCCTACGGCAAGAAGATCATGTACGGCAAGGAAGTCGAGGGAGTGATCCGCTCGACCTTTGTCATCGACCGCGACGGCAAGGTTGCCGCGGCTTGGAAGAAGGTCAGCGTCAAGGGTCACGCCGACGCGGTCCTGGCGGCGCTGGCCGCGCTTTCGTAAAACACATACGAATCAAGGAGTAGAAAATGGGTGCCACCATCGATCTGGGCGATTGGGATCCCAACCAGGCCAACTTGCGCAATTGCCCCGAGGGCGAGCTGATCGAGACCTTGGCCAAGCTCGGCGTCAAGGCCGACCGCGAGACCCTGGCGGCGCAGGCGGCTGCTGCGGAATTGCAGAGCGATGTCGAGGACCTGTGGCTCGGCCAGTGCAACACGGACGACGAGGCGGCGCGCACGCTGGTGTGGATGAGTGTCCACGAGCTGTGGGAGCGCTACAAGCTGCCGCAGTGGCCCAAGGACCGCCTGTCGCGAATGGTGCTGTACCTCATCGACTCGGACTTCTCGGTGCAGTGGGCCGACAACTTCCACGCGCCGACCATCGCCGAAGTGCTGGAAGCGCTGGAAGGCTACCTGGCCAAGCAGCCCAACGCCCGCGCCGCCATGGACGAGCTGATGGCGATGGCCGAGCTGCCCGACTCGGCGTGGCCCGGCAAGATCCTGGACGCCATGGCCGAGTGGGCCGAGGTCGGCAACTTTGCCATGACCGCCCGCGCCGGCTTCCTGCTCGCCCGCGCGCTGGGGCAGGGCCACGGTCTCGCCTTTGTCGCCGCGTCGCTGATCTCGGCGCGCATGATGGACCGCGCCAGCGCTGCCGCCCTGGAAGTGCCGCTGGATGCGCCGCTGGACCCCGGTTTCGCCGAGCTGATCGCCTACCTGTGCCTGGCGGCCGGCGACATGAACCTGTGCGACCGCTGGCTGGCCATCCACGACGCCAAGGCGCCGCCGCGCCAGTCCGAACAGACCTTTGCCATCGAGACCATTCGCGATCACGTGGCGGCGTGGCGGCAGGGCGGCCGGCAAGAGGGCGAGCCGGTGCCCGATAAGGTGCGCGGCGCGGCCAAGCAGGCGGCCTCGTGGACCAGCTTCTACGTGCTGATGTCGTTTGCCGGCACGGGCACACCGGGCGGGGTCAAGTCGGGCGAGCCCAAGAAGTCGATGAGCGACTACTAGTTCGGGCTCGGGCTCGGGCTCCGGTTCCGGTCCCCACTTGGCCGAGTCCACCGGACTCGCCCATCCCTTCGGGCACGTGGGGGCCCCTGGTTCGGGCTCCGGCTCGGGCTCAGGTTCCGGTTCGGGCTCGGGCTCCGGTTCCGGTTCGGGCTCCGGCTCCGGTTCCGGCTCGGGCTCCGGCTCCGGCTCGGGCTCCGGCTCGGGCTCCGGTTCCGGCTCCGGCTCGGGCTCCGGTTCCGGCTCCGGCTCGGCCTCTGTCCCCGCCCCAGCTAGTCGCACTGGTGGCTGTGGCCGGCCGCGGCGTTGCTCTCTTGCACTTCCTGCAAGGTCGGCGCCAGGTACGGCCCCGCCAGCTCGCGCACCACCACCGACGCCATCGCCATGCCGAACACCGAGGTGACGAACACCGCCGAGCCCTCGATCAGGTTGCGGTGGGCGCACATGTCGATGCCGGAGTCGCTGGGCGGGCACACGCACTGAAAACCATTTTCAGCGTCCCAGTCCGGCGGGATCGGGTAGCGCCGGCTCTCGAGCGAGTACACCACCTGTACACCTGAAAGCGTCTGTTTGTCCTTGCCTTTGCCGGCCTCGGGCCAGCCGTAGTGCTTGCGCAGCGACTTGCGGACCGCCCGCGCCAGCGGATCGGTGTGGGTCTCGAACAGGTCGGCCACCCGCACCTGGGTCGGGTCCAGCTTGCCGGCCGCGCCCATCGAACTGACCACTGGAATGCCGTTGGACCGGCAGCGATCCAGCAGGTGCAGCTTGGCGGTCACGTGATCGATGGCGTCGACGACGAAGGTGGGCGCGGGGTCGAGCGGCAGCAACTCGTCGGCTTTGGCGGCCTCGTAAAAGGTGCACACCGCGCGGACGTCCAACTGCGGGTTGATGGCGCGCAAGCGCTCGGCCAGCACTTCGGCCTTGGGCTTGCCCACGTTGCCCGCCAGCGCCTGGATCTGTCGGTTCAGGTTGGTGGCGCAGACCACGTCGTAGTCGACCAGGGTCAGCCGCCCGATGCCCGAGCGCGCCAGCCCTTCGGCCGCGTAGCCGCCCACGCCGCCCACGCCGAACACGATGACGTGGGCGTCTTGCAGCCGGTCGAAGCCCTGCACGCGCACCAGCCGCACCAGCCGGTCGAAGCGCCGCTGCGCCGGTCGCGACTTGCCCAGCCGCACGGGAGTTGTCTCGCTCATGATGGACTATCCAAAGAAAAGGTCTTGAGTTTCCTGATTGTGGCGCGCCACCAGCTGCTCCACGGTCTCGCCGCGCCAGGTGGCCACGCGCTCGGCCAGCTGCCACGTTGCCAGCAGCGCCTGGGGATAGTCCAGCGCACCGAACGGCCAGTCCGATTCGATCAGCAGCTTTTGCGGCGGCACCGCCCGGGCGATCGCCGCCCGCTTGGCCTCGACCTCGCGCGGCTCCAGGGCCAGGCTGACGTGCAGCCCCAGCGCCGCGTAGTCCCGCACCAGCTCGGGCGAGCCCGAATAGCGGTGCACAACGCCCCGCCAGGGACCGCCCACCGCCCGCAGCGCCGCCAGCGCCCGCCCGTGCCAGCCGACGATGTGCAACACCACGGGCAGACTGCGCTCTTTGGCCAGGCGCAGGCCGCGCTCCAGCCACGCCTGCTGGTCGTCGCCGCTCTGCTGGTCCTGGCGGGTCTTGTCCACGCCCAGCTCGCCCAGCGCCGCCGCGCCGTACTGGTCCAGCTCGGCCAGCAGCAGCTGCCAACCCTGCTCACGACCAGCGGAATCGCGCTCGGCGATCCACCACGGATGCAGGCCCAGGCTGCGCCGCACCCGCGCGTCGATCCGGCAGGCCTCGCGGCTCGCAGCGAACCGTTCCGGGCCGTAGCCAGCGGTCAGCGTGCCGCGCCAGTGGGGCAGGGCGGTCAGCGCCCGCAGGGTGGCGCCGACTGGAAAATCCGGGTCGTCCAGGTGGGCGTGGCTGTCGAACAGGGGCGCGATCATGAGGCCAACTATTGGCAGCCGCAGATGACCTTGTCCGAGCAGCAGTCGCCAAAGGTGTCGCAGGCGGTGTCGCACCAGCAGGTGGCGCCGGCGCCCTGGCTGCCGCACTTGCCGTTGCAGCTGCCGGTCGCGGTCTGGCCACAGGTCTGGTACTTGCTGCAATTCTTGGTGTCGAAGTCGCCGCAGCAGTCGCCGAGCTCCTTGCACACGCTGTCGCACCAGCAGCCGCCGTCGCCCTGGCCGCCGCAGCGGCCGTTGCAGGTGCCCGCGGGGACGGCCGTGCAGCTTCCCGACGTGCCGCCCACGCCCACCGCGCAATTCTGAGTGGACGAGCAGGTTTTCACGGTGGTCCAGCTGCTCCACACTACCGCCGCGCCGGAAGTGACGCAGACGTTCTTGCCGTCGCAGCTGGGCTGGCCAGTTCGCGACTTCAAGGTCTTGGCGCTGCACGAGTATTCGGTCACGGCTTTGCCGCAGGCCGTGCCCGCCGTCTTGGGGTAGCTCTGCGCCACGTTGCAGCACTCGCCGCTGGTGCAGCCGCACAGGGCCAAGAAGTCGGCGCAGCAATCGCCGGCACTTGTGCAGATCGCGTCGCAGTAGCAGGAGCCGCTGACCGACTTGCCGCCGCAGGAATTGGCACAGCTGCCCGTGGGTTGCGTGCTCTTGCAGGTCGGCTCGGCGGCGGACGAGGCCAGGGTGCACACGGTGTTGGCGGCGCAGGTCTTGATGGTCTGCCAGGCGCCCACCACTTGCGCGCCGGCCGACGTCGAGCAGCCGTCAGGACTCTGACCGTTGCAGCCGGCCCAGGTTTCGCGCTTTTGTACCTGCTGGCCGTTGCACTGGTAGGTCGTGCTGAGCGGGCCGCTGCCGCACGTGGAGCCCGCCGCCTTGATCGCCAGCGAGCCGGCGTCGCAACAGGTGCCCGCCGTGCAACAACCTGGCACCGGAGCAGGCACGCAACTGCCGATGTTCAAATCGCAATGCATCGGCGCGCACGGGTCGCCGCTCTGCAGGCAGTCGCTGTCGGCCAGGCAGCAGCCGCTCTTGGGCGTGCCGGCGCAGGCACCGCCCTGGTTGCAGGTGTCGCCAAAGGTGCAGGTGTTGCCGTCGTTGCAGATGCCGCCGGCCATCACCGTCCAGCTGGTCTGGCTGGTCAGCGAGCTGCAGATCTTGCAGGTATTCCCAGGGTTGGCGTCGCCCTCGGCGTAGCAACCGCCGTCGATCATGCACCAGCCGCCCTTGGTCTGGGCGTTGCATTGGCCGGTGGCGGGATCGCAGACGCCGTCTTGGCACTGGTTGGGGCTGCTGCAGGCGATCGCCTGGTACGAGCACTTGCCGGTCGCGACGTCGCAGCTGTCCAGCGTGCACTGGTTGCCGTCGCTGCACTCCTGGTCGCTGGTGCAGCAGCCGGGGGCCTTGCCCATGCTGCAGGTGCTGCTCGCCTTGTCGCAGGTCGGCACGTCGCACGGCCCACCGCTGGGGCAATCGCTGTCGGCGACGCAGCAGCCCGCGCCCAGCGAGAACGCGGTCTGGCTCTTGCCGGCGTCGCAGATTTGGCAGGGATTTTCTTGATTGGCCTCGGTATCTTGGAAGCAGGTGTCGCCGATGAAGCACCAGCCGGCGGCGGGCTTGTTGGCGCACTTGCCGGTCTTGGCGTCGCAGCTGTCGTCGGTGCACGCATGCGGGTCGCTGCAGTCCTTGATCTTGCCGGTGCAACTGCCCGCCTTGCACGTGTCGCCCGTGGTGCACGAGTTGCTGTCGTTGCAGGTCGTGCCGTCGGCCACGGCGACCAGCGCACAGCAGCCAGCCTTGCAACTGGCCTTGTTGCAAGCGGTCTTGGGGCAGTCGCTGTCCACGCTGCACTCTTTGCTGTGGTCGCAGACGCCGCTGCCGTCGCCCGAAGCCTCGCCCAGCCCGTCCGGCGCACCGGCGATCGCATCGCCCGCTCCGCCATCGGATTTGCCGTCGCTGGCGCCGCTGCCGGCCGCGTCTTTGCCCGCCCCGTCGCTCATCTGGGAGGTGCTGGTGTCGCCGCCGCTGTCCGAGCCGTGGCCGATGTCCTGACCTGGCGTGCCAAATACCGGTGGGGCTGCGTCGTAGCCGCCGTAGGCGTAGGGCTCGAATTCGTAGCGCCCACCGCACGCTGCCAACACCAGCAGCAGCGTCAGTACCAAGCGCGGGCTGCCGTGGTCGGCTCCAATCGGTTGCGCTCGCCCTGCCATTGCCTGCCGCTTGGGCATGGAATGCCCCGAACCCCCCACTTTACGATCTTTTTCCGGGCATTTCCATCCTGGGATGGCCGGGGCCGCCGGCCCTGGTGTCGCTGCGACCCGCCGAGGGCGCCCCCACCCGGCCGGCGGGCTTGACATCCGCTGCCGCCGCGCAGATGCTTTCGCGCCCCGCGCAGGATCAACAAGGCCGGGGACGTGAGGAAGAACAACGAAATGCGCGAGTTCACGTTTACCAGCGAGTCCGTATCCGCAGGCCACCCCGACAAAGTCTCCGACCAGATTTCCGACGCCGTCCTCGACGAGATTCTGCGCCAGGACCCGCGCGGCCGCGTGGCCTGCGAAACCCTCGTGACCACGGGCCTTGTTGTCATCGCCGGCGAGATCACCACGTCGGCGAACGTCGACTACCGCACCGTGGCCCGCGAGACCATCAAGAAGATCGGCTACAACGACCCGCAGGACCGCTTCGAGTCCGAGTCGTGCGGCGTGCTGGTGTCGATCGGCAAGCAGTCGGCCGACATCGCCCAGGGCGTCGACGTCGGTCGCGGCCTGGATCCCGAGCAGGGCGCCGGCGACCAGGGCCTGATGTTCGGCTTCGCCTGCAACCAGACCCCCGAGCT
>JACRCU010000420.1 GCA_016218865.1 Deltaproteobacteria bacterium | reverse complement strand
CGACGAAGGCGTGACCACTGGTCCAGCCGCCTTTGGACGGCGATGCGCTGGCCCGCGGGATTCGGCAAGGGGCACGTAGCCAGAAACACTAGTCTGTACATGCTATTGCGCGGTAATTCGCCAGTGCACCGGGGCACCTCTCTGGCTCCCGATCCGCCGCGCCGCGGTGGGCCTCGGCCGAGCGCGGTACGGTATGCGCAGCTGGTCATGCTGTGTTTGCCGCGGTGTGCAAGCTGGCGCCGGCCGGGCGCGACACGCCTGTGACGTTTGTGACAATTTCGGGACGCCCGGGGCCCGCCAACGGGGCTGCAGGGCGATCCGAATTCACCCGCCGCGGCCTGTCCGCACGGCGTTTCGGCGGTTTTGGCAGAGCGGCAACGGGGTTGGGCTGCGACGGCGCGGCCTACTCGTAACATGCCGATACTGCTATCTTCCTGCGATTTCGGCCGGCGCCGGACTGGGGTCGTCTGGGGGCTTCGCGCGCAGCGTCCACACCCGCACCACCTGCGCGCGCCCCTTGACCGCGTGCTCACCCCGGAATTCCGCCTGCGCCTGCAGTTCCGGCGCCAGCCCGCGCCAGGTAGCCTCGGTAAACAGCAGCTCGGTCCCCGTTTCCTTGTTCAGCGCCTCGACCCGCGCCGCCACATTGACTGCATCGCCCACCACCGCGTATTTGACCCGGCTGGCGCTGCCCACGTTGCCCGCCACGACGCGACCGGTGTGGATCCCCACCCGCGCACCAATCTGAGCGATCCCGCGGGCTTGCCACAGGTTCGCCACGCCGCTGGCCTGCCACTCGGCGTTGAGGCCGTGCAGGCGCTGGACCATGGCGCTGGCGCACTCCACCGCGGCCTGGGCGTGACCTGGCAGCTCGCCCGGCGCGCCGAACACGCACAAGATGGCGTCGCCCTGGTATTCGATGACGCAGCCGCCGTGCTGGTCGATCAGCTCGCCCATCGCCGTCATGTAGGCGTTCAGGGTCTGCACCACCGCGACCGGCGGCAGGAATTCGGCCAGCGTCGAGTAGTTGGCCAGGTCGGTCAGCAGCACGGTCACCTGCCGCTCCTCGCCGCCCAGCGCCGCCGCGTCGTTCGAGCTGAGCACCTTGCGGGCCACCTCTTCGCTCACGTAGCGGCCAAAGGTGGCGCGGATGGTCTCGCGCTCGCGCAGCCCCAGCGCCATCTTGTCCAAGTGCTTGGCCAGCAAACCGAACTCGTCGTTCCGGTGCAGGTTGGTCTGGGCGTCCAGCTGCCCGCGGGCAATCGCCCCGGTCGTCGCGATGATGGCCGACAACGGCCGCCGCACGTGCCGCGCGACCAGCCAGGCCATCGGCAGCAGCAGCAGCACGGCAAAGGCATAGATCGCCAGCGTCAGCGCGCGCACGTTGGCCTTCATCGCCGCGACCCGCTCGGCGCGCACGTCCACGCCCAGCACGGCCATCCCGCGTCCGCTGGCATCGCGAACTGGGGCGTAGCCGCTCATGAATTCGCCCCACTTGTCCGTGTAGGTCTCGTTCTCGGCCGTGGGCGTCTGCAGGGCCTGCTGCATCGCCGGCGTGCGGCGGGCGTCGTACAGCTCGCCCACCATGGCCGGCGCGACCCCGCCAGCGGTCACATGGTCCGCGGCGAAGCGGAAGACGCCCGTTTGTTCGGTGGGCAGCAGCACATAGATGCTGGTGACGTCGGGCTCGTCGCGGCAAATGCTGGCAAAGCGCTGCACCAGCTGGCGGTACTCCGCGCGCTCGCGATCCTGGGCCTGCCGCAGCGGCTGGACAGACTCGACCGTCACCCCGGCGGCGATCGACACCGCCATCGCCCGCATCCGCGACTGCAGCGCCGCGACCTCTACTTCCACACCGTATGTGTAGAAGATCACACCCATCAGCGTGATCACCGCGAACACCGCGCCGCCGTAAAGGCCCGTCAGCCGCACATGGAAGCGCTGCCACAAGCCCAGCGCGTCCACGGCCAGCGCTGGCCGGGGGGTAGCGCCCGGGCTCGCCGCCGATGCAGATTCGCGGGTTTCCGAGTCAGGTGCGGGGGCCACGGCCACTCCAGGGGCAAGGCGGGGCTGCCGGCCCCAAGGCGCTGGCCAGACTGCGCTGCGCCAGACCCAGCCCGGCTACCGTACGCGCCGCGACTGGACTGGTCAATGTGGCCCGCAGTGGCCTATTCGCCGATCAGCGCCGACCGCCCGGGTGGGGCCTGGGACCGTGGGGCAGCGCCGGACCCCGCGCCGGTGGGCCGCGGAACGGCTGGAATTTCGGGTGCGGCAGGTGCCAGCCAGGACCGCGGAACGGTCGGAACGGCAGCGGTGCGCGCACCCACGGCTGCCCGTGGTGCCAGAAGCGACCCGGGCCGTGGACTCCCCAGTGCGGCGCGCGACCAAAGCCGAGGACCCACGGCGCCACCACCCACCTCCAGCCAAAAAGCGGATAGAACACATACATATACGCCAGCGCTGCGTCGGGCATCACGTAGGTGTAGGCCTGGGCGTAGGGCATCCACAGCCAGCCGTATTGGGCGGTGTAGACCCATTGCCCCTCGGGCACGGCGGGGGCCTGCGGCGGTGGAGTCGCTGGCGGTGGTGCCACCAGCGGTTGCGCCTGGGGCGGCGGTGGCTGGGCAACGGGCGGCGCCGGTGGGGCACGTTCCGGCGGAGGCGCGGGCGTTGCGGCCGCTGCCGGCGGTGAGGCGGGTTTGGCGGGTGCCGGCGCAGGCGCGGGTGGATCGGCCGCGGCCAAGGACGCCGACAACAGGGCAGCACTGGCACCGGCAGCCAACCAGCGGCGCCAAGCTGGCCAGGGCGCGGCAGCAACGGGATAGCGGTAAGGCATGGTAACCCCTGGCGGCTGCCCACGACGAGCAGACCCAGCGGAAGCAAGCAAAGTCCGTGCCAGGCCGGGTAAGCCGCAGCATCTGTGCGAGGTTTTGGGGTCCGAGCGCTGCCCGCCGGCTTCCGCACGGCGCTTCTGCCCGGGAATTTGCCCCCAGTTCGCAGGAATCGCGCCCGATCGGCCCGCTACGGCTCCGCGCTAGCGAAGTGCACATGGCTCACGGCCGGCAGCACGGGACCGCCGCGCACGGTGGCGAGGGGGCCGCGCGACGGCGCCGCGGCATCCAGAATCACCACATTGGTGCGGTCGTTTTCGCAGTCGAGCACCCAGGCCAGCAGCCAGGCGTCGTCTTCGCGCGTCGCACCCGGCCGCGGCACCACCTGCACGGGCGACACGAAGCAGCGCGGTCCAGCCTGCCAGGTGTCCACGGCGCCGGTCTCGAAATCGACTTTGGCAATGGCGCGAAAGTACATGAACGCGGTGTCGTCGGGGGTGGCTGGCCCGCCATCGTGGGTGCCGGACCAGCCAAACCGCGATGGGCGGCCGTGCCAGCCGGGATGCGTCGAGGGCGCCTCGGTCGGAAGACTTGCGACTTCGCGCACCTGGACCTGGCCGTTGGCGGCCACATGCACGCGCGTGGGGCGCGGGCCGCGCTGGGGGCCCGTGGTCAGGTGGAAGCGCTCTTGCAGTTCGGGCGGATAGGTCGCGGCAAACGACGGCTTGCCCGGATAGCCGCATACGTCGACCACCAGCTCGCCGCCGGCGCGCGGAATGACGACCAGATGCGGCGTGCTCTGCGGGTCGCAGCCGATGGCGTCGAAAGCCGGCTTGGCCCCCCACAAAAGCGTACCTAGGGCAAGCTGCCCCCACTGGAACACCAGCACGAAGTTGGGCGTGACCGCCACGTCGTGGATGTTGCCCGTGCCAGCCGGCAAGTGGCCGTGGCTGGTCTGTGCAACGGCACCCGACCGGTCGACCTCGAAGACCTGCACCTTGGCCCGCTTCCCCGGCGCACCGGTCACCAGACACGCCACCAGGCGGTCCGAGGCGGGGCAATAGCGCATCATCTGGGCGGTATTGGTCGGTTGGCCGCGCCACGCACCGGTCAGATCGCTAGGTCCCACCGTGGCCAGCGTGTCGCGCGCCAGCGCCATGTGGCCAAAGGCGTCGGTCGCGTGCAGCTTGCCGGCCCAGGCATAGATCGCGTGCGCGACCGGGTTGGCCAGCTTGGCATTGAGCAAATTCTTCCAGCGCGACGGCAAGTTGGTGAACACGAAGCGCTCGGCCTGGCGGCCAGCGGCGCGGGCTTTGCGCAGCGCGGGCGTGTCGACCAGGCGGGCCCGCAGGCGCGGTGCACCGTCGCCCAGGCGCAGCGACGCGACCAGGCCCAGGCCGTCCAGCAGCGCCAGCTTGTCGGGGCCGCACTGCAGCAACCCGGGGCCAATTCGCAAGAAATCGCCGCGCAGCTCGGCGGGAAGCTCGCCTTCCACGTCGGTCAAGGTGACGTCGAGGTCGTGGTCGAACGAGCGGAACAACAGGTCGTGATCAGTCATGGATGGTCCCAAGGTGAATGGCAGAGTGCAGAGACTGGTCGCGGAGCGGCCGATTCGTCAATGCCGCAGAGCGTACCTGCCCGACTTGTTTGCCACATCGGCCGGCCACCCCGCGACGCGGTCCGCGGCTTTGTCGGCGCCTGCGCGGGCTCTGTCTGGACACTGCGCGGCGATGGCCCGGCGCCCAAGGTGCTTGCGCCGGTGCGTGGGGTCTGTTACGAGTTGTAGCAGGTCGAAAGGTCGACCGCCCCGGTTGGTGGGGCTGCGAATGGCGCAGAGCGAGCGACTTGTACCGCGCACGGACAGCCCTGGTTGGCTGGGCCGCCGCAGTGCAGTGTTCGCCGCCAATTTGCAGCGTTGCGAGTACTT
>JACRCU010000419.1 GCA_016218865.1 Deltaproteobacteria bacterium | reverse complement strand
GCCACCTGCCGCCGCTCCGGTCGCGCCGGCCCCCGCCGCCGATCCGCAACCTGCGGCTTTGCCTGCCGAAGTCACCGCCGAGTCGGCCCCCGCCGCTGCTCGCCCTGTCAAGCGGCCGCCAGCCTCGCAGCCATCCAAGAAATCAGACGATTTCCGCTTGTAGGGCGGCGCCTGTGCCCGGTCCGGCGCCAGCGCTCCGCTGTGGGGCCGTGGCTCGGACCGTGGCGGCGTCGCGTCACCCTGCTACCAGTCTATGACCCGCCAGCTTTGAAGGTTGCCCTCGGTTCCGGTTATGCTGTGGCAGCGGCCCGCGGTGGCTGCCCGAGGTTCCATGCTCAGCCAATGTTCCACCTGGACATGGCGCGGACTGCCAGCTTCGCTGACGGCCGCCATCGCCCTGCTGGCCTGCGCCGAGACTGCCCCGCCTGCCCACGTTGCCGACGCGGGCGGCGACGTGCCACTCGTGTGCGTGGGCCCGACCCCACCGACGGCGGCGTGGCAAGCCCAGCCCGGCCCGCAGGCGCTGCCTGGCGCGGCGGACCACACCCCGGTCGTGGGCCAAGGCGTGGACGATTTTGCGCTACCCGACGTGCAGCCCCACAGTTGCGGCTACAAAGCCACTTACGGCCTCAAGGCCTTCGTCGGCCGACCAACGGTGGTCGCGCTACTTGCCGGGTGGTGAGGCTTCTGTGTGTCCCAGGCTGGGATGCTCGACCGAATGCGCAGTGACTTGAAGAACCAGGGCGTCGACGCTTGGTTCGTCACCATCAACAAGAGCGACGCCGTCGCCAACCAGGCCGCGCTGCTGAGCCGGTGCGACTTCCCGGTGTTACAGGACAGCGACGCGGTGCAGGCGTGGACCGCCGTGTTCGGTGGCTACAAAGACGATATCTATATCTATGATAGTGATGGCAAGCTTTTCAAGTACTTGCCCTTTGGCGGCGCCCAGGACACCACGCTCAGCAATCCGGACACCTATGCCGCGATCAAGCAGCTGGTCATCCAGGCCGGAGCCAAGACGGCCAAGCAGCCCTAGACACCCGATCAATTTGGCAGTTCTCCGCGCTATGCCTGCTCGGAAATCGGCGCGGCGAGTCGCGATGGGCGCTCGCTTGCGCCCCGCAGAGCAACTAGAGACTTGACCGGACGGCCATGCACTGAACGAATGTCCAGTAACTGGTCAAGTCTCTGGAGCACCGATCAGAAACCCGAATCCAACGGTCGACGTTGCGGCGGGTCGCAAGCTCGCCCTTTGGGAGTCGCCGCGACGCACAATTCGGCTGTTGCCTCTTAGGGGTTCGGTATCTCAGCGGTCTAGAGGGACGCAAACGAGCGCCCCCAGCGCCGCGCCGATTTCCGAGCTCGAAGTGCGCAGAGCGCGGCAGCCCGCCGCCACGGTCTGCCTTCAGCCGGCGCTGGGTCGCCACCACCGGTGCGCGGGTGCCGTTCTGGCGGCATGTTCAGCTCGGGCGCGCCTACTTGGCCGCGGGCGCCTTGTCGTCGCAGTCGCCGCCGCAGTCGGGGTGCTTGCCGGGCGCCGCCAGAATCTTCTCGGGATCCGCGTCGAACTTGGTCTTGCAGCCGCCGCAGCAGAACACGTAGGTCTTGCCCTTGTACTCGCTTTTGGGCGAGTCGGCGGTGGGGGCAAACTTCTCGCCACTGACCGGGCACACCGCCATCGCCGGACCCGCGGGCGTCGCCGCGGCCGCCGCCTTGTCGGCAAACTGGTCGGGATTGGCGTCGAATTTGGCTTTGCAGCCGCCGCAGCAGAACACATAGGTCTTGCCCTTGTACTCGCTTTTGGGCGAGTCGGCGGTGGGCGTGAACGGCTTGCCGCTGACCGGGCAGGTGATCTCCGCGGCAGCAGGGGCGGCGGAGTCGGTCTTCTGGGCGCCGCCGCAGCCGGCCAACAGCCAGGTCGTGGCCAGCAGGCCGGTCACCAGCACCTTCAAAATCATCTGGATAGGCTTGTGTTGCACGAAGGGTCCTCTCGGCTGCCCAGGCTGGGCGCCACCGGCGCAGGGTAGGGCAGGTTGCAGTCGCGCGCAAACATCTGCGCTCGACCGGAGTTGTGCGGTGTCGTCCGCGCCCGTGTGCCGTCCTGTGGCAGGTGGTGGTGCGGACCCAGGCGGCTGCCCATGGGTGCTCTTGGCGGCCACAACTGGTATAAAAGCGCGCCGCCGGCCCGGCCCGGCCCGAGTCGCCATGCCCGCTGCGTCCCCGCCCCTGCAACTGCATCCCCTGAAGATCTGGTGGTTGGCGGCGCGCCCCGCGACCTTGACCGCCGCCCTGGCGCCGTTGGCGGTGGGTGGAGCCCTGGCCTGGCGCGACCACGTCGCCGACCCCCTCGCCTGGCTCGCGGCCCTGGTCGGCGCGCTGCTGATCCAGCTCGGCACCAACTTTGCCAACGATGTCTTCGACTACGAGAAGGGCGCCGACACGGCCGAACGCAAGGGGCCGCTGCGGGTCACTCAGGCCGGGCTGGTGACGCCGGCCGCCGTCAAGCGCGCGATGATCCTGGCCTTCGGCCTGGCGGTGCTGTGCGGCAGCTACCTGGTGTGGCGCTGCGGGATGCCCGTGGTGTACATCGGTCTGGCTTCGGTCGCCGCGGGGGTGCTGTACACGGGCGGTCCGTGGCCTCTCGGTTACCTCGGTCTGGGCGATGTCTTTGTTTTCGCGTTCTTTGGCGTGGTGGCGGTGGTCGGCACCTACTTCGTGCAGGCCGCAACCGTCAGCGCCGACGCCATCTTGTGGTCGCTGCCCGTGGGCGCTTCGTGCACCGCCATCCTGGTCGTCAACAACCTGCGCGATGCCGAGACCGACGTCTTGGTCGGCAAGCGCACCCTGGCCGTTCGCTGGGGTGCCACGGCGGTGCGCGTGGAGTACTTCCTTATGGCGGCCGCAGCCGTCGGCGTGCCCGTTGGCCTAGCGGTGCGCGACCGGGCGTGGCCCCTCGCCTTGCCGGTGTTGGCGCTGCCCGCCGTGGTCCGCAGCGCGCGCACCGTTTGGCGGCACAGCGACGGGCCGACGCTCAACGGCGCCCTGGGCAGCACTGCGCGCTGGCACTTGCTCGTTGGACTGCTCGCGGCGCTCGGCCTCGGGCTGCAGCGCGGTCTGGCCTAGGGGCGGGTTGGGATCATCCCCGGCACAATCCTTGGAAAAACGAAACTGGCAAGGGGTCTGCCGGTTCGCACTAGGTTCGCACAATAGTACCCAATGGGAATGGAGATGATCGCGTTTTGCCGACAGGTTCCCAGCAGAATATCATGAATCCGCAATGGCTTCCCCCGCAGCGCTATAGCCTGCCGTTGTGCCGGCCGGTCCACGGCAGCCGCGATCGGCACGCGTTGCTGAGCGGTCGCCTGATTGGCTATGGCACGCCGGCCCTGCAAGGCTGGATGACGGCTCCCGATCTGGAGAGCCGGCCCCAATGGACAGCCGCCGTCGAGCAATTCGCCCGCGATGTGGCCCAAGACCAATTTGCCGCCGCCCAAGCCGGCCACACGTGGTCGCAGCGGTTGGCGCAGCGCTGGCACACTCGGCCTCGCCCTGCGGTGCCGCTGGCCCTCACGGTCGACGAGGCCGCGATTTTGACTGGCGAAGTGGAGCCGCTGCTCGGCGCCACCCAGGCGCGGGCCATCAAGGTCAAAGTCACCGCCACTACGCCGCTGCCCGAGCTGCTGACCCGGCTGCGGCCCTTGAGCGCGCGCTGCGAAGTCCGCCTCGACGCCAATCAGTGTTGGGCGGACCTGCAACCGGGCGAGTTGCAGGCGATTTTGCAGGCCTGCTGCGCCGCCGGTGTCGCGAGTGTCGAAGACCCGACCACCGCCGACCGCTGGCCCGCCAGCACCCCGCTGCCGCTGGCTGCCGACCTCATCGACACGGACTTGGCGACGTGGTTGTCGCTGTTGCGCGCGCGCCGCGCCCAGCTGGCGATCGTCAAACCCAGCCTGTTCGGCTCGTTGGATGCGCTGGGCCGCGTGCTCGCGGAGCTGGCGGATCTAGACATTCCGGTCGCTTTCTCGTCCCTGTTCGACGCGCCGCTGGGCCTCGCGCACCTGCAGGCGTTGGCGGCGGCCGCACCCGGCCGTGTCGTGGCCAGCGGACTTGCCACCGATCTGGACCTGGATCCGCGCTGGCGGGCGCCGCAGCCCACCCCCGGCCCGTGTTTGCCCGACCTGTGCGCCCAAGCCGCCGCGCGCAGTCCCGCGTCCGTGGCGTTGCGCTGGGCCGACGGCGACGGAGTCTGGAGCTGGCAGGAACTGGACATTGCGGTGGATGCCATGGCGGCTTGGCTGGACGACCATGGCGTTGGTGCGGGCACTACCGTGGCGACCTGGTGCGACAACCACCCAGACTTGCTGGTGTGTGCGTGGGCGACATGGCGCTTGGGCGCTTGCTGGCAGCCGCTGCATCCGCGCTGGACGCTGACCGAGGCCACCGCGATGCTCAGCCGCAGCGACGCGCGGTTGGTGCTCGCCGATGCTGCCCACCAGCCACAACTGCCGTCGGCGCTTGCCCTTCCCAGGATTGCCGGCTTGCCCGCTGCCGCCCCGCCGCGCCGTTGGCTCGATCCCCTGGCCCCTGCGCTGCGGATCGCCACGTCGGGAACCACTGGGAGCGCGCGGCTGGTGGTGCACAGCCATCAGAGCCTGCACGCGGCGGCGGCGGCGCACTGGGCCCGCTGGCCGGCCGCATCATGCAACTGGTTGACCTGTCTACCACTTTCCCACGTGTCAGGGGTGTCGATCCTGCTGCGCACGGCTGCGGTGGCCGGGAGCCTGACCCTTACCGCTCGTGGCGACGCCGCGGCGCTTGCGGCGATCGGTCGGCGCCATGCCGTCACGCACTTGTCGGTGGTTCCTCTGCAATTGGCCGGACTCGTTGGCAATGGACCGCCGCCGCCGTCGCTGCAATGGCTGCTGGTGGGTGGCGCCTCGCTCGATCCCGGTCTGCTGGCGCGCGCCCGCCACGCCGGCTGGCCCGCAGTGCCCAGCTGGGGTATGAGCGAGACCGCTGGCCAAGCGGCTACCGGCGACTTGGCCGAACCGAGTCAGGATCAGCAAGGGCTGCGCCGAGTTGGCCGTCCTCTGCCCGGAGTCTGGCTTCGCGTGGCCGCGCCCGACGGTCCGCACGGCGTGGGCGAGATCGAGGTGGCGGCGCTGCAGCGCATGGTCGGGTATCTGGGCGAGCCCCTGGCCCCCGGGGAGTTCTGGCCGACCGGCGACCTGGGCGCTGTGGGCGCCGACGGCGCGCTGTGGGTGGCCAGCCGCCGCGTTGACCGGATCATCGTGGGGGGCGAGAACGTGGACCCGCTGGAAGTCGAGGCGGCGCTCCAGCAATTGCCGGGCGTGGTCGATGCCGCGGTGGCGGGCGTGGCCGCGGGCGCGCGGGGCGAGGTGGTGGCGGCCTGGCTGCAAGTCGCGTCCGGGCAACCGTATGACCTTGAAGCGAGCCTGCCAGGCCTGGCCCCGTTCAAGCGCCCGCGTCTGTGGCACCTGAGCCGCGAGCCGCTGCCGCGCAACGCCATGGGCAAACTGCAGCGTTCCGCGGTGCGCGGTGAGCTGACGCGCGTCGGAGTGCCAAAGCCGCACTGGCCAAGTGCCGGCGAACCTGCTACCAAGTAGGCATGAGTTGGCGATCGCGGCAATTGGCGGCAAGTTCAAGGCAGATCCTGGCCCTTGCCGTGGCGGTGGCGGCTGCCGCGTGCGGATCGGGCAAAAGCGAGGGCACCGGCGTCGGCTGGGCGCCAGGCGACGGCAGTGCCCTCGACCTCAGCTGGTCCAGCGGCAGCGACATCAAGCCCGCCACCGGCCAAGACGGCTCGGCAGGCGACGGCGCCCCAGCCGACACCGCCAAACCGGACACGGCCGGCGGCGACACCGCGAAACTGGACTCCGCGGTTCCAGATTCGGCCGGCGGCGACGCGGCCCCAGCCGGCGACCTCGGCGACCCCGACACGGGCGAGAGCGACATCGCCAATCCGGAGGCGGTGTGCGGCGACAGCGCGTGCACTGCGGGCGAGACCTGGGCAACCTGCTGGATCGACTGCCCTCCACCGCCATCGGTATGCGGCGACGGCGTGTGCACTCCCGGCGAAAACGCCATTGCCTGCCAGGTCGACTGCGACGCCGACACCGTGGGCGTGATCGCCTGCCTCAAAAAGTCGTGCAGCAGCGCCACCACCGCGTGCCTGGCCAGCCCCGAATGCACGTCGTTCTTGGCTAACGCCTCGCAATGCCTGGCCAATTGTGTCGACAGCAACTGCGTCGACTTCTGCAAAGAAATGGCCGACCAGAATCCGTCTGCGGGCGCCGTGGCATCCTGCGGGTTTGCCGGCTGTGTCGCGGCCACCGCGGGCACCGTCTGCGGCGACGGCACTTGTGACACCGGCGAAACGACGGCCAATTGTGCGCCCGACTGCCCCGCGCCGCCCGTCAGCGGCGGCTGTGGCAACGGCACTTGCGACAGCGGCGAGGCGGCGGCCACCTGCCCGCTGGATTGCGACGCCGACTTCGCCAAGGCGTGGGCCTGCGGCGCCGCCAAATGTCCAGCCGAGGCCGCCGCTTGCAAGGCCGACCCCGGCTGCCTGGACGCCTTGACCAAGACCACCAACTGCATGAAGCAGTGCGGCACCGGCTCCAGCTGCGTCGGCCAGTGCCGCGGGCCGGTGCTGGGCAACAGCAAGGCGCTGAGCTTCGCCATGTGTGGTCTGCAGAACTGCCAGTAACCGTGCGGTCTTGTAGCGCTGCGGGGTGTGCGGGCCGCGCCGCAATGGGTTTGCTGCTGCGACGGCTTGTCGGGCGGGGGCTGCGGCGGCTATCCTCGCTTCACTGCGCCGGAGGCTCACTCTGGCTTGGGCACCATGTCCAGTTCTGTCCCGCCCGAATCAGCTCCAGCGCCGACCGGGCGGACCGCGCCGCCGGGGGCCACGCCCATCGAGATCGCGCGCGCCGACCCCAATGCGCCCCGCCTGCGAGTGCCCGGCGATGCGCTGTTTCGCGCCGGCACGGTGGTGGGCGACCGCTACAAGGTCGAGCAGTTGCTGGGGCGCGGCGGCTTTGGCGATGTCTACCGCGCCGTCCACATCGGCACCCACGAGCCGGTGGCGCTCAAGGTGTTGCGGCCCGATCTGGTGGCCGAGGCCAAGGCCGCTGAGCGGTTCACCTCGGAGGCGCGGCTGTCGGCCAGCCTTAAACATCCTAATACCGTTCGCGTTTTTGACTTCGGCCAGACGCCCGATGGGCTGCTGTACCTGGCCATGGAGTTCCTAGAGGGCAAGTCGCTTGAAGAGATCCTTCAAGCCGATGGGCACTTGCCTCCCGAGCGGTCGGTCCGGCTGACCGTGCAGATCCTGAAGTCCCTGGCCGAAGCGCACGGCAAACGCATCGTCCACCGCGACCTGAAGCCCGACAACATCTTCGTCGGCAACTTGGCCGGCGAAGACGATTTCGTCCGGGTCATCGACTTTGGTATCGCCAAGTTCCTGGCCGAAGGTGCCAGCGCGGTGATCACCCAG
>JACRCU010000415.1 GCA_016218865.1 Deltaproteobacteria bacterium | reverse complement strand
GGTCTGGCAGGCCGCCCAGCGCCAGCCCCGCCGCGGTGGCCGAGACCCACTGCGGATCCTGGTCGGGATCGGCGACGAAGCGCCGGGCAAACGCCAACCGATCGCGGTCTTGTGCCGCCACCGCCAGGACATAGGCATCCAGCGGCGTGCGGCCGCGCCAGGCCCCCGCCGGCACAGCGCGGACCAGTTGGAAGGCGCGCGCGTACTGCTGGCAGCGCATGCCCCAGCCGATGCTGGCCAGCCGGGCGGGCACGGCGCGCTTGGTCGAACTCTGCAGCGCCCGCACGAACGGCTCGGCGCCCGGACAATTCCCCGCGGCCAGAGCGGCATCCAGGCCCGTGGCCCACACGCCCGGGTCGTCGCGGTCCAAGTCCAGGGCGGCCTGCGCGTGCGGCAGCGCCGCGGCTGCGCGCCCCTGAACCACCAGGAGATGCGCCAGGTTGACGCGCATGCGCAGGGAGTCGGGCTGCAGGCGCACCCCCCGCTCGAACAGGCGCAGCGGCGCTGTCCAGTCCTGTGCCACTGCCCGGGTCTGCAGCACCGCCGGCACCAGCAGCACGGCGGCATAGCCTGCAACCGCGCGCCAAGACAGACGATCGCTGAGCAGTGCGGCCGCCACGGCCAGCCAGAGCGAGGGCGTGGTCAGCAGGCGGTCGGCAAATTGCACCGTCGCCGGCGTCAGGATCTGCGAGAGCGGCAGCCAGGCCAGCAACAGGCCCAAGGGCCAAAGCACCAGGCCCTCGCGGCGCAGTTGCGCGGCCTCGTCGAGTTCACCGCCGCGCGCCAAGGGTCGCCAAGCCCAGGCGGCCATGGCCACCAGCGCCAACAGCCCCAGCGCCCCCGCGGTGGCCAACAGCGACCACTGCGCCGCCGGCGGCCACACGGCAAAGGTGTAGTCGGGGGCCAGCTCGGCGGGCCAGACCAGCCGCCCCAGGGCGCGGGCGCTCAGCTCCAAACCGCTGATAACACGCGTGGCGGTGGGCACATGCGCCAGGGGGTTGTCGTGCAGCGGCACCTTGGCGGCGAGCAGCGAGCCGATGTTCCAGCGCCGCCAGGCCAGCCACGCCAGCGCCACCGGTGCAGTCGCCAACACCGCCGGCACCAAGCGCTGACGGCACGGCTTGTCCAGCAGGGCCCAGGCGCCCCACCACGCCAGCACCGCCACCGAACTCTCTTTGGACAGCAGGGCCAGCGCCGCCCACAGCGCCAGCCGGGGACCGTGGCGGCGCAGCGGCGCACCCAGCCGGATCTGCAGCAGCTCGCGCGTGCCCAGGACCAGCAGCCACAGAGCCTGCAGCTCGGGCCGGTAGGCCACCTGCATTACCGCCTCGGTGTGCAGCGGGTGCACGGCGAACAGGGCCACCGCCAAACCGGCGCTGCGCTCGGGGTGGCGCAGGCCGGCGGCACGCAGCCAGTCGCGCAAGAGCAAATAACCCGACACGCATACAGCAAGCAGAAGAAGCAGCTGCACCATGTGCCGCGCCAAAGGGCTGGCCAGCCCGAGCGCCACTTCCAGGCAGAAGCCCAACGTCACCGCCGGCCGCGACGGAAAATCGCCCAGACGCTCGGCCGGACCGAAGTAGCGCCCCGAGAAGATGCCCGCGAGGTCCGGAGGCCACGCCACCAACGGATTGCCGGTGATGGCCGCGCCGTCGTCGTGGACGTACTCGGCCTGCAGCGCCGCCGGCCCGTACGCCGCGGCAATCAGCAGCGTTGCGGCCAAAATAGTTAGCCATGTGGCGCGGTTGTGTATCATCGGCGCCCCTGGCCGCGGCGCGACAGATTGAGCAGAAAGCCGATCGCCACCAGCACGGTGAGGGCGCTGGAGCCGCCGTACGAAAACAGCGGCAGCGTGATCCCCACCACCGGCAAAAGGCCAATAACCATGCCGGCATTGATGAAGAACTGCCAGAACACCAGCGCCGAGACGCCGATCGCCAGCAGCGCGTCGAAGCGCTCGGTGGCGCGGTTGGCGATGGCCAAGCCCCAACCCACCACCCCCAGGTACAGCAGGAACAGCGCGCTGGCGCCGGCCAGACCAAAACGCGTGCACAGCGGCGCCAGGGCAAAATCGGTATGCACAAACGGCAGATGCCGCAGTACCGACTGGCGGGCATCGGCGTCGCTCTTACCCCACAGTCGGCCGGAACCCACTGCCCACAGCGCCTGCTCGGCCTGAGTCCGCTCGGACGGCGCGCGCGGCCGCTCGTCCTCTTCGACGATCGCCTGGTACCACGCCTCGGCGCGGCCCTTCTGGTAGTCGCGGATGAGGCCCGTCTCCCAGGCGACGCTGGCACCGAGCACCACCACGATCATCGCCAACACCGCCGATCGCCCGCGGATCCCTTCGTACAGGATCATCGATCCGCCGATCGCCGCCACCACCAACGAGGTGCCCAAGTCGGGCTCGCGGTTGATGAGGATCACCGGTACGGCCACCAGGGCGGTTGGACGGATCAGGTCGCGCAGGCGCCAATTCTCGCTGGCGCGGCGCTTGTCGAACCAGTCCGCCACCACCAGGATGATCGACAGCTTCATGAACTCGCTAGGTTGCAAGCTCATGGGACCCAGCTCGATCCAGCGGCGGCTGTAGTTGATCTCGCGGCCGATGACGAGCACCAGCACCAGCAGCAGATTCAGGGCAAAGTACACCGACATGCCGACGCGGCGGACATAGACCGGATCGATGGCGGCCACCAGACCGGCGCCCACCAGGCCCAGCACGAACCAGATGGTCTGGGTGCGGTGGTAGGTGGTCTGCATCAGGCTGTCGGTGAACACCAGGTTGTCGATGGCGACCACGCAGATGGCGATGGTGCACAGCACGCCGATGACCGTGCTGGGGCGGCGCAAGTAGCTGACCAAGCTCATGGCGCGGCCTCCGGCCCCGGCTCGGGCGGCGTAGGCTCGGGCTCGACGCTGGGGGTGTCGTTGCCATCGTGCGGCGCGCCTTCGTCGGCGGCGTCGTCCGCCTGCTCCACTGGCAGCGGCTTCTTCTTTTCGCGCACCGGCGGCGGCTCTAGCTCGGGCGGCGCCGGGTGCTTGGCGAACCACGCATCGACGATCTGCCGGGCAATCGGCGCGGCGTTGTGACCACCCGAGCCGCCGTGCTCGATGAGCACCGCCACCACCACCTTGGGCGTGCCCCAGGGCGCCCAGCCGACGAACCACGAGTGATCGTTCTGCAACCACGCGGTAAGGCGTGCCAATTGCCCCGGATCGTCCTTCAGGCGCTCGACCATCTCTTTGCGCAGCCGCTGCGGCGCCTGGGCGGTGCCGGTCTTGCCGGCCATCACCACCGAGTCCGGCTTGCTGCCAAAAGCGGTGCCGCCCTCTTCGTTCACCACCGCGCGCAGGGCGGCCCGCACCAGCTGCAAGTGGGCTTTCTTGACGCCGATGTCGCGCCCCGGCAGCCGATTGGGCGCTACTAGCTTGCCCGCAGGATCCTCGAAGCCCTCGATCAGCGTCAGCGACGGCAGTTGCCCACCATTGGCCAAGGCCGCGTACACTCTGGCGATCTGCAGAGGCGACGCCAGCACGTCCTTTTGACCGACGGCCGTCGACAGCGCAAACCCGGGAAAGTAGCCGCCCGGCACGTGCCGCCGGTACCACTCGCGCGACGGAACCCGGCCCACCGACTCGCGGATCTCGATGCCGGTCGGCTCGCCGAAGCCCAGGCGGCGCGACCACTCCTCCAGCCGCTCGATGCCCAGCTCTTCGCCCACGCGGTAGAAGAACACGTCGCAGCTGCCGCGGAGCGCATCGTGGACGTCGACCTCGCCGTGGCCGCGGCGGTTGTGGCAGTGGAAGCGCCGGCCGCCGAAATCGTAGTGGCCGCCGCAGGTGTAATCGCTTTTGCTGGTGATGATCCCCTCTTGCAGCCCCGCCAGCGCCGCCACCACCTTGTAGGTCGAGGCCGGCGGATAGCCGCGCAGCGCCTTGTTCAGCAGGGGTGCGTAAGCACTGATGTCGTCTAGGGGTTTGGCCTGTGGCGCGTGCTTGCCGGACAGCTCGTTCGGGTCGAAGCTCGGCTTGGCGTACATCGCCAGGACGTAACCGGTCGAGGGATCGATGACCACCGCCGCGCCCGAATAGACATCCTTCATCGCGACTTTGACGGCCCGCTGCAGCTCCACATCCAGGGTCAGCCGCACCGTGGCCCCGGCGACGACTTGCCGCGGCTTCAGCGCAGCGACCAGATCGTCTAGATCGCGCGCCGCTTCCTCGCCGCTCGGCTTCTTGACGATCAACTGCTCGCCGTCCAGCCCGCGCAGCGCCTCGTCGAAGGCGAGTTCCAGCCCCGAGCGGCCGACGCGGTCGGTCATGCCAAAGCGCGGCTGGCCGAACGGCAGCAGCGGCTCCAGGTCGCGCGGACCCACGTAGCCCATGTAACCCAGCACATGGCTTGCCAGAAATCGGTAGGGGTACTCGCGCTGGATGTCGGCCACCACCCGCGCCTCGGGCAGGCGGTGCAGGTTGGCGCGCAGCACGGCCACTTCGTCGTTGAAGGTCCGCCGGCACAGCGGGCAGCGCAAGATGTGCGGCTCGATGCGCAGCGGCTGCCCGTCGTAGGCGCAGTGATCGCCGTCGTGGAAGTCGCGATCGCAGGCCACGCAGTGCCAGCCGCCGTTGCCCGACGCCACCAGCCGCCGCTGGTCGAAGGGGCAGGTCTTCTTTTGCGGCACGGGCTCGAAGTGGCGCCCGCAGGTGGTGCAGTAGCCGTGGTGCTGCTCGGTGGTCAGCTCCAGCGCACTCGAATCGTAGGGGCAGTGGGTCGACACCAGATCGCGGCGCACCGTAAGTGGCCGCCGCTTGCGCGGATCCACGGGCTTCTTCAACTCGTTGACCACGCTGGCGCGCTCGGCGTCGGTCATGTCGAGCAGCTCGGCCAACGTCTCGGCAATCGGTTCGACCCGCTCGGGCTTGACCCGATTCGTCATGATTTCCAACGAGTGACTCTCGATGTTGCGGGCCAGCACGGTGCCGTCGCTGGTCTTGATCAGGCCGCGCGGCGCTTGCGCCCGCACCCGCGACACCCGCTCGATGGCGGCGTACTTCTGGTAGCGATCGCCGCGCACCACCTGCACCAGCACCAGCCGCGCCAGCAGGGCCGCCACCGCCACAATCACCAGCACCAGCGCCACCCGGAAGTGTGGGCGGTAGCGCTGCGGATCATGGGATTTACCTAGCGAAAACCCCATGTTCTAGCGCCTCAGCAGCAGGTTGCCGTGGGCGTGGCTGTCCAGGCGCCGGCGGATGCGCTCCATCAGCCAGAACTGCAGCGGGCTGACCAGCATCGTCGTCAGGGCCAGCGGCAGCGCCGTGGTCAGCACTTCGCCATAGGCATCGAAGGCGCGGTGGAACACCGACTCGAAGGCGAGAAACAGGCCGCTGGCCAAAAGGGAAATCGCCGCCGAACTGGCCATGACCGGCAGCGGGCTGACCAGATCGACGCGCGCCTGCAGAAAGCGGCCAATCAGCGCCACCAGCACCGCGATCTCGGTGTACACGCCCACGGGCGCCGACAGCGAGAAGCCGTCTTTGAGCAACCCGACCACGAAGGCCATCAGCACCGCCGGCCCGGTCTCCAGGCGCGACCCCAGGTAAAGTGCCGAAATCAAAGCAACATCCGGCGCATAGAGCTGCGCATCCAGCCGCCCCAGCAGCGGACTGAGCAGCGCCAACAGCAGGTAGGTCAGGGCGACCCAAGCCAGGTACTTCACGGCGGCGCATCCGGGGTGTTGGCAGGGTCGATGGTGCGGCGACCGCTGGGTTTGCTGGGTTCGGCGGCGGGCTTGCCCTCGGACTCGCCCATGGCGCCGCGGTAGTTGACCACGACGAGCACCTCTTCCAGGGTGGCGTAGGACACGGCCGGCGCCAAGACGAATTCGTAGTACGGACCCGAGCGGGTCGGCGCGCCCTCGGCGATGTGACCGATCTCCAGCCCGGCCGGGAACACGCGGTCGTGGCCAGTGGTGTAGACCGCGTCGCCCACGCCCAGCGGCATGCCGCGCTCGGCGTCGTCTAAGTGCACGAATTGCGCCGAAAACTCATTGCGCTTGCCGCGACCGCGCACCGAGCCGACCACGCCCTTGCCGGGTACGGTGGCGTGCACCTGCGAGCGCGCGTCGGTCACCAGCATCACGTCGGCCCAGTTGCCGCTCAGCTTCTCGATGCGCCCGACCACGCCGTCGTGGGTGATCACCGCCTGGCCCTCGCGCACACCGGCCGCGCCCTCTACGTCGAGCCGCAGCCGCACCACCTGGAAGAACTGCGACACGTCGCGGCCGACCACGCGGGCGGGCACGGTCTCGAACTCCTTGGCGCGCTCGCGGAAGCCGCACAGCTGCTTGATGCGCGCCAGCTCGGCCGCTTGGGTGCGCGAGCGCAGCGCCTCGCCCAGCAGGATCTTGTTTTCGCGCTCCAATTCGCGGTTGCGCTCTTCGACCAGGGTCAGCACCACGTACGCCGACAGCAGATCGCCCACGCCGGCCACCACGTCGTGGCTCACCCGCGTCACCGGCGACGTCACCGCCAGCAAACCGCGCTCGATGACCGACGTTTCTTTGCGCGCCTTGCCGTGGAAATACATCGACGCGACCGGCGCCACCAGGGCGACGATGAGCAGCAGAGTCTGTCGGTATCGCGTCAGCAGATCGCGCCACATGGTCGTCCGCGCCCGCGGCAGCCGGGGCCGGGCGAGTGTACCGCGAGCGAGGGTGGGCGGCTATCCTTGCGGATCCACCGATTGCCGCAGAGGAATCCGCCGATCGTGGCGCAGCGAAGTGATGAGGTGCGCCAGCAGCAGGACCGACGCCGCCACCAGCAGCGCGACCGGCACCCAGAACCACGGCGTGGCACCGGCGGCCGTGCCGATCAGCGGCGACACCGCCCGGTCGATCAACAGGTTGCCCCAGATTCCCGTGGTCGCCAGCGCCAGCAGCGTCAGGATGGTGCGCCGCAGCAGCCCGGCATTGCGCCGCCAACGCATGAAATTGCCGGCGAGAATGTTGGTCGCCACGCCCATCGCCAAGTACACCAGCCAATCGCCAAGGTCGATGTAGAGCGCCACCAGCCCCGTGGCAAAGGTGCTGAGCAGGTGCGCCGCCATCGCCAGCCGCAGCCACCGGGGCGAGTGGCGCAGCTCTTGCACCGGCGCCAAAGTGACGTCGGCCAGCGTTTCCAGGGTGGTGTGGTGCCCCGACGGCGCCTGTGCGGGCGGCAGCGCGGCATCCGCGGGCGGATCGCCGGGGAGGTCGCTCGGCACGTCCGAAGGCGGGGTCGCTGGCGGTGGGGAATGCGGCTTCACGCCGCGACGTTGGCAGGATGCGCCGCGAGTTGCAAGGTCGGCGCGGCGATTTTCCGCGCCCCAGGTCTTGCGCGGCAGCGGTGCTGGCCTATCCTTTTGGGCCGCATCGGCAGCCGACCTAGCTGGCTCGCGCCGGACCTCGACAAAAGGGACAGGGCTTGAGGAGAAAATGAAGAAGGAACAGATCATCTTGGTGCTGATCGCTGTGTTCATCGGCGGTTACATTGTCGGCCGCGTCACCCACAAGGGCACCGGTGCGCCGGCGGCGGGCCCGAGCCAGACCGCCATGGCGCCGGCATCGGTCGAACCGCCTGCGGCTGCCCCCACTTCCGCGCCCACGCCGTCGCCCAGCCCAGCGCCCTCGCCCAGCCCGTCGCCATCGGCGGCAGCCGCGCCCAGCCAGGCCCCCAGCGCCCCGGTCGATCCCAACCAGATCTGGCGCGCCACCATCCACGACGACGACGCCAAGCGCGGCCCGGACGCGGCGCTGGTCAAGATCGTGCTGTTCTCCAGCTTCGGCAACCAGGAGTCGGTCGACTTCGCCCCGGCGGTCGAGAACATCGTCAAGGACTTTGGCGACAAGGTGCAGATCCGCTACAAGCACAAAGTGGTGCCGGTGCCGCACCCCGATGCGCTTTTCGCCGCCGAGGTGGCCGCCGCCGCCAACGCCCAGGGCAAGTTCTGGCCGCTGTTCGACAAGCTGATGAAGTCATCGTCGATCTCGCCGTCGCAAATCGAGTCGGCCGCCAAGGACGTGGGCGTCAACTGGGCCAAGGCCAAGGAAGAAGTCGACGCCGGCAAGTACCGCACCCAGGTCTACCGCGATTCGCTGCTGGCCAGCGAAGTGGCCGCCAACACCTACCCCAACGTGATGGTCAACGGCGTGCGCCTGGCCGCGCCCAAGACCTACGAGCGCCTGAAGCCGATCATCGAAGAGCAGATCAAGAAGGCCCCGGACTACGCCAAGCAGTACGGCAAGAAGGGCAACGAGCTGTACGCCGACATCGTCAAGGGTGGCAAGAACTTCGAGCAGATGGCCGGGCCCAAGCAGACCTTCGACCTGACTGGCAGCCCGGTGCTGGGCAAGCCCACCGCCAAGATCCAGGTGGTGGTTTTCGAAGATTTCCAGTGCCCGTTCTGCAGCAAGATTGGCCCGAACCTGCATGAATTCCAGAAGAAATTCCCGGGCGACGTGGCGATCGTCTTCAAGCACATGCCGCTCGACATCCACGACAAGGCCCAGGGCGCGTCCGAGGCGTCGATGGCCATCCTGCAGCAAGGTCAGGACAAGTTCTGGGCCTACCACGACGTGCTGTTCAACAACCAGCAGTCGCTAGACCAGGACAATCTGGTCAAGTTCGCCGAGCAGATCGGCGCGGATGTGGCCAAGTTCAAGAAGGATCTGGAATCGGGCGCCGGCAAGTCGGTGATCGGCCGCGACGTGCAGGAAGCGCAGCGCAGCGGCGTCAGCGGCACCCCGGCGGTGTACGTCAACGGCTTCAAGTACCAGGGCCCGCGCGGTTATCCGCCCGAGGGCCTGGAAGCCGTGTCGCGCGCCTACTACGGGCTGTAAGCCTATATAGCTAGAGCGCTTTCGATCGCCGCCAGCAGGCCGCCCAGCTGGCCGTCGTCGCCCATCCAGTCTTGGGCGTCCAGCGGCTGCAGCGGCACGATCGCTTGGCGCACCTCGCCGGCCAGCCCGCTCGCCAACGCCTGCAACGCCGCATCCGGGCTCGGGTAGAGCGCGAAGGCGCCCGTCGGCCGGCCGTCGTGCTGCAGCAGGCTCCAGCCCGGGCCCTGCTGGAACAGCGCCGCCGCCACCAGCCCATCGTCGTCGCCGAACGCCACCGCCAGCTGCGGCGGGTGCCCTTGGGCCCGCAGCGCCGCGCACGCCAGCAGCGCCCCGTCGAGCGGCGTGGCTTGGCGATCGCGCAGGACGGCCAGCGGCGAGCGCAAGACTGGACTGGTGTCGACCCCCAGCGCGGCCAGATAGGCCTGGATCTGGTCTGGCGTTTGCCACTGCAACACCAGGTCGATGGCAGCGTCGGGCCATTGGGCGATCAGACGGTGGAACGGCGGTTGCTCGGCCACAGGAACCTCGGTGCGCAGGCGGCGCAGGGCCACTAGAGCGCAACCGCGCGGCCAGGGCAAGGGGATCCCGGTGGCAGGGGTGACACTTGCTGGCCTGCCGGCTAGACTGCCGCGGCCCCCAACGGGCGCGCCGAGGACCCATGAGCCAGACGTCGAACCCGCATACGAGTGAACCTGCCACCGTCGACGGCTCGGCCAGCCTGCAGAAACCCGACGCCCGCGTCTGGCTCAACGGCCGCGTGGTGACGGCCGAGGAAGCGCGCCTGCCGCACCTGACCCACTCGTTCCACTATGGTCTCGCGGTGTTCGAGGGCATCCGCAGCTACCAGCAGCGCCCCGGCCAGGGCGGTGTGTTCCGCCTGCGCGAGCACATCAAGCGCCTGTTCGACAGCGCCCACATCGCCACCATCGACAGCGGCCTGAAGTTCACGGTCGACGAGGTGTGCCAGGCCTGCGTCGACACGCTGCGCGCCAACAATCTGGACAGCGGCTACCTGCGCCCGGTGATCTTCGTGGCCGAGGGCGCGATGGGCATCGGCGCGCGCGACAACCCCATCCACGTGATGATCGCCGCCTGGAAGTGGGGCGCCTACCTGGGCGAGGCCGGCTTGCAGCGCGGAATTGCCGCCAAGATCTCGGCTTTCCAGCGCCCGGGCCACGCCACGGTGATGAGCAAGGCCAAGATCAACGGCCAGTACGTCAACTCGATCATGGCCAAGCGCGAGGCCGTGGCCTGCGGCGCCGACGAGGCCATCCTACTCAATGAGCAGGGCTACGTGACCGAGGCGACCGGCGAAAACCTGTTCATGGTGCAGCAGGGCAGGCTGGTCACCCCGCCGCTCGGCATGAACATCCTGGCCGGCATCACCCGCGCCACCATCTTGCACATCGCCCGCGACCTGGGTATCGAGACGGTGGAGCGCCAGTTCGCCCGCGACGAATTGTATTGTGCGGACGAGGTGTTCCTTACGGGTACCGCCGCCGAAGTCACGCCGGTGCGCGAAGTGGACGGCCGCCGCATCGGTGCCGGTGCCCGCGGTCCGCTGACCGAGCAGCTGCAGCGCCGCTACTTCGAGACCGTGCAAGGGCGCGAACCGCGCTATGCCAACTGGCTGACTCCGTATACGATCTAGGAACTTGTGCGGCGGGACGGCCCAGCAGGTCCGCCGCAGCGCCCTTTGGGGAGCGAGGTCAGCGTGGCATTGTTCGAGCGCTTCGAGCGTTGGCAGGATGCGGATTTCGACGCCTTTGCCGAGCCCAAGTGGGCGTCGAACCGGTTCAACCCGGAGCGCCAGCGCGTGCGCGAGCGGTTGCGGTCGCTGCTGGAGCAGGCGGTGGCCCTGCAGCCCGAGGTGGCCGACGGCCTGGAACTGTGGACCAGCCGCCACGAGCCCAACTTCTTCAACCAACACGCGGTGCAGCACCAGCTCGCGCTGTTGACCCGGCCGGCCGCCCAGCGCGAGGCGCTCGAAGCCCGCGACGCGACGCTGTCGGCCACCCAGCCCGACCGCTACCACCCGCACATCGGCCTGAAGATCGACACCAGCGGCATCGGCCTGGTGGTGCGGGTGCCGGCCGAGGCCAGCTACGATCTGCCCGAGCTGCCGCCGCAACTACTAGAAACTGCCCAAGAACTGGCCGGGATGCTGGGCGTGGAAGCGGCCACCGGCACGCTGGAGATCGAGCGGCGCTGGCCGCGCGAGCAGGCCCTGCAGGCCCAGGACTCGATCGAGCAGCTGGCCCAGTGGCTCGCCCTGACGGGTCCCATGCTGCGGCAAGCGCTGCGGCCCGTTGGCGCGAATCCCACCCCGGCGGCACCGCAACCTGCCGACGCCGCGGCTCTGACGCCACCGCCGGCCAAAACCCAAGCCACAGCCCGTCCTTGGCAGCCGTACCGGCCCCAGGCCCCAGCTGCGCCGCGCCGCGCGCCACCGGCGGAACGTCCGAGTCTGGAGCGCATCCTGCCGATGGGCACGCGGCAGCTCCTGCAAGAGCAGCTCGCGGCGGAAGTCCGGTCCGACGAGCGGCGCAGCGACTGGCGCGACGATCGGCGCCCGGATCCGCGCGACGACCGCCGGCCGGATCCGCGCGACAGCCGCTGGCCCGATCGGCGCCAAGGCCCGGGCCCCTTGGATCCGCGGTCAGCACCCCGCGACGATCGCCGCACCGGACCCGAGCCGCGCCGCGACGCCCACCCGGATTCGCGCACCGACCGGCAGTGGCAGGGGCCGCCGCGCGGCGATTCGCGCCAGGACTATCGCCACGATCCGCGCGATCCGCGGCACGATCCGCGCCAGGACCCGCGCCACGATGCCCGCCGCGACCCGCGCCAGGACGCGCGCCACGATCCGCGCAGCGATCCCCGGGCCAATGCCGCGCCACCGCGGCCGACCGCCCCGGCCGTGGCCGTGGGGACCCAAGTGGTCCTGACGGCTGGCCTTTTGGCTGGAAAAGAGGGCGCGGTGGTGGCGACCCAGGCGGGCAAGGTCAAGGTCAAGGTCGGCGCGCTCGAATTCGACGTGCCGGCCTTCCAGGTCAAAGCGCTGTAGACCGCCCGCAACCGCCGCTACAACACGCCGGTGCGCACCAGGGTGGCGATGATGCTCCAGCCCAGGGCGAACACCAGCGCCACCAGACCCACCCACAGGAACTGCTTGACCACACGCGTCGACGGCCACCAGTCGGGCGCAGCCAAATCGGGGTGCGGCAGCGGCGCCAGCGGCTCGGTGGGGCCGGTCACACCTGCCAACTCAGCCTGTTGCCCGGCCGACAGGTAGGCGCGCGGGTACATCATCGAGGCCTGGCGGGCCCCGGGCGTCATCTGCGGCGCCACGGGCAGGCGCTTGGGCTGCAGGCGCGCGCGCTCCAGCGGACTTTGCGCCACGACCGACAGTTGCGACGGCGCGAATTCCTCGCCGCGCATCTTGGCGATCGGCGGTGTGGCGATGGCGTTTTGCGGCAGACTGCCGGCGGGAGCCGCGGCCAACACCTTGGCCACATTGGTCGAAAGTGCCGCTTCGTTGTAGCCGGGGTGGTGGCGATCCAGCCAGACCTGCAGCTCGTCGGCCAGCGCGGTCATCGACTGGTAGCGCTTGCCGCGGTCGCGCTCCAGCGCCTTGTGCACGATCTGCGATAGCTCGGGCGAGAGCCCCGGCGCCATGTTGTGGATGCGGGCGATCGGCTCTTCGCGCACCGCCCGCAGCACCGCAAAGGGCGAGCCTGCGCCCAGTGCCCGGAAAAGCGGCTTGCCGGCGAGCAATTCCCACAGGCACACGCCCAAGCTGAACACATCCGAGCGCGCGTCCACGGTCTCGGCACTGGCCTGCTCCGGGCTCATGTAGGCGTACTTGCCCTTGATGATGCCGGCCATGGTCTGCTGGATGCGCGCCGCCACCTTGGCCACACCAAAGTCGATGATCTTGACGTCGCCGTGCCGCGAGATCAGCACGTTCTGCGGACTGACGTCGCGGTGGACGATGCCCAGGTGCTGGCCGGTTTCGTCACACAATTCGTGGGCATAGGCCAAGCCCCGCGCAATCCCCAGGCAGGCGAACGCCACCAGTGCCGGGTCCAGGCGCACGCCGCGGTTCTCGCACAGGGTCGCCAAGGTGCCCAGGTCGACGCCGTCCACGTACTCCATGATGAAGAAGTACGTGCCGTCGTGCGCACCCAGTTCGAAGGTCTCGGCGATGTTCTCGTGATGGAACTGCATCGCCAGGCGCGCTTCTTTGACGAGCATGTCGACTGCGCTTTGATCTTCGGACAGTTGCGCGTGCATGCGCTTGAGCGCCACCAGCCGGCTCTCGCCGCGGGTCGACGGGGCCTTGGCCAAAAAGACCTCGGCCATGCCGCCGCGACCGAGCCGGCGGAGCAGCTCGTACGGCCCAAAAGGCTGAGGGAATTCGTTGCGCACGCCGGCTCATCCGCGCCGGCCAGACCGCCGGTGCCGTTACCGTACCATCGCACCCGCCCGGGCGCTAGAAGTCGCCGCCGCTTCGTGCGACAATTCGGCCGACGTCAGGAGGGTTCGAGCATGGTCTGGATCGCAGCAGCAGCAATCGCAATAGTGTTGGTGGTGGTGGCTGTGCTCGCAATGCGCCGCAAGCCGGGCGCTCCAGCCCAGGAGATGCCACAAGCCCCTGAGCCGGCTTCGATCCCAGCTCCGCCCGCCGCACCCGCGGCACCGCCAGTCGCCGCCACCTTTGACCGGGTAAGCTGCAACTTGGGCGGCGCGGTCCACGGGGCCATGCCGCCGTTCGGCAAGCTGAGCATGGACGGGGATGTACTGATTTTCGAAGCCACTTCGCGGGTGGTGACCAAGACCGGCGCGCTCGCCGACGACGGTTCCGCGACCCTGCAGTCGCTCGGCTCGGTCGAGATGGGGCAGTTCCGCTTCGAATGGCCGCGCGCCAGCATCACGGGCGTGGAATTCCACAGCCAGACCGCCACCCTGCACTGCGACGGCCACACCTACCAGATCGAGGGACTGGGCGGCCACGGCGCCGCGCTCAAGGGTTGGCTCGTAGCCCAGGGCGTACTCTCGGCATAGCGGACGGCAAAGCCGAGCGATTCGGCAGCTCGCCCGCAACTCCCCATCACAAGAAGCGCGCCGCCCCCTGCACGCCGCTCGACGTTTGCGCCGCGTCGAACTGATAGGGCGGATCCAGCAACGCATTGATGTGATTCATGACGACAGAGGTGGCTGCGGCAAATGCGGCACCGTGCTTCTCGCTCGCCTGGCGCGTCAGCGGCTTGAAGGCCTCGCGCACGGCGTGCGGTGCCAGCTCGGGACCGCTGAACTC
>JACRCU010000414.1 GCA_016218865.1 Deltaproteobacteria bacterium | reverse complement strand
GGTCGCCAGCCTGCGCTCGTCGCCGAGCGGAATGCGGCGATTCGCCGCCGCGTCGGTCGAAAAGCGCGGCTCACTCAGGATTTCGACCACGTCGCCAGCGCGGCGCTCCAGCAACGACTCGCCGCTTTCCGTTGGGGTGGGCCACGCCTGCAACATCGGAAACAGCGACCGCTTGGGGTCGACGCGCAGCACGATGCTTGCCGTGTGCCGGCCGTCCGACGACGCCAGCGGCGCCACGACGTCGAGCCACACCGCGCCGTCCCGGTCCCGGTAGGGACCCAGAGTCTCGACCGTGCCCGTCGCGGCACTGTGCGCCAGGGCGTCCTTCACGCGAGGTTCGAGGCTTGCGCTGCCGCCCACGCTGCTGGCGGTGCCGCTGGCCGCATCCGCAAGATACACCGCCTGGTAGCCGTAGATGCGGCGCGCATCGTCCAGGCGCTGCAGGATTTCGAGCTGGGCTTGGTCGCGCACGGCCGCGTCGCTGGCGCTGCGCTTGGCCAGCAGCGCCTGCAAGTACCGACTCGAAACCAGGAATTCCCCATCGGCGCGCCGTTCGCCCAGCCACATGGCGACCTGGCTGGCGCGCAGGTCGGCGATGGTGTGCAGGCGCGCTTCGGCGGTGGTGTGGGCGCGCGCCATCGCCAGGCTCATCGCCAGCCCGGTCAACGCCACCACCATCAGCGCGACCAGGCCGAGCCCGATCACCAGGCTGCGGCCAGCCAGCGGGCGCGAGGGGTCGCCGGGGGCGTCGTCCACCGCGACGGCGGTGCCGTTTTCGCTTGGCTTTGGCGACTCCACGGACACGGGGTTGCACCCTCGCTTGCATTCGTGAGGCCAGCTGCGGCGGATCATCCATCCGCGACCGCGGTAGGGACGGTCGGCGCGGCGGGTGTTCGAGCGTCGTCGCCGCGGTGTACCGCAGCCATCGCGCGACGTGGAGGCCACCCGGCGGGCCGCCGGTCAGGCTACGCCGGGCCCCCGCCCGCGTCAACCGCGGCGCCAGTGGGCGCAGAGTCCGGCACTCCAGGCGATTGACGGGCCGGCGGGGGCCGGTGTAAACGCAAGCTGCCGCCTCAGGTCGCGCAACGGGCCTCGCAACGCGGCGGAGCGGCCATGACCGACGGCAATCCCCAGCACAAACAGCGCCGAACCAGCAGCGGCGGTCTAGAGATTCGCGAGATGGAGATCGGCGACCTGGCGGCCGTGTACGAGCTGGGCGAGGAGCTCTTTACCGCCGAGCGCTGGCCGACGCTGTACCGCACGTGGGACGCGTACGAGCTGGCGGTCCACTTTGCCTCGGACAGCGAGATGTGCTTGGTGGCCGAGTACCAGGAGCGGGTAGTGGGTTTTGCGGTGGGGACGATGCTCGAAAAGCGCGGCTCGGCCTGGACCTACGGCCACCTGCTGTGGCTGGGCGTGGACCCCAACGCCGGTCGCAAGGGCATCGGCGGCAGGCTGACCGCTCACCTGCAAGAAGTCTTTATCGAATTGGGCGCGCGAATGATCCTGGTGGATACCGACGCCGACAACACCGCCGCCATCAGCTTCTTCAAGCGCGCCGGCTTCGACGACGACAGCGCCCACGTGTACCTGTCCAAGAACCTCACCTACGACCCGCAGTACATCGAGTTCCACAAGAAGGGGCGGGTGGCCGACCGGCCGGGCGGCGTGCGGCGGGCAATTCGCCGGGCCGCCGAGCTGCGTTTGGCCGAACAGCGCCAGGCCGACCTCAAGGCCGCCGAAGTGCGCAGCGGTGACAGCAAGGCCGACAAGGGGCGCGCCAGTGCGGCGGCGCCGGCCAAACCGGCCAAGTCGGGCCATGAATAGTCGCAATGTCCAGGCGGTGTTGACGGCCCTGCGGCCGCGGCGGCTGACCGAGCTGCTGGCCCAGGCTGTCGACGCCTACAGCCCCACCTACGCCGAGGCGCCGGCGACCGAGGTCTTCGAGCGGGCCCTGGAGCGCGGCGGTCTGGCGGTGGAGCGGCAGGCCGTGGCGAACCCCAGCGGCAACGGACCGCGCCACAACCTGCTGGTGCGCCGGGGGCCCGAGCCGCTGGCGCTGCTCCTGGTGGGTCACGTCGACACGATTCCGGCCGGCCGCGGCGCCATGCGGTTCGCGCCGGCGCGCATCGACGGGGACCAGCTGATCGGCCTGGGGGCGGCGGACATGAAGTCGGGGTGCGCCGCGATGGTCGAGGCGCTGCTGGCGGTGGCCGAGTCGGGCATTGCCCTGCGCCACGGCGTGGGACTGGCGCTGGTGGTGGGCGAGGAAGAGTACGGCGACGGCTCGGCCGCGCTGCCGGCGGGGTTCGTGGCTCCGCTGACCGTGGTGGGCGAGCCGACCAATCTGTCACCCTGCATCGAGCATTACGGCTATCTTGAGTGCCAGCTCCTGAGCCGCGGGGTCCGCTCGCACGCCGCGCTGGCCGGGCAGGGCAGCGGCGCCATCCATGCTTTGCTGACGTGGCTGCTGGGGATTCTGGACGGGGCCGAGCCGCGCACCGCCGGCATCGCCATCAACCCGCGGCTGGTGCAGGGCGGCGGCGAGCTGTTCGTAGTGGCCGACCAGTGCGAGGCAACCCTGGATGTTCACTGGCGTCCGGGCGTCGAGGTCGACGAGATCGTCGCCGCCATCGAGCGCGGTCGCGCCGAGGCCCTGCACAGCCACGGCGACTGCCAGCTGGAGTACCGCGAGCTGTTCCGCGCCGCGGGCTACAGCAACCGCCCTAGCGAGCCGCGGCTGCAGCCCCTGGCCCACGCGTTCGACGTGGTGGAACTGCCCTGGACGCCTGGGGTCTTTCGCTCGCACTCGGACGCCGACCTGTTCCAGCAGCGCGGCAGCGTGGCGGTGGTGTGCGGACCTGGCGCCCTGGAGGCGGCCCATGCGCCGGGCGAGTCGGTGTCGCTGGCCGAGACCGAGCGCGCCGCGCGCCTGTACGCCAGCCTGGCCGCCCTTTTGTGTAGCGGCGGGTGAGTAGCGGCGGGTGAGCAGTGGCGTCTGAGCGACGGTCCCTGGCGACGCGACCGTCGGCAACTGCTTTTGGGGGCTAGCGAATTGTTAGTGGTTCGCCGATGAACCGCAACCGAAGCCGAAGCCGAAGCCGAAGCCGAAACCGAAACCGAAGCCG
>JACRCU010000416.1 GCA_016218865.1 Deltaproteobacteria bacterium | reverse complement strand
GCCGGCCTCTCGGCCGGGTGCTATGGCCAAATGAACGGCTACAAGACCCGCATCTTCGAGCTGCACGACAAGCCCGGCGGGTTGTGTACTTCCTGGAAGCGCAAGGGATACACATTTGACGGCTGCATCGAATGGACCATCGGTTCGAAGGCAGGCACCCCTGTTAACCGCATCTTCGCCGAGCTGCCGGCGCAACTGGTCGCGCGTGCGCTGCGGGTGGCCGCCGACCGCGAGCGCCACGGGGTGCAGAGGGCGATCCTGCGGGTGCGGGCCTGGCAGCGCGACGGTCAGCTGCTGCCGGCTGCAGACGAAATCGCCGTCGCGGTCGAGTCGCTGCAGCAGCGCGGGGCCTCGCAGGCCGTGGCAGCCCTGGCCGCGGCCTGGCTGCCGAACTGGCGCGAGCAGTCCGATCCGCAGCTGCCCCGCATCGCCGCGGCGTGGTTGCGCGCGGTCGCCGATGGCGGCAACCTGGCCGATGCCGCGGACTTGACCCACCACTGGCCCGCGGCGTGGTCGGCCGAAGCCAATCTCGCCCTGGCGCGGGCCGAGTTGGCGTTTCGCGCTGGCGACTACCCCGGCTGCCGCTCGCTGGCCGAAGCGATCCTGCAGCGCGACCCGCAGCAGGCCGAGGCCTGGCTCTGGTTGGCCTTTGCCGCGACCTGGCAGGGCGATCGCCAGGCGGCCCAGCCGGCGATGGTGCGGGCGGCCGCGCTGGCGGCTCCCGGCAGCGACACGGCGGACTTGCTCGACTACCTGCAGGGCTTGCACGAGTACTACGCCGGTCAACTGGACCCGGCCGAGCACCGCCTGCGCGCCCTGTTGCGGCGGACGCGCCCGGGGTTGTGGCCGGCCATCCAGGGCGCGCTGGGGCTCGTGGCCCACCGGCGCGGTGACCTGGCCGCCGCCCGCGAGCACTACGGTATGGCCGCCTCGCTGGCCCAGGCCCAGGGCGATCGCTCCCGCGCGCTCAACATGGCCATGAACCTTGCAGTCATCGACCACGAGTCGGGCGAGCTGGGCGCGGCGCTGGCCGGCTACCGGCGCGTCATCGACCTGGCCGAGCATAACGGCAACCCGGGGGCCGCGGCGCGGGCCAAGACCAACCGCGGCAACCTGCTGGCTTCGCTGGGCCTCCTGGATGCGGCGTTGGGCGACCTGACGGCGGCGGTGCCGTTCTGGCAAGAGGTGGGCAACCACCACTTGTTGGGCAACGCGTTGTGCGTACTGGGCGAAATCGCCCGCCGCCAGGGACGCGCTGGCGACGCGGCCGAGTTGCTGGCGCGCGCCGACCGGGCACTGGAGCAGGCTGGGGCGGTGACCGAGCGCTTGGAGATCCAGATCGAGCTGGGCCAGATCGAGCTGGCGGCGGCCCACGTTGACCAGGCGCGGCAGCGCGGGCTGGAGGTGCGGCAAGCGGCGGCGAGCGCTGGGCATTCCGAGTGGCACGGCCGGGCCCTGACCCTGCTGGCGCAGTGCGAGCTTGACGCCGAGCCCTGGCTGGCTGTGCCGCGCGACCGGATGGCGGCACTGGACGACGACCTGCGCCTGGCCCTGGACCTGTTGCCGGCGAGCAAGGCCCTGCACCGCAACCAAGCCTGTGCGCTGCGGGCGCGGCTGCTGCTGCAGCGGGGCCAGATCGACGACGCCCGCCAACTGGCCCAGCAACAAGTGGGGGTTTTGCAGCGCGTGGCCGCCACCTTGCGCGGTGCCGAGCGGGCCGCCTTCGAGCGCGACCCAGCCGATGCGGCGGCGCGCACCCTGCTGCAGGCGCTGGCTCAGCTTCCCGAAGTGCCCCACGGCGGCAGTGCGCGGCCCGGGCTGGTTCCCACCTTGCTGGCCGTCAATCGGCGGCTGGGCGAACAGCGGGATATTCCGCAGATTCTGGAGACTTTGATGGACTCGGCGATCCTGCTGACCGGCGCCGAGCGCGGCTTCCTGGTGCTGGACGAGGGCGACCCGGGTACCAGCGTGGAAGTGCGCGCCACCCAACTGAAGGTGGCGGTGGCCCGCAATCTGGATCGCGAAAACCTGAAGAAGCCCCAGCACAAATTGAGCCACACCGTGGCGGAAGAGGTGTTCCTGACGGGCGAATCGGTGCTGTCCCTCGACGCGCAAGTCGACACGCGCTTTGCCGACCAGGCCAGCGTCCACGGCGGCGCTCTGCGGTCGATCCTGTGCGTGGCACTGCGCTCGCAGACCGGCTCGCTGGGCGTGGTCTATGTCGACAACCGCTTTGCTTCCGGCGCCTTTACCGACGAGCACGCCACGGTGCTCTCGGCCCTGGCCGACCAGGCGGCGATCGCCATCCACACCGCGCGGCTGCTGCAGGCCCAGCGCGACACCGCCGAAGCGTTGCGGAAGTCGCGCGCCGAGGTCGAGGACCTCAACGCCCAGCTCCGCTCGCAACTGGCGGAAGTGGAACACGAGTTGGACGACGTGCGCGCCGACCTGCAGGCGCAGCGTCTGGCCATCGCCCACCGCAGCGACTACTCGCAGATCAAGGGCGAAAGTCCGCAACTTCTGCAGGTGTTTTCGCTGATGGATCGCGTGCGCGACCACGACTTTCCCCTGCTGCTGGTCGGCGAGTCGGGCACCGGCAAGGAGCTGGTGGCGCGGGCCATCCACTTCACCGGTCGGCGCAAGCGCGGGCCGTTCGTGGCCATCAACTGTGGCGCCTTGCCCGCCAACTTGTTGGAAAGTGAGCTGTTTGGCCATGCACGCGGCTCGTTCACCGGCGCGGTGGCCGAGCGGCGCGGTCTGTTCGAGGCGGCGCACACCGGCACGCTGCTGCTGGACGAAGTGGGCGAGATGCCGCTGGAAATGCAGGTCAAGCTGCTGCGCGTGCTGCAGACCAGCGAATTCAACCGCGTGGGCGAGAGCACGCTGCGGCGGGTCGACGTGCGGGTGATCGCCGCCACCCACCGCGACCTTGCGGCGATGGTGCGGGCCGGCACCTTCCGCGAGGACCTGCTGTATCGCTTGAAAGTCGTAGAGTTGCGCATTCCGCCCCTGCGCGAGCGGCCGGGCGACATCGCCGTGTTGGCCGAACACTTCCTTCGCGAGAATCGCGCCGCCGGCATTGGCAAGGTCGAGTCGATCGGCAAGGCGGCGCTGCAGCGGCTGCTCCAGTTCTCGTGGCCGGGCAACGTCCGCCAACTAGAGATGGTCTTGAAGTCTGCGTGTTTGTTTGCAGATTCGCCGGTGCTCGAGCGCAGCGACATCGACTCGCTCCTGCAGCGCGAGCGCGGCGGCGCAGTGGCGAGCGCCCGCGGCGAGCCGGAGGCGTGGTGGTCGGTCGCGTCGCTCGACGTCATCGAGGCGCGGGTGGTGGCGGCGCGGCTGGCGGCGATGGGCGGCAACAAGCGCAAGGCCGCAGAGTCGTTGGGAATCGACCGCGGAACCCTGTACAAGAAGCTGCAGCAGGCCCAGGGGGAAGCGTGACCACCGCGACGCGCTTTGGCGAGTATCTGCTGCTGCAGCGCACCGCTCTGGGCGGCATGTCCGAGGTTTTTCGCGCCCAGCGGCAGGTGCGCCGGCCCGGCGAGCCCGAGTTGGCCCTGAAGCGTCTGCTGCCGATGCTGTGCGAGGACGAGCGAGTGGCTCGGCTTTTCCTGCGTGAAGTCGAGGCCTTGCGTCGCATCGATCATCCGGTGGTGCTGCCGCTGGTCGACGCGGGCGAGCACGGCGGCGTGCCCTTTGTGGTCATGCCGTGGGTTCACGGCGCCAACCTGCGGCAGATCTTGCGGTCCGGCGACAGCGACGCGCCCCAGCAGCCCCTGCCGGTCGAGGCGGCCCTGTGGTTGGGGAGCCAACTGGCTGCCGGTCTGGCCGAGGCGCACGCTGTGGGCGTGGTGCACCGCGACGTCTCTCCCTCGAATATCTTGGTCGACATGCTGGGTTCCGTGTACCTGATCGACTTCGGCATCGCGCGCGTGGTCGGGCTGGCGCAGACCACCCACGGCCAGGGTCTGCGCGGCAAGTGGGCCTACGCCGCGCCGGAGCAGATCGCCGGGCAGACCATCGACTTCCGCACCGACCTGTTCACTTTTGCCAGCGTGCTGATCGAGGCCTTGGTGGGGCAGGCGCCGTTTGCCGACGTCGATCGCGAGTCGACCTTGGCGCGCATTGGCCGGGCCGAGCCGCTGCGGTGGCCGCAACTGGTTGAACCTCTTGATGAAGTGGACGAGCTGCTGCGGGCCATGCTGGCGCGCGACCCCGATCACCGGCCCGGCGCTACCGGCCTGGTGGCGCAGATTCTGCAGCGAGCCCTTGTGCAAGTGGGTGATCCGCAAGGTCTGCGCGCCAAGCAGCAGCTGGCGGCGCGCACCCGCGGGGTGAAGCACGAGAGCGCGGCGGCCAAGCTCCTGCCCGCCGAGCTGCGCGGCGAGGACGTGACCAATCCGCAGTTGGACCCCGATGCCACGCAAGTCCGCATGGATCAAGAGCCGCCCGACCAGGGCGGGGCGTGATACCAAAGCCGCCCAATGCGGATCGGAACCTTCGGCAATACTTTGGGCCCGAACCGGGGTGTCCGTCCGGTGGGCGGCCGAACCGGCGCGGTGCCGACTACAGGCCCCACTTAACCTTGAGTTCTGCGGCGATGACCGCCCGGTCGCTGGCCGACACCGCCGCGCCATAGACCCGCAACTCGCCGATCGCACCCAGCAACGGTGCGCTGCCGTCCGCTGCATTGCCCAGCACGAAGGTGTCGGCCGCAGTGGCCAGTGCGTTCACGGATGCGGTGACCGGCGGCGCGTCGGCGACTCCCAGCGACGCCGCAGTCTTGTCGTGCACCAGCGACACCAGCTGCCACTTGCCCGCGGCCAGGTCCGCCGCCACGGCCTGTTGACCGGCGACCAGCCAGCGCACCTGGGCCGCGCAGCCCGAGCAACCCGCCGCCGCGGTCTCCAAGGCAAACGCCCCGCCCGCCATGCCCGCGAGCTGCCCGGCCGCCGCAGCCGGCGTGGCGGTCAGCACCGCGAACACCGACATCTGCGGGGTCGGTGCCAATTGGCTCGCCACGGACATCCGTTGGTCCGCCGTGAAGCTCAGCGCAGCCTTGCCGTTGGCCGCTTGGGCGAGCGCGGGCGGCACGGTGCTCTTGGCGTGGCGATTCAGGCCGCTCAGGTCGGACCAGCTGGCGATCTCGCTGTTGTCGCTGGCCTTGACGTTGCCGTACACCAGCGACGAGGCCTCGGCGGCGTCGTACCAGGCCCAGGAAGCCTTGGGCGCCGGAAACGCCCAGGCGATGCGCAAGTAGGCCAGGACCGTCTGCAATTCGTCGTCGCTCAGCGCCTTGTTGTAGTAGAGGATCTCGCCGATGACGGCGTTGCTGGCCTCGCCTGCGTCGCTGGTCCCCACGTAGAGCACCTTGTTGCCGGTCGCGATGCTGCTGGCGCCACTGGCCTTGGTGGCGGTCGTGCTGGTGACCGTCCACAGCGCGCGGGCCGCGGCCGAGATCCGCCCGACGGCCACGTAGCTCTGGCCGGCCTTGACCGGCAAGGCCGCGCCCGCGGTGTCGCTTTGGGATTGGAAGCGAAGGCTGTCGGCGCTGGCGTACTCCAGAGACCAGTCGGTGTTGCGGTTGCCGTGGTGAGCCACCGCCCCGTTGGCCGCCGCTGCGCCGCTGCGCAGGACCACGAACACCGTGGCCTCGGCGCCCAAGGCGAACTCCTCGGTCGCCAAGCCCTTGCCGCCCGAGAAATCCACCGCGGGCCGGCCGTAGACGCCCAGCTTGTCCACCACGGGGCTGCCACTGCTGGCCGTCAGGTGGTGGTTGTTGCCGCTCAGGTCCTTCCAGATCGCCACGTGGCCGTTGGCGTCGGTGACGAGCGAGGTCGGGTCGCCGGCCGACCAGTGCCCCACCAGGCCGGCCACGCTGGGCATCGCGCAGACCTTGGCGCCCGCTGCGCACTTGCCGCCCGTGCAGGTGTCGGCCGCGGTGCACGGATCGCCGTCGCTGCACGCGCCGGTCAAGGCGGTGTGCTTGCAGCCGACTCCGGCGGCGCACGCGTCGGCGGTGCAGCTGTTGCCGTCGTCGCAGGTGTCCGGGCTGCCGGAACAGACCCCGGCGGCACAGAGGTCCTTGACTGTGCAGGGGTTGCCGTCGTCGCAGCTGGCCTTGGTGGCCGTGTGCTTGCAGCCGGCCCATGCCGAGCACGCGTCGTCGGTGCAGGGGTTGCCGTCGTCGCAGCTGGCGGCCGGACCGGGCGCGCACGCCCCGGACTTGCAGGTGTCGCCAGCGGTGCAGGCGTCGCCATCGCTGCAGGTCGCCGTCGCCGCAAGATCGGCGCACGGGGCGGCTGCCTGCTCGAAGGCGCCCGCATCGCAGTGCGCTCCCGCGGGCCGCGGGTAGCCGCGCTGATCGACGCCTGCGACCAACGGGTGACCGCAGCCGGCGTCGTCGGCCGCGTCGACCAAGGTGGAACTCTGCGGTAACGGCACGGTCGCCGTCGCACCGCCCCACGCGCCCAAGCTGCCCAGGCTGCCGGCGGGCGCCGTAGCGCACCCGCACGAGCCGTCGCTGGCCCAGCTGCCCACGGTCTTGGGCTCGGTTGCCTTGCAGTCGCTGCCGCCGCCCTTGCTCCCGCCGACCACCGAGTTGGTCAGGGTGAGCGGGCCCGTCGCGGCCAGGCCGGCGCCCTCGGGTGCCGAGCCGTCGACCAGCGTGCAATGCACCAACTCGACCGCGGCCTTGGCGAATACGTTGCCGCCCGCCGCGGCCGCGCTGTTGCCCGAAAACGTCGTGTTGGCGACCGCGCACGCCCCGTCGCAGGCCAGGCCGCCGCCGTGGCCGCCGGCTTGGTTGTCGGCAAAGGTCGAGCGCGTGACCACCACCAGACCGCCAAAGAACACCGCCAAGCCGCCGCCGTCGCCCGCAGCCTGGTTGCCGGTAAAGACGCAGTCGGTCACCGTCGACGCGCCTGCGAGCGCCACGGCGCCGCCGGACTGGCCTTCTTGGGCCTGGTTGTCCTCGAAGGTGCAGCGGATCAGCACCGCCCCGTCGGCGGCAATGGCTCCACCGTAGCTGGCCCGGTTGCCGCGGAAGGCCACGTCGGTGGCGGTGACCAGGCCGCCGATGCCTTCGATGGCGCCGCCGTTGCCCTTGCCGGCCGACCCATTGAGTAGGATCAACCCCGCCAGTGTCAACTCGGCCTTGGCCTCGAACAAGCGGTACTTCGACCCAGCGTCGATGGTGACCTTGCGACCAAGGCCGTCGATGGTCAGCGGCGCCGTCACGTCGGGCAGCGGCGCCGTGAGCACGATGCCGGCGTCGACGGCAAAGCCGATGGCGCTCGCGTCGGGCTTGCTGTTGGCCGCCACGATGGCTTCGCGGAGGGTGCAGTGGCTGGCGGTGCAACTGCCGTCGTTGGTGTCGCCGGTGGCGTTGACTGCCAAGTCGCAAGCTTTTTTGCCGCCGATGCAGCTGCCCGCGGC
>JACRCU010000411.1 GCA_016218865.1 Deltaproteobacteria bacterium | reverse complement strand
TTAAGGCGTCTGCCCCTCCTCCCAACGCCCTGGGAGGAGGGGCGTGTGTTTTTACGGGCTTGCGGTTTGTGGGCGTGATGGAGGGTTGGCGGCTGAGGCCGCGACTACGATTGCGCCGAACCGAAGCACCCTTGTGTCAGATGATTGAATTGGATGATGAATTCTTGGGCACGATTTGGCCGAAGGCCGGGCCCGGTTCGGGCCAGCCTGGGCACGCGGAATGACCGACGGGACAAGCGGCGACGGTGAGCGGTGATCACGAGCGGCGTGTATCCCTTCAACAGTGCACCCTTGTGTCAGATGATTGAAACTAGGCATGTATCGTGAGTGCAGCGACGGAACCTGTCTGTCGATTTATGGCAGCCGACAACTTTTTCGGGGGAGATCCGCGGCAAAATGGGCGGTCGTGTCGATCAACCTTTTGACGGGAGCGATCCCGCGGAGGCCGCCATGCACCACCGCCGCTATTGCGACGACCACTTGTTCGAGGTCACCCAGCGTACCAACCGAGGCGAGTGTCTGTTTGACTGCAATGACCAAGGGCTGCGCGCGGAGATCGACGGCCTGCTCGCGCACGCTCAGGAGCGCTATGGGGTTGCGATCTACGCCTACCATTTCATGAGCAACCACTACCACGGCTTGTTTGGCGCTCCGTCGGCGCAGCAGTTCGCTGATTTTCTGGCCTATTTTCACGGCGGCTTGGCGCGGTTGGTGAACCGGTGCCGGGGTCAGCGCGGACACGTCTGGGGGGGTCGCGCGCGGGTCGTCGCGGTGGCCACAGACGAGGCGTCGCTCGTGAGCCGCCTTCGCTACATCCTGGGGCAGGCTAGCAGGGCCGGCATGGTCACGCATCCTCTTGCTTTTCCTGGGAGTTCCTCATCCCGGGCGCTGGCTTATGGGGAGTCCATTGTGGGGCGGACTGTCAACTGGACGGCGCAGTGCCGCGACCGCCGGCTGGTGGGCGGCCCCAAGAGCGCCGATGCCTATGAAACTCTGCGCGAGGTCAAGCTCTCGCCCCTACCGTGCTGGTCGCACGTGAACGAGGCTGCCCGGCGCCGGCTGTATCGGGCCATCACCGACGACGTTGGCGACCAGAAGGTCGAGCAGAAGGCACCCTTGTGTCAGACCCATGAATCTGCAGCAGAAAATCGGATCGCCATCGCCAAGGTGGCAGACCCGGTCGACGACGCCGGCCGCCCGCGACTCGTGGGCGACGTGGCAAATCGGGGCCGGGCGCCACTGATCTTGGCGGCGACCGAAGTCCAACGCAAAGCGTACCGGGAGTTGCTCAAGGCGTTCGAGGCGGAGTACGCGGCGGCGCGGGCAGAGCTGCTCCGGCAGGTGAGCCGCAAGCAAGCGGGGCTGCGAGTGCGGGCAGTGACGTTCCCACGGTTCTCCTTTCCGGGCGGCGGCTTGCGCGGTCTCTAGCCGGCGGCGAGCCCCGTGTCACGGCGGCAGACCGGCCCGCCAAGTCGTGAAGTCGTACAGCGACTCCAGGGTTTGCTCATTCCGCCCAAGCAGCGTTGCCTGCGCGGAGCGACCGGCGTCGAGCCACAGCCGCACACCGCCCAGGCTCGCCGGAAGAGCTTCTGCTACGGGCCCGGCGCCGGTCCGACCATCGTAAGAGAGCAAGGTCGCCACCTGGCGCTCCTGGAGGTGGCGCAATCCGCCGAGCAGGTCCTCCAGGCCGAGCTGAGCGGCATAGCGGCGGTCGGCGCCAATCGATGTGCCGAGGTACGGCGGATCAAGAAACACAAGATCGTCGCCAGTTGCGTCGTGGATGGTGCTGCGCCAGTCGCCAGCGCGGACTTCGCAGCGGCCGACCAGCAACTGGTGAGCTTGGTGCACAGCCTCGCGCAAACGGTCAGGGTGCACCCCGACACGCCGCCGGTCGGCCGATTGGGAAAAGTCACCGCGCGCCGAGAAGCGCACCGCATTCTTGACACATCGCACCAGCAAATAGTGAAGATCAAAAGGATCGCGTGTGCGGTTGAAGCGATCGCGCACGGACAGGAACCCGTCAGGTTCGGCCCACCGGCGGGCGTAGGCGTGCGCGACGCGGTCGGGCGCCCGGAGGATCTCAGCCCACAGCTCGGCCAGCTCGACCAGTGCGTCACCAAGCACAAAGCGGTCGGCCAGGCCGTGGCGCGCGGCGTACAAGGTCAGGGCGGCCGATCCGGCGAACGGCTCGTACAACACCCCGACAGAACTTGGAAAGTGGCTCGCAATCTGTGGGGCCAGTCGCCGCTTGCTGCCCTGGTATGGAATCGGCTGCCTCAGCATGGGCGCGATCTTGCGGGAGTTGGGTTGCGCGGGCAAGCGGTCTACAATCGGCCACTCCAGAGGACACCTGCGGGGGAGATCCGTGCTGCACAGTAAGTTTGCCCAGCTATTTCATCCATCTGACACAAGGGTGCTGTTTGGCGTGCTCGTGCTCGGCTTGTCGGCGGTGGCCGGCTGCGGCTCGGACGAGGGGGCAGCCCCGGCGGCAGTACCCACGGTCCGCCTGGTCGGCGGCAACCTGACGGGAGCCTCGGCGGCGGGGAGCTTCGCGCTGGCACCGCGGGTGCAGCTCAACGGCAAGTGGCAGGCGCCGACCGGCCCGTGTGTGACCACCGGAGAGCAAGCGGACCCCGCCGAGGTCGCCTGCCCGGTGGCGCCTTCGGGGACGCTCCGGGTCCGGCGCCAGGCCCTGGCGGCAACGGGGGCCCCCCGCGCGTGGGTCGTCGAGGTCGAGCTCGCGGAAGACGCAACCATCCAGGGCTTCGAGCTCACCGGCACCTGGGCCCTGGAAAGCGCCAACCAGTGGTGGTCACAAGGTTTCCAGAGCTGGTCGCAGTCCGGCATCCTCGCCCTCGCCACGGCACAGCCCAGCGAACAGGCGACCACTGCCGCCCTCAGCGTCCGCGGCGACAGCGAGGTCATGCGCACCGGCGCCGAGCTCAGCTGGTGGTCGACCGAGATCAGCGGCGGCAAGAAGGCCCTCGTCGTCACAGCACTCTCGGCCGAGCAGTGGCGCAGCTGGTCGCAGGTCTGGGGCGAGGGCGGCAAGGGCGGCATCCGCCTGGTCAGCGGCGCCTCTGGCGAAGCGGTACCCGGCAAGAAAGGTCAAAAAATTCAGAGCGAACCCTGGGTCGTCGCCGCGACCGCCGACCGGGCAGCGACCTGGAAAGCCATCGCCAAACTCTGGAACGGCAAGCGCGACGAGGCCGAGATCGGCTGGAACTCCTGGTACGAGCTCTGGGATTCCGTCAGCGAGGCCAGCTTCCTCGCCAACCTCGCCAAGGCCAAGGAGCACCTCGCCAGCGCCGACGCCCTCGCGGCCTACCCGGACGCGGGCCGCCGCATCGTCCTCGACGACGGCTGGCAGGTGGCGTGGGGGGACTGGCGCACGAACAGCAAATTCCCAAGCGGGCTTCCGGGGTTGGTCAAGCAGGCCAAGGCCGACGGCTTCTCGACCGGCCTATGGCTGGCGCCCCTGCTGGTCAGCGAGAAGCTCCCCATCGTCGCCGAGCACCCGGACTGGTTCGTCGGAGGGTCCGTCTACAACCACCTGAAAAACGGCAACATGCGCGTCCTCGACGTGAGCCACCCGCAGGCGGCCGCGCACCTCGCCGGGCAAGTTAAGGCCTTGGCCGACGCCGGACTGACCCTCCTCAAGATCGACTTCCTGTTCGCCGGCACCTGGGAGGGCACCCGCCACGAGCCTCTGACAGGAATGCAGGCTTATGTCAGATCACTGGAATTGATACAGAAAGCCGCGGGCCCCGCCGTCAAGCTCCTCGCCGTCGGCGCGCCCCCACTGGGCACAATCGGTCGCGTCGGCGGCTGGCGGCAGGGCAACGATGTCGCCCTCGAAACCTTCGGCGCGGTCTGGGCTTTCCTCCCCAGCCAGCTGCGGACGCTCTCGGTCCGCTGGCCCTACTGCTTCGCGGTGGCGTGCGACGCCGATCCGGCCCTGCTCCGCAGCCTGACCCCCGACGAGGTCGGCTTCGGCGCCCTCACCGTTGCAGCGGCGGGCGGCGGCTGGTGGCTCAGCGACGACCTGACCAAGCTCCCCGGCGAGCGGCTCGGCCTCGCGCTGCAGACCCCGTGGACCAAGGCCGCCCTAGCGGGACCCGGGGTGCCCGAGCCGGCGCTGTCGGGCCCGCCCCCAGCCACGTTGGTCAGCGGCCTCAAGGACTTCCTGGGCAAGCAAAGCACTCACGTCGTCCCCACCGTTTGGCAGCTGGGCACCGGCGGTCGGGCAGCGGTCAACCCGAACGACCAGCCGATCAGTGTGCACGGCATCGAAATTCCACCACACTCGGCCCGAACACTGCCGTGACCGGACGCAGCAGGTTTGCAAGGACCCCAGTGTTCTGTGCTACGCTCGACCTCGCGGCTGCGCCCCCCAAGCGCGGTCGCCTAGGCCCCGGCGGTCCCCCACCACCCTGGAGCCCGCCATGGCACGCCTGCTGATCGTTGATGACGAGCTCTCGCTCCGCGAATTCCTCACCATCTTTCTGCGGAAAGAGGGCCACGAAGTCGAGGTCGCCAGCAACGGCCAGCGCGCCCTTGAGCAACTCCAGCAGGGCCACTTCGACCTCGTCCTCACCGACCTCCGCATGCCCCGCATGGGCGGCTTCGAGCTCCTCGACGCCATCAAGGCCAGCGACTGGAACACGCAAGTCATCGTCATGACGGCGTTCTCCAGCACCGAGACCGCGCTGGACGCCATGCGCCGCGGCGCCTACGACTACATCGTCAAGCCCTTCAAGCTCGACGAAGTCCGCCTCATCATCCAGAAGTGCCTGGAGAAATCCCAGCTCGTCGCCGAGAACCAACAGCTCAAGAAGAAGCTCGCCCAGGGCTCGGCCAAGAAGGCCCAGTTCATCTGGAAATCCAAGGCGATGGACGATGTGGTCCAGCTCATCCGCCGCGTCGCCAACACCCCCTCCTCCGTCCTCATCCAAGGCGAGTCCGGCACCGGCAAGGAGCTCGTCGCCCGCATGCTCCACGACGGCAGCGACCGCAAGAACCGCCCCTTCGTGGCACTGAACTGCGGCGCCATCCCGGAACAGCTGATGGAGAGCGAGCTTTTCGGCCACGTCCGCGGCAGCTTCACCGGCGCCACCAAGGACAAGAAGGGCCTTTTCGAGGCGGCCACCAGCGGCACCATCTTCCTCGACGAGATCGGCGAGCTCAGCCTCGGCCTGCAAGTCAAGCTGCTCCGCGTCCTCCAAGAGCGGGTCGTGACCCCGGTCGGCGACACCCGCGAGGTCCCCGTCGACGTCCGCGTGGTCGCAGCCACCCACCGCAACCTCCGCGAGTCCGTGCAAGAGGGGCGGTTCCGCGCCGACCTCTACTTCCGCCTCAACGTCATCGAAGTTCGCATGCCACCCCTGCGCGACCGCCGCGAAGACATCCTGCCGCTCGCCCGCCACTTCCTCGCCCAGTTTGCCCAGCGGATGGGCCGCGATATCAAGGACTTCGATCCCGAGGCCGAGATCGTGCTGACGACGCTCCCCTACCCAGGCAACGTCCGCGAGCTCGAGAACCTGGTCGAGCGCGCCGTCGCCCTGGAGCCCGGCGACCGCATTTCGCCCACCTGGCTGCCGGATCCCGGGCAGTCGAGCTGGCTGGCCGGCGCGGGCGCGACCACCGTGCGCGACGAAGCGCTCGTCAAGCCCATCGAACAGGTGCAGCGTACCATCGAAGCGGTGGACCGCTGGCTCGAAAAGACCAACAGCCCCGTGGACTTGGAGACCCTGATCGATCGCTTCGAGCGCGGCGTCATGGAGGCAGCCCTGCGCCAGACCGCCGGCAACAAGACCGACGCGGCGCGCCTGCTCGGCCTTACGTTCCGCTCGATGCGCTACAAGCTCGCCAAGTACGGCGCCGACAGCGCCTCCTGACCGCAGCGGACGGCGCGAACACCCATCCAACAACTTGATATTCCTCGACACCTGTAGAGCGCTGTGCCCGGCACCCCTGCGCCAAGGCGGGCAGCGCCCTGTGCCAGGTTCCGGCGGGGCCGCTCCCCAAAGACTGACGTTTTTTGTCACCAAGGTGCCGCATCGCGTCCATCGGCGGCGGTCCCTCAGCGTCGCAGTTCGTCGAGCGACAGCAGCTTATCGCTACAACTTCGGAAGGTTAACAAAGATCGACCCAGGTTGGCATTGCTCGTGCAAGAGTGCTGAGTGCGGCCGCACCGCCGGTCGCGAGAGCCTCCTTCGCGGAACGCTCTACCGGGTATCCAATTGGCAGTGGTCATCCGGGGTCCCCTCAGGCCCCTGCGTGACAGATAGGGTACCCCAACGTGACAGCGGTTGGCCGACGGCGGGTGCCGGACGGGTCAGCGTGGCGCAGTTGCCGGCATCCAAGCGCCGGTCAGGAGTACAAGACATGCTCAAGAATTTCCGCAACGAAAAGGGCTTCACCCTCATCGAACTCATGATCGTCGTGGCCATCATCGCCATTCTGGCCGTCGTGGCCGTGCCCCAGTTCACCAAGTACATGCGCTCGGCCAAGGCTGCGGAAGCCAACGAAATGCTCGACCTGATCAAGAAGGGCTCGGCTTCGTACTACAGCGCGCCGCGCACCGAGAAGGGCACCGGCAAGAAGCTGGAATGCCAGTTCCCGGCCAACGCCATCGGCACGCCGACCGGCACCTCGTGCTGCATCGACCAGAACGACGCCGACAACGACGAGCGCTGCGACTCGAATCCGGGCAACTGGAACAACGCCACCTGGTCGGCCCTGAAGTTCGCGATCACCGATCAGCACTACTTCATCTACAGCTACCAGAGCACGGGCGTCTACGGCGCCGCGGTGTTCACCGCCGAAGCCAACGCGGACCTGGACTGCGACACCACCATGTCGACCTTCCAGCTCGTCGGCAAGGGCGACACCAAGTCCACCGGCGCTGAGTGCGACATGCAGGGCTCGGCCGCCATCTTCCGCGACAACGAGACCGAGTAAGTCGGCCTAGCGGCAAGGAAAAGCTGGGGGCTCGGGCGGTAACGCTCGGGCCCCTGGCCTTTTTGGCACGCGAGTCGCGGGGCGGGCGCGGACCTAGGCCAGCTGCAGCTGCCGGGCCAGCGACTGGGCGCACAGGGTCGCCAGGGCCAGAATCGAAGTCTGCGGATTCACGCCAGTGTTGCTGGGGAATACGCTGGAGTCAGCCACCCACACGCCCTTGGCACCGTACACGGCAAAATCGGGCCCCACGGCGCCGCGCTGCGGGTCGCTCGCCATGCGGCACGTTCCGAACAGGTGCGTCATCGCCATCGGCCAGGCGCGCGGGTCCAGCGGCGCCTCGCGCTCGAAACGGTCAACATCTTCGCTAGTTCGAAGCTCAGCCGCTGCCCCGTGCACGCCCGGAGTCGCCAGCTCGGCGCCCGCGGCCAGCATCATCCGCGCCATCACGGCCACACCGCGGCGCAGCTTGTGCATGTCGGCCGGCGTCAACCCGTAGCGCACCTGCAGCGGCGTCAAGAGCCCTGGCCGCACCGTACCTTCGGCCTCGGCCCGCAGCGCCACGCCCCAGTGGGCCCAGTGGTCCAGGTCGTCGATCGCCCGCGCCAGCGGTGCCCCCACGCCCTTCTGCCGCATCGCCGCCAGGACTGCGTCGTAGCCCAACGCCTCGAATTTCAGCCCCTCCTTGCGCAGGCCGATGACCTCGCGGCCCTGGGTGGCGCCCCGCCACATCCGCACCGGCTCGGCAAAACGCCCGGTCAGCGACGCCCCCGGGTGCCCCATCAGGTGGCGGCCGACGTGGCGGTTCCCTAGGCCCGACTTCTGCAACAGCGCGGGGGACTGGAGGGCGCTCGCCGCCAGCACCACCGCCTTGCAGTGCACTTCGACCGGCCCCTGCGGCGACTGGACCAGCAGGCCGCGCACGGCGCCGCGGTGGTGGAGAACCCGCAACACCTTGTGATCCGGCAGGATCTGCGCCCCGGCGGCCTCGGCATCGCGCAGGTAGGTGCGGTCCATGCTCCGCTTGGCGCCGTGCGGACAGCCTTCGAGGCACTGGCCCGAACCCAAGCAGCCCGCGGTGTTCCGCGCGATCGGCCGGTGCTCCAGCCCCAGCGCCACGGCGCCCTTGGCCAGCAGCAGGTTGTTGGGCCCCGCGATCGCGTCGGGCGTGGGCGCGATGTCCAGGTCGCGCTCGATCCCGTCGAAAAGTGCTTCGAGGCGGCGCGGTTCCAGCACCTCGGCCAGACCGGGGTCGGCGGCGACCCAGCCGTCGCGCACGTCGGCCGGCAGCCGCCACGAGATCGCGCCGTTGATGACCGAGCCGCCGCCCACCGCGCGGCCCTGGATGAGGGGAATCAGCGCCCGGCCCTGGGCGACCACCCCACCCAGATCGCGGTAGAGGTGGGCCAGGGCAAAGAAGCCGTCGCGGCCGAGGTCGGCCGGCTTTGCGCGCGATCCCTCTTCAAAAACAATGATCTGACACAAGGGTGCTATGTGTCGGGCGACCGCGGCGCCGGCGGGACCGGAGCCGACAATGGCCACCTCGCAGGTGAGCGCCGGGTTCATCGCAGGTCGGGCGGCGCGTCGTCGCGGGGCACGAACTCGTCCCAGCCGTACTTCTCGGGGTACTCGCGCCACGGGCCCTCGCAGGCCTGCTGCCAGGTGCACTTCTGGCACGGTGGGCCGTGGAGCTTGCCGGCCTCCATGCGGTAGCGCTCGTAGTCGCCGATCTCGATGTCGCCGTCGTAGACCGTGGTGCTGGGCAGGCGCGGCTCGATCGCGGCCCACTCGCGACCGCGGAGGAAGCAGAAGGGCACGGCCTCGGTGATGGTGAAGATGCGGGCGGCGCGCACGATGTCCAGGGCCAGCGGCAAGTAGCGCTGCACGTCGCGGTAGCGCGGCACCGTGTCGTCCCAGGTCTCGGCGGCGGTACCCAGCGCGTGCACGAAGGCGAACTGGATCTGGCTCACCTTCAGCGACACCAAAAGCCGAGCGATCTGCGGGAGAAACGTGACGTTCTGCCGGGTGATCACCGTCTGCGTCAGCACCCGCTGGCCCAGGTCGGTCAAGTTCTTGATCCCCGCAGTGCACTGCACGAACGCGCCCTTGGCGCCCACCAGCCCGTCGTGCAGCGCGGGGACGTGGCCGTGCAGGCTGGGGTTGAACTCGGTGGCCCCCGCCTCGACCAGCGCCTGGGCGTAGCTTTTGTAGGCGAGCCGGCGGCCGTTGGTCTGCACCTGGATGGTGGTGTAGCCCATGTCCTTGGCGGCGCGAATGATCTCGGGCACGTCGTCGCGCACCGTAATCTCGCCGCCCGTCAGCAGCAGGCCGTCGCAGTGGGCGCGGGCGTGCCGCAGCCGCTCGATCGCCTCTTGGGTGGTCAGGTCGAGCACGTGATCGCGCTTGTCGCCCTGCACGCAGAACACGCACTTGTTGTTGCAGCGGAACCCCAGCTTGAGGTCCAGCTTATAGGTCCCTGCGGGCACTTGCGGCGCGGGGAACAGGACCTCGGACGGGCTGCTGGCGGGCTCGGACATACTCACCTCGGCAGGCCTGGGCCCCGCTTGCGCTGGCCTGGCAACCGCCTCAAGCTAACCTGCCCGGGCCGGCGCGAGCAAGCGCGAAAGCCCCGATCGGACAAAGCCATGGCAAAGGGAAGGCAGATTCGCACGTTGGCGCTTGCACTGCTGCTCGCCCTGGCGGCCTGCGCCGCCCCGCCGCGGGTCCAAGACCGGCCGCCGGCCATCGGCGAAATCCTCACCATCGACGCGACCGACTGGCGCACCGGCCAACCCATCGAGCTCGCCCAGCTCCGCGGCAAGGTGACCCTGGTCGAGCTGTGGGCCACCTGGTGCGGACCGTGCGCCCAGGCGATGACCCACCACGGCCAGCTGTATCAACGCCTGCAAAACAGGGGCTTGCGCGTCCTCGCCGTCAGTCTGGACGAGGACCGCGAGGCCCTGATGCGGTTCCTCGCCACCCGCGAAATTCCGTTTGCGATCGCCTGGGACACCAAGCAGCGGACCGGCGAACGGCTCCGGCCGCCCCAGCTGCCGACCAGCTACGTGCTCGACGTGGAAGGCAAGATCCTGGGCATCCACCGCGGCGGCGACGAGAGCGCGCTGAGGGCGATCCGCGACCAGGTGGAGTCGGCGCTAGAGAAGCCTTAGATCCAGCTAGTCTTACTTGGTGGGGACCTGGTGCAGCGGCTGGCCGGTGGCGGCGAGCGCGGCTTCGAGCATCGCCTCGGCCAGGGTCGGGTGGGCATGCACGGTCAGGGCGATGTCCTCGGCCGTCGCCGCCATCTCGACCGCCAGGCCCGCTTCGGCAATCAACTCGCTCGCTTCCGGCCCCACGATGTGCACCGCCAGGATGTCGCCCTTCTCGCCGGTGACGATCCGGGCAAACCCGTCGCCCGCGTTCGCCGTCAGCGCCCGGCCCAGCGCGCCAAAATTGAACTTGCCGGTCTTGTACTTGACTCCCGCCTTGTCCAGCTCGGCCAGGGTCGGCCCCACGGTGGCGATCTCGGGGTCGGTGTAGACCACGTTCGGGATGCAGGCCACGTCCATCGCCGCCCCCTTGTGCCCGGCAATCACCTCGGCCACCACCTCGCCCTCGCGGCTCGCCTTGTGGGCCAGCATCGGCGCGCCGGCCACGTCGCCGATCGCGTACAGACCCGGCACACTCGTACGCAACTGCTTGTCCACGCCGATGAAGCCGCGCGCATCCGCCTGCAGCCCCACCGTCTCCAGGCCCAGGCCCGCGCTGTTCGGCCGCCGGCCCACCGCGACCAGCACCTTGTCGACCGCCAGTTCGACCGGCTGACCCTTGCCGTCTTCCAGCTGCAGCACCGCGCCGCCGCCCTCGCCCGGCCGCCAGCCCTTGGCCTTGTGCGAAACCAGGTACTTGATGCCCAGCTTGGCGTGCTTCTGCTGCAGCGGCCGCACCACGTCGGCGTCGAAAAACGGCAACACCCGCTCGGCGGCCTCGACCACCGTCACCTGCGTGCCGATGCGAGCATACACTTCACCCAGCTCCAGGCCGATCACGCCGCCGCCGATCACCGCCATCCGCGCCGGGATCTCGGTCAGGGCCAGCGCGTCGGTCGAGTCCAGGATCGTCTGATGATCAAAGGTGAAACCCGGAATCTGGATCGGCGACGAGCCCGTGGCCAGCACGATCGCCTGGGCGTGCACCGTCTCGGTGGTGCCGTCCGGCTTGCTCACTCGCAGCCGCCCGGGCCCGTCCAGCACGGCCTGACCCTGCAACACATCGACCTTGTTCGCCTTGAGCAGCTGGCCCACGCCCCCCGACAGCTTGGCGGTGATGCCGTCTTTCCACGCCACCATCTGCTTCAGGTCCACAGCAATGTCCTTGGCGATGACGCCCATCACCGCGCCGTCCTTCGCCTTCTTGTAGGTCTTGGTGGCGTGGATCAGCGCCTTGGACGGAATGCAGCCCACATTCAGGCAGACGCCGCCCAGTTTGCCGGCGTCGATGACCAAGGTCTTCTTGCCGAACTGCCCCAAGCGGATGCCGCAGACATAGCCGCCCGGGCCGCCACCCACCACCACTGCCTCGTACGAAATCGCCATGTCGAGTCCTCTGCCGGCCGCCGGGCCGCTGGCGCCGCGCATGGTCCGCCGGCCGCCGTCGCCGGTCAAGCACACCCACGCCAAGGAGTGTGCGCTATGCTGCGGCGCAGCCGGCGCTACCCCGGCGCGCCAAGGACCGCCATGCGCTTCGACTCCGCCGCCATCTCGCCCAAAGACGCCTACGCCCTGCTGATCTCGACCATCGTGCCGCGCCCCATCGCCTGGGTCTCGACCCTGGACGCCGCCGGCCACAGCAACCTGGCGCCGTTCTCGTTCTTCACCGGGGTCGCCAGCCGGCCGCCGCTGCTCTGCCTCTCGATCGGCCAGCGCCGGGTGGACGGCACCATGCAACCCAAGGACACACTTGCCAATATCCAGGCGACCGGCGAGTTCGTGGTGAACATCCCCAGCGCGGCGCAAGCCGGGGCGGTCAACCAGTCGGCGGCGGAATTGGCGCCGGGCACCTCCGAGCTGGACGCCCTGCAACTCCCCACCGCGCCAAGCGTTCACGTCAAGCCGCCGCGGGTAGCCAGCTGCCGGGTGCAGCTCGAGTGCAAGCTCGACCAGATCGTCTGGCTGGGGCACCCGGCCACCCAGGCGCTGGTAGTAGGCCAGGTCCTGTGCTTCCACATCGACGACGCGGTCTGGAGCGACGCCCTGCACGGCGTGGACCCGCTCGCCCTGGACCCGCTATCCCGGCTCGGCGGCAAGGCTTTTGGCACCACGGGGCAAGCCATCGAACTCGATCGACCGGACTGGCTGGCCAGCGGCTTCAGCGCCGCGGTCGCGCGCGACAAGGCCAGTAAGTAGTTGATCTACAAGCAGGATCCCACCGCTGCGCCTTCGCTGCCGGGCTGGCCGAGCTGCACGCACTTCTTGCCGCCCGGGCACTTCCAGCCCGACTTGCCTGTCATGTCGCAGATCTGGGTGCAGGTGCTGTTGACGCAGACCATGCCTTTCTGGCAGTCGATCAAGTACTTGCAGGTCTGGCCCAGGGTCGCGGCGCCGGCGCCCAGACACACCAGCACGCCGCCGCTGTACGGGTAGCACTGCTCGTTCGGCTTGCAGGTCTGCGATCCAAAGGGGTTGCACGGGCTGTCGCTGCACTTGCCGCAGTCGCCGGGGCAGCCGTCGCAGTCCTCGTTGGCGCCGCAGCTGCCGTCGCCGCAGCTCCCCGGGCAATCGCCGCAGTCGGCAGGGCAGCTGACGCAGCTCTCGGTCGGCTCGCACAGGCTGTTGTTGCAGGCGGTCGCGCACGAACCGCAGTCGCTGGGGCAGGTTGCACAGTTCTCGCCGCTGCCACACTGGCCGTCGCCGCACTGGGCCGCGCACTCGCCGCAGTCGTACGGGCAGCCCAGGCAGTCCTCGCCGTCGCCGCAAAAGGAGTCGCCGCACACGGTGTTGGGCACGGTGATCTCGGGGCCGCTGTCGACGGCGGCGTCGCCCTTGCCCGCGTCCACCTTGCCCGCATCCGCCTTGCCCGCATCCGCCTTGCCCGCGTCGCCCTTGGCATCGGTCGTGGCGGCGTCGGTCGCGCCCGCATCGCTCCCCCCGCCGCCCAGGTCGCTGGCCGCGGCGTCCTGTGCACCGCTGTCGCCAGCGCCGAACACGGTGTCGGCCCCGGCGGTGCTGCTCAGGCTGGCGCCCGCGCCGCTGCTGCCACAGCCGGCCGAGCCCACCAGTGCCACGACAAGGAACCAGACAGAGCAGTCGCGCGGACGAATCATCGGGAATCCTTTGCACAACGAGCCGTGTCGTCCGGCCATCCTAGCAACGCGGCGGCAGCGGCTCAAGCTATCGACTTCGGACCAGCTTGGCGCGATGATGGACGCCGATGCGGCACTGCACTTGCCGCCCCTTCGCGGAGGACTCATGGCCCGTACCCTCGCCATGATCATGGCCGGCGGCAAAGGCTCCCGGCTCGCGCCCCTCACCTCGCACCGCGCCAAGCCCGCTGTACCGTTCGGCGGCCGCTACCGCATCATCGACTTCGTGCTATCGAACTTCATCAATTCGGGCTATTACCGCATCCACGTGCTCACGCAGTACATGGCCAGCTCGCTGATCCGCCACCTGAACCACACCTGGAACCTGGGCGGCACGCTGTCGGACCAATTCGTCGAGCCGGTGCCCGCCCAGATGCGCCGCGGCGAGCACTGGTACGAAGGCACCGCCGACGCCATCTACCAGAACCTGAACCTCATCCACGACGACCACGCCGATCACGTGGCGGTGTTCGGCGGCGACCACATCTACAAGTTCGCCGTCGATCAGATGGAAGCGCACCACGTCGCCATCGACGCCGACCTGACCATCGCCGCCTTCCCGGTCCCCAAGGCCGAGGCGCGCCACTTCGGCGTGATCGAAGTCGACGCCAGCGGCCGCATCACCGGCTTCCAAGAAAAGCCCAGCGTGGACAAGGCCGCCACCATCCCCGGCAACCCCGAGCAGTGCCTGGTGTCGATGGGCAACTACTTCTTCAAGCGCAAGGTGCTGGAAGAGGTGCTGGTCCAGGACGCGGAACTTCACGACAGCAGTCACGATTTTGGCAAGGACATCATCCCGCGCATGGTCCGCGAGGGCGCGCGCGTCTTCATCTACGACTTTGCCACCAACGTGGTGCCGGGCGAGGCCGCCGACGCCAAGCCCTACTGGCGCGACGTGGGCACGCTGGACAGCTACTTCGACGCGAACATGGATTTGCGAGCAGTGGTGCCCACTTTCAACCTGTACAACCGCAAGTGGCCGATCCGCTCGATGCCGCACCAGCTGCCGCCCGCCAAGTTCGTGCTCGCCGGCAAGCAGCGCGAATTCGGCCAAGTGGTCGACTCGCTGGTGTGCGAAGGCACGATTGTCTCGGGCGCGATGCTGGTGGGCGTCATCGCCGGCGTCGACTGCTACTTCCACCGCTTCGCCAGCATCGAGAACAGCGTGCTGTGCAGCCGCGACCGGGTCGGCCGCCACTGCTGGCTCAAGAACGTGCTCGCCGACACCAACGTGGTGATCGCCGAGGGCGTGACCATCGGCTACGACAAAGAGGCCGACGCCCAGCGCTTCCCGTTCATCACCCAGAAGGGCATCGTGGTGCTGCCCAAGGGCACCTTCGTGCCCAAGGACGGCCCCATCGAGATCGCGCTGGACATGGCGGCCATGCTGGAGCAAGACCAGGCGACCGCTGAGCAATTCAAGGCACTGCGCGACCGCATCGTGGTCACCACGCGGCACTCGAACGATCCGATCCGCGCCAGCCAGGCGTAACGAGCAACGTCGGTCGGGTGGCGCGATCGACTTGGAACAGGGTGGGGGCAAAAAGCATGGTCGGTCCCTTGCGCGTGGCATTCGCCGCGGCGGAAGTCACGCCGTGGATCTCGACGGGCGGCCTGGGCGAAGTGGCCGCGGCCCTGCCCAAGGCGCTGGCCCACCGCGGCTGCGACGTGGCCGTCTACGTCCCCCTGTACACCGCGGTGCGCGCGACCATCGCCAACAAGGGCGCGCGGTTGGTCGACACTGGCGTGGTGTCGCAGGTCTGGATGGGCGGCCACCGGCTGGACAGCCAGATCTTCCGCATCGTCGCCCGCGGCGAGCCGCTGGAGCACCCGGCCTGGAGCCATCGCGACGAGGGCGAGGACGGCGAACCGTCGCAGCGCGGCCGCCTGCGCACCTATGCGGTGGACTGTCCAGTACTTTTCGAGCGCGACGGCGTCTACGGCCACCGCGACGACGCGGCCCGCTTCTCGACCTGTGCCCGCGCGGTGCTGAACACGGCCCACCGCCTGCTGGGCGGCCACCCCGACGTGGTGCACGCCCACGACTGGCACGCTTCGCTGCTGCCGGTGTATCTGGCGGGTCCGTACCGGCGGCTGCTGCCCAACACCGCGTCGGTGCTCACGATCCACAACCTCGCCTACCAGGGCACCTTTCCGGCGAGCGAACTGGCCACCATCGGCCTGGGTCCCGAGCAATTCCGCCCGGATCTGCTCGAGTACTACGGTGCCATCAACTGGCTCAAGGGCGGCATCGCCAGCGCCGACGCCGTCACCACGGTAAGTCCCCGCTACGCCGACGAAATCCGCACCCCGGCCTACGGCGAGCGCCTGGAAGGCGTGCTCCGCACCCACGGCAGCCGCCTGTACGGCATCTTGAACGGCATCGACACCGACATCTGGAACCCGGCGCGCGACCCATACTTGGCCAAGGGTTACAGCGCCGAGGACTTGAGCGGCAAGTGGGAGTGCCGAAAGACACTTTTGCAGATGGCGCGCATGGACCCCGAGGATCGCCACCCGGTGTTCGGCGTCGTGTCGCGGCTGTCGGCGCAAAAGGGCTTGGATCTGCTGGCGGATCTGGTGCCGTACCTGGCGTCGCGCTCGGTGCGGCTGATTCTGTTGGGCAAGGGCGAGCCGGCCCTGCAAGACCGCTTCGAGCAACTGGAAAGGCAGTTCCACGCCCACGTGCGGGTGCGCATCGGCTTCGAGCCCGACCTGGCCCACGTGCTGCAAGCCGGCGCCGACGCCACCCTGATGCCCAGCCGCTACGAGCCCTGCGGCCTGACCCAGATGTACGGCATGCGCTACGGCACGGTGCCGATCGTGCGCGCCGTGGGCGGCCTGTACGACACGGTGGTACCGGCGACCCCGCGCAGCGTGGCGGAGGGCGCCGCCACCGGATTCACCTACGATCACGACACTTTGCAGGGCCTGCAGTGGGCGGTGGACCGAGCGCTGGACGTGTACTACAGCCAGCCGAACGTGTGGCGCCAGCTGATGCTGACCGGCATGGCGAAGGACTTTTCGTGGGATCGCTCGGCCGACCGCTACCTGGCCGTCTACGGGCGGGCGCTGGGGCGGGTGCGCCGCGGCCGGCGAGGTTGAGCTCATGAACCTGCGCACAACAACACGGATTCTGCTCTGTGGGTGGGCGCTGGTGGCAGTCGGCGGCGGTTGCCAGCGCGGCCCGGCAGCCCCAACTGCGCCGGTCAAGGCGACGCCACCGGCAGCCGCGGTCGCGCTGGCGGCGGCCGCTTCGGCGACCCTGGCCGAGCCGGCGACCCCGGCCGGTGCCCCCGCGGAGCCCACCGCCGGCGCGCCGCAAGAGGGTCCGCTGCTGCGCACGTGGTTGGGAGGGTTCCAGGCCGGCGAGTCTGTGGCCCTGGTCGCGACCACCGAGCGCGCCGTCGTCATCCAAGCCAGCGGCCAAGGTCTGCGCGCCGCGGCGATCGACAGCCTGGGGCGGCCGATCTGGCAGAACAGTGCCTCGATCGCTGGCGGCGAACTTGCCGCGCCGGTGCGCCGCTTGCTCGCCGTGCGTGCCGGCACGCGAACCTGGGCGGGACCGCAGGCCGGGCGCGTGCTGGCGCAGTGGTCGGCGGCGGGCGAGGCCACGGCGCGGCGTTTGCCCGCCCCGCTGGCGGGCTTGGTGGGCCAAGACGACGGTGCGGCGGTCGTCCTGCTGCAGCGGCCCGAAGGTGCGCGCGCGGCGCGCCTGCACAGCGAAGGCGGCTCCGCGTGGGAAGTGGCGGTGGCGCTGCCCGGCCCGGTCACCGCCACGGTCGGCACACTCCGCGGCGACGCGCTGTTGCTGGGCCGTCCGCCGGCCGGCAGTCGCAGCGGCTGGTGGCTGGCGCGCCTCGCCGGTGGCGACGGCAGTCTGCTGTGGCAGCGGCCGATCGACGCCAAACAACTACCTGCCAATGCAGAGCTTTTCGCCACCGCCGCGGCACCGGGAGGTATGGCGATTCTGACGGCCGGCTTGCGACCCAGCGATCGCGGTGAGCCCTGGTCGGTGGTTCGCGTCGACGCCAACGGTGCCGTCACCGGCGTCGAGCGCGTGCCGCGCGCTGCCCCCGAGGCCGAGCTTGCCGGCGATGCGAGCTTGCTGCTGCTGGGTCAGGCGCGCGATGGCGGCCTGTGGCTCGACACCTGGGGCGCGCGCTGGCAGAGCCGCTATCGCGCACCGTGGCTCGGCATCGAGACGCCGCGGGCGCTGAGCCACGCCGGCGGCTCGCAGCTGTGGGCCGTGTCCAGCGTGTGGACGGGCGGTGGGGGCGGCGATCGCCTGCTGCTCAGCCGCCTGGGTTTTGCGGTGGGCGAGCTGCACGCCGGCCCATGTCGCGCCTCGGCGTGCACCGCAACCTGGCAGACCGGCTCGGACTGTGCCGAGCTGCCCGCCCGCGATGGCAGCCCGTGCGGTCCCGGCGCCATGTGTACGGGTGGCCAGTGCGGCGGCGGCGTTCGGCCGGCGCCTCCGTAAAAACAGATGCCCAACCATGAACGTGCGAGTCCTCCGCTGCCGAACGCCGGCGCCGGGCCCGGCCATCGGTGTCGGAAGTCGCGCGAGCTGTGCACCGGCCATGCACGCCACGTGGTTCGCGCTGGAGCGCCCCCGGATCCGACTGGCAACGCACGAGAATCAGGCGGAGTCTTCAGTTCGGACCCGCAGAATCGCCCGGGCCTTCTGGCCGAGTTGGACGGATTTGGTCCTTCCCAGAGCACCGATCAGAAACCCGAATCCAACGGTCGACGTCGCGGCGGGTCGCGTCCCCTCCGCCTTGTTTCTTGCCCTTGCGACCCACCCAGCATCATTGCGTTTTGGTCAGACCGCGTTTGCGCTGCGCGGGGCCTCGGAGGTTTCTGATGGAGTTCTGGCGGCCGCCAAACGAGCGCCCGGCCGACGGGCAGCCGGGAACCCGCAACAAGGCAGGCCACGAGCGTAGACCAACAATCTCGCCACGATGCCGAGGGGTTTGGCCCGGATGGCGCGGGCCGGCCGCAAAAGCCGTTGCGTCGGCGGCGGCGATCACCTAACCTCAGAGGCACGGTGCTCCAGGTATTCGCCGTCGCTGGTCCACCGCGCACTGTCCATCCTGCGACGAAGGCTCACCCACTCCATGAGCACCCCCCCGCTCGATCCCCAAACTGCCTTGAACTCGGTCCTTGAGGCGTTGGCCGCCGAGGGTGACCACTTTACCGTGCTGCAGGTGGCGCGCACCGCGACTCCGGCCGACGTGCGCGATGCCTACTTCCGGTTGGCCAAGGTGGTCCACCCCGACCTGCCGGTCTTTTTGATCAATCCCAAGCTGCGAGCGGATGCCACGCGCGCCTTCCAGGCCATCACCATCGCCCACGCGATGCTGAGCGACGTCAACAAGCGGGCCGCCTACGTGCAGTCGCTGGAGTCGGCCAAGACCGCCAAGCTGGTCGAGGCCATGACCGCCCCGGTGCCGCAGACCACCTCGCCCAGCGGCCGCATGCAGGCCCAGATTACCCCCGAGACGGCCAAGGTCTACCTGGCCCGCGGCCGCCTCGCCGTGCAGCGCCGCGACTGGCAAGTGGCCCAAGACGCCCTGAACTTGGCGTGCCGCGGCCTGACCGACAGCGAGCTCCGCGAAGCCAAAATGAACTACGGCTGGGCCATCTTCAACAACACCGCCAATGCCGAGGCCGATCGCATCAACCGACCGCGCGACCTGTGGATGGAAGTGGTCGACAGCAAGGAACGTTCGCCCGCCGTGGCCCAAGCGCACTACTACCTGGCGGTGTGGAACAAGATGCACGGCGACATGCGCGAGGCCTCCAAACACGTCGAGGCCTGCCTGGCCCAAGATCCGCGCCACATCGACGCCCAGCGCGAAAAGCTGCTGCTGGAGCGGCGCAAGACCGGGGCGGCCGCCAGCTCGACCGGTCGTTTCGAGGCCGTGGGCGATCGCCGCACCAGCCGCACCAACTCGCCGGCGGGTGGGTCCGCGCCGACTAAAGTGCCGCTGAAGAAAGAGCCGTCGTTCTTCGAGAAGCTGTTCGGTCCCAAGAAAAGCTGAGTCCAGGCCGGTCGGTTTCGGACCGGTTCGCCCGGCGCGGACGCGTCGCCAACCAGGACACCCGGCCGGAGGCCTACAGCAGGCGGACGCTGTCGGTCAGTTCGAGCCAGAGCGACTTACCCGCAAATCCAGGAACTTCCGAGCGAACCCGCCGAAGCAGGACCACCAGCCACGGCCGCTGCGGCGTGCGCTCGGGCAGCTGCTCGGTGAGCGCGGCCGGCACGACGAATTCGCCGTCGTCGCGCAGGTTGCAGCGCAGCCAACTCAGGGTGCCTGGCTCGTCGCTGCCGACCAGCAGTTCGAGCTCGGCGGTGCCGTCGATCGAACCCCACCGCAGCAGCAGGGGCTCGCCGCGGCCCACGCCCTGAACGACCCCTTGCCGCACGGCCACTTGCCCGATGTGGCTGACCCGCACCGGGCGCGGCACAGTCACCGCCGCCGCAAAGGCCGCCGCGCCGTCGCCGCCGGTGCCTTGCAGCGTGAGCGAGCCCGCCTGCAGCCAGGTGCGCGCCTGGTCGATCGCCAGATCGTAGCGAACCCCGCGCGCCGACTCGATCACCGGCGGCACCAACTGCACCCGCAGCGGCTCGCGCTTGGCGCCGGCGCGCAGCTCCAGGTTGCCGACGTCGAGGAGCTGCATCCAGCTGTGCGGCCGGGTCGCGCTGGCGGCCCCCAGCGGCCGGTTCGCCTCGGATTGCCGCACGCAGGTGTCGATGGGCAGCTGCGACGCCGGGCTGGCGGGCTGGCCGACCAACGTGCCGAGCAGACCCAGGTCGCGGCGGTCGACATCGGCAAACACCGCCGCCACGCTGAGCCGGTCGCTGCCGGCCGCCGGGTTCTGCCACTCGATGTGGCCGTTTTCGAAGCGCAAGCTGACCGCGGCCGCCCGCTGACGCAGGTCGTCGGCTTCACGGGCGTGCGGGGCCGGCGGCGCCTGCGGCGGCAAGTCGCGCGAGCACCCGCAGACGATTGGCAAGAACAAGAGGGACTTCAAGCGACTAGCGAGCATAGCCGGCCAAGGATAGCACGGCTGCGGCGGTTGTGGCATGGTTCGCCCGCCGCGGCGCTCGCGGTGGACTTGCCGATGCGCATCATCGCCGGAACCAGCAAAGGAATGCGCCTGGTTGCCCCCCCCGGGCTGGCGGTGCGGCCGACCAGCGACC
>JACRCU010000040.1 GCA_016218865.1 Deltaproteobacteria bacterium | reverse complement strand
CGGTGCGGCCCTGCACCAGCGTGAAGCCGTGGCCGCCGTCGCCAAAGCGCTTCTGCAGCAGCAGCCGCACCACGTGGGTCAGGCCGTCGTTGGCGATGTGCGAGTCGCCCCAGTGGCCGATCCGCACCTTCTGCCGCTTGCCGGCGACCAGCTCCTGCAGCGCGCGGTAGAACGGCGCCATGTTCTGCAAGTCACCTTCGATCCAGACCTTTTGTCCACCGAGCACGTCGTCGCCCACCACCAGGGCCTGGCTAGGGGTGGCGCCGTGGGCCAGGTCGGCGCTGGCCGTGGCCGCCTCGGGCAGCCCGGCCAGCTTGGCCAGCTCCTGATCCGACAAGTCCTCGTCTTCGTTGGCGGTCGGCGCCGGACCCGGCCCGGGCCCCTGGGCGGGCGCCCCCACCTCGGCCTTGGCCGGCTGGTTCCACGTCACGGCGCGCTGCAGCGGCGTCCACTCCCAGCGGTCCCAGTAGCGGTAGTCGCCCAGCGCCGGCGACAGGTACGGAACCAAGCTCGCCAGCAACAATATTCCCAATACAGAATATAGTCGCAGCAGCGGCCGCCGCGGGAAGGCGGGCGGCGTGTCGGCCACTTCGCCCGGAGCAGCGGCAAACTGCGCCGAGTGGGCGTGGCGCGCGTCTTGGTCGGGCGTGGTCAAGGCTTCGCAACCCCTTCTGCGTCAAGCTAGAACTGGAAGTAGATGAACGGCACCGCGTCCGTCTCGGCCACCAGGCCCATCAGACTCGCCACCGCCACCAGCGCGGCACCCTGCGCCGGCACCGGCCAGCTGCGGAAGGCCAAGCGCAGGCGATCGGCCCAGCCCGGCGGCGCCCAGTGGGCCGCGTAGCCCAGCGCCAGCACTAGCCAGGTGCCGCTGTCGATCCGCGCCAGCCCCAGGCCGTTGTGCAGCAGCGCGTGGCTCAGGTCCCCCGCCGCGGCCAGCGACGGCGCCCGGAACAGGATGCGCGCCAGCACCACAAAGTGGAAGGTCAAGGCGATCCGCCAGAGATTCTGCGTCCAGGGCAGCTCGTCGTGGCTCCAGCCCTTGGGCTGCTTGCGGGTCTGCACCCGGTTCCAGGCGATCGCCACGCCGTGCAGCAGGCCGTAGAGCACAAAGGTCCAGTTCGCGCCGTGCCACAGGCCGATCAGCACCAGTGTAATCAAAGTGTTGCGGTTGGCCCGCCCCATCGAGCCGCGCGAGCCGCCCAGCGGGAAAAACACGTAGTGGCGCAGCCAGGTCGACAGCGTGATGTGCCAGCGCCGCCAAAACTCGGCCACGGTGCGGGCGCGGTAGGGGCGGTTGAAGTTCTCGGGCAGCTTGATGCCCAGCAGGCGCGCCGAGCCGACCGCGATGTCGGTGTAGCCCGAAAAATCACAGTAGATCTGCAGCGTATACGCGTACAAGCCCACCAGGATCTCGGCGCCCGAGTAGATGCCCGGGTTGCTGAACACGCGATCGACCAGGTTCAGCGCCAGCCAGTCGGCCACCACCACCTTCTTGACCAGGCCGGTGGCGATGCGGAACAGCGCCTCGCCCACGTCGTCTTCTTGCAGGCGCGGCGGCCGGTGCAGCTGCGGGATCAGGATGTGCGCGCGCGAGATCGGCCCCGCCACCAGCTGCGGGAAGAAGGTGGCAAACAGCCAGAACCGCAACAGGTTCCGCTCGGCCGGCATCTCGCGGCGGTACACGTCGACCACGTACGCCATCGACTGGAAGGTGAAGAACGAGATCCCCACCGGCAGCGCCACCTTGGCCACGCCGATCGCCACGTCCAGGCCGGCGGCGTGCAGCACCGCCACCAGGTTTTCCACAAAGAAGCCCAGGTACTTGTAGTAGCCCAGCAGGCCCAGGTTCACCGCCACCGAGCCGAGCATCAGCGCCTTGCGCAGGCCAGCCTTGCTGTCGGGCGTCTTCTCGATCACCCGCGCCATCGCCCAGTCCCAGGTGGCGGCGCCCAAAATCAGCAGGATGTACTGGGGGCTCCACGCCATGTAGAACAGGCACGAGCAGGCCAGCAAAAACACCGTGCGCCCCCAGCGCCAACGGGCCAGGCCCCACGAGATGGCGACCACCACCGCAAGGAATACGACATAGAACAAGGAATTGAATAGCATTCTTTGTTGGTACTCGCCCTGCGCCCGTGGACTCGTGCCGTTCTCGCGCCCCGTGCGGGTCTACGCCCCCGAACCGGCGACCCACTCGCGCATCGCCTCGCGCACCGGCGCCCAGCGCCCTTCGTCCATCCGCAGCCGCACGAAGCCGACGTACATCTCGTCCAGGATCGCCTCCAGCTCGTCGATCAGCCGCAGGCGCTCGTCCAGCAGCGACGCGTCCTTGGGCCCCAGCATCGTCGGCAGCTTGGCCCCGGCGATCGTCAGCGACTCGGCGTCCAGGTTCACCTGGTACTGGCGCTCGCCCGCATCCAGCAAAAGCCGCGCCTTGGCGACCTTTTTGCCGGTCCTCAGTGCCGTGCGCGCCTCTTCGGCCTGCGACGGCGCGTCGGCCTGCACGGTGCTGCCCTCTTTGGTGTTGCCGCCGGTCTCGAGCGACAGCCGCTGGCCAAAGTCCACGCCGACGCGGCCAAAAGTGGGCGTGTCCACGCCGCCTTCGTTGCGCTCGGCTTCGAACCACAACCAGGTCAGGAACTCGCGGCCCAAGAAGGCAAAGCGCTCGGCGCTGTTATCAATGGGATCCTCCTAGTACCAAATCCGTCCAATTCGACTCGAAAACCTGAGCAATTCTCTGGGCCCGAACCGGGGTCCCCGCCTGATTCTCGCCAGTTGCAGAACGTGTCCGTACAGCCTTCGATGCGTGAATCAGGTGGGGTGCGTATAAGGCGACTACCGCGGAATCAGGTGAAAACGCTCGGGTTCCAGCAGCGACAGGCTGTCGACCTCGGCCTCGTTCATGCCGCGCAGCCACAGCACCGAGCGCAGGCCGACCGCCTGCAGGTTGGTCTGGAAGGTCTTCTCGAACAGCTCGACGAAGGCCGCGGCCACCGCCTTGCTCGCCGAAAACAGCCGCACTTCGCCGCTTTGGATGTTCCAGGCGATGTCGACCAGCTGCAGCTTGGGCAGCGATCGCAGGCGCAACTGCTTCTTCACTTCCAGCTTGAGCTGATCGAGCTCTTTGCGGCTGAGCTTTTCGCGATTCTGCGCCTTGCAGCGGTTCATCGCTTCTTGATCCACGTAGGCCTTCATCGTGCCAGCCGGGATCTTCAGCGTGTCGATGCGCAGCCGAAACAGCAGGTAGCCGCTGGGCGTGACCAGGGTCCCCGGATCGAAGTCGCCGGCAAAGGCATCATCGAACTGCACCCAGCCGTTGACTTTTTCAACTTCCGAGCGCGGGTCGATCTCGACGAAGCGCAGGGCGCCCAGCTGCTCGGCGTACAGACGCTCGAAGCCCTCGGGCGGCGGCGCCACGAAAAAACGCAGATAACTTACGGATCCGGATGCCAGTGCCATGGCCAGCTCCCCCGGCGGACCTGGCCGCAGGGCGCGCAGGTGTAGACCTGCGGCGCGCCCCTGTCAACGCACACCTTGCGCAAGCCGCCGCCCAGAGCTTTCGTGGTGAGGCGAATCCTTTGGGGGCGCCGGTTCATCCCCTACGGATTGCGGGCGCGCTGCGCGCACACCCCACCTGACACAAAAGTCATGCCTGCGGGCAAATGCCCCAAGCCCGGCGGCCAGCCCAGGCGCGATCTTCTTGACGAATCTGCAGCCGGCGCGATGGTACGGGACTTGGCGCGGACCTTGCATGGCTAGATGGTGGGCAAGCAGCGGCGCCGACCCGGGTGGGGGAGCGCCGAGCCCGCAGCCAACGCGCGCCGCACGTCCCCGTTCGGCGCCTTCCTGCGCCACCCTGGTCGTCACCCACGTCCGAGGCACACGCCCCGAGGTAGATATGGCCCAGCCACTGTCCACCGCCCGACGCTCCGTGCTGCACGCCGCGGGTGTCGGCCTGCAACCCGCCGGCAATCCGGCCCATTCCGGCCGCCCAGCCCTGGTCGGTCGCCAGCCGTCGCCCAGCCCTGCCGCCGCGCGCTGGCAGCCCCGCGACGACCGCCGCCGCCACGATGACCCCTTTGCGTCGAACGCCAGCGCGTTGACCGCGAGGACCGCCATGGAACCAGCCGAGTTGTCTGAAGACTTGTTGTCGCAGGAGCCGTCCGACATCGATCTGGACGAGGCTGGCGCTGCGGCCGGACTGGGCGAGCTGCGGCACCTGCGCCGCGACGCCGAGCCCGAAGACGCGATCGAACAAAACCTCGACCCGACCGTGCTGTATCTGCAGCACATTGGCCGGGTGTCGCTGCTGAGCCGCGAAGGCGAGGCCGAGGTGGCACAGCGTATCGAGGACAACTCCGCAGACATACTGGAGATCCTCGAGCGCGTGCCGGCTTGTCGACCGCTGCTGACCAACCTGCCGATCGACATGGCGACCGACCACGAGCTGCTCAAGGAGTGGACCGACGCCGAGGCGTGGCGCGATCGCGACGCCCGCATCACCACCCTGGCGCGCGCCGAGCGCTTCCGCGAGCGGGTCATCGCCCTGGACCAGGAGATCGACGCCCTCCGCGCCGAGTTGCCCGGCGAGCGCACCGCCCCGCTGGCGCAGGCCCTGCGCAGCAAGTACCGGACCTTCTGGGAAGATCGCACGGGCGAGCGCCTGATCAGCAAGGCCTTGGAGATCGTCCAGCAGCTCGGCCGCGAGCTGGTCCGCGCCGAACATCAGGTGCGCAACCTGCTGCACGAAGCCGGTCTGAAGCGCGAAGACGTGGCCGCCCTGGGCCCCACGCCCAAGCGCCCGCGCACCGACGCGGCCCGCCAGCACCTGGCGCTGGTGCAAGCCATCGAGCACGCGGACCAATTGCGCAAGGACTACGGCGCCAGCCCCGAGCAGGCCCAGCGCGACCTGCGCCGCGTCCGCGAGGCCACCCGCGCCATCGCCGAAGCGCGCAGCGTGATGATCCAGGCCAACTTGCGCCTGGTGGTGTCGATCGCCAAGCGCTACCTGAACCGCGGCATGGCCCTGCTGGACCTGGTGCAAGAGGGCAACATCGGCCTGATCAAGGCCGTGGAAAAGTTCGAGTACCAGCGCGGTTACAAGTTCTCGACCTATGCCACTTGGTGGATTCGCCAGTCGATCACCCGCTCGATCGCCGACTCGGGCCGCACCATCCGCATCCCGGTGCACCTGATCGAGGCCCTGAACCGCATCCTGCGCGAGCGCTCGGTGCTGGAACAGGAATTGGGCCGCGAGCCGACCGTGGAAGAGCTGTCCAAGCGCACCGAGCAGCCGATCGATCAGGTCGACACCATCCTGCGCATGGTCCGCTCGCCGCTGAGCCTGGACGCGCCGGTGGGCGAGGACGACGCGCAACTCGTCGACTTCGTGGAGGATACCAATGCTCTCAAGGGCATCGACGTGGTGATCCACCGCGACCTGTCGGCACAGACCCGCCGCGCCCTGACCCGCCTGCACCCGCGCGAAGAGGCGGTCCTGAAGCTGCGCTTCGGCATCGGCTCGGACGAGTGCCTGACCTTGGAGCAGGTGGGCGAGATGTTCAACCTGACCCGCGAGCGCATCCGCCAGATCGAGACCGGCGCCCTGCGCAAGCTGCAAGCCCCCGCCAATCGGGAAGTTTTGCAGGGCCTGCTAGAGGGTTGATTCCCTTACAGTTCATCCACTGACATTGCTGTCAGGGTGCGCAAAGTTTGCAGACTTTTGCGGTCGCGTCCATTCGGCCCAGCCGGTTGACCGCGATCTTGCCCGATGCGGCGCAGAAGACTATGCTTTCGCCGCTCGCTGCCTGCCCGGCGCCGCGCCGTGGCCCACGCGACTGCCCAAAAAACGCAAGGAGTTTGAAATGGTCTCTGCCCTGTCGTCTCGCGCCCCCCTGGCGCTGCTCGCCCTGGCGCTGCTGTCGCTGGGTGCCGAAGGTTGCCGCCGCCCGGCCGGCCAGCAGATCGTGCTGACCAAAGACCAGGAGCAGCAGATCGCCGAGAACGTGCTGACTGCGCCGCCCACGGCCATGCAGAACAAGGTCGACTGCAAGTTCGAGGACAAGATCACCCTGCTGGGCTACGACATCAAGGGCCAGCCCAAGAAGGGCGGCACCTTCGACCTGGTCATGTACTACCGCGTGGACCAGCCGGTGCAGGGCGATTGGAAGATTTTCGTGCACTTCGAAGCGCCCGGCAAGCGCCGCCAGCCGTTCGACCACTACGGCGTGGGCGGGCTGTACCCGGTGGGCCAGTGGAAGAAGGGCGAGATCATCCGCGACGTGGTGCAGGTGCAGGTACCCGGCGACTGGGCCGACAACAGCGCGCAGGTGCTGATCGGCTTCTTCGACTGGGGTCTGTACGCCGCCAGCCAGGGTGACCGCCGCCTGAAGGTGGCCGCGCCCGGCACCACCACCGTCCAGGGCGACGGCCGCGTGCTCCTGACCACCGTGCAGCTCGGCGGCGAGGGCGGCGAGCCCAAGGCCGGCGGTGCGGGCAACGAGCCCACTCCCAAGCTGGACCTGCAGGCGGCCGCGGCCGTGGCCAACATGCTCAAGCAGTACCAGGTCGGCAAGGCGGCGGCGGCGCCGGTGATCGACGGCAAGGACGACGAGTGGCAGGCGATCCCATCGCTGCCGGTGTCGATCCAGCCGAGCGGCCAGCCGCTGGTGAACAACATCCGCGGCACCGCCCGCCTGCAGTGGGACGCCGACAACCTGTACTTCACCGCGCGCTTCCGCGACGAAGACGTCAAGAACAGCCACACCGCCAACGACAGCGAGCTGTGGGAGGGCGACAACGTCGAGCTGTTCCTGCGCCTGCCCGGCCAGGACGGCAAGTACTACGAGCTGCAGTTCTCGCCCAACGGCGCCCACTTCGACGCCATGTTCACCGCGCCGCGCACCCCCAAGTGGGAAGAGGCGAGCAAGTTCGACTCGGGCATGGAGCTGAAGACCACCACCGACGGCACGGTCAACGCCGACGGCGCCGACATCGGCTTTGCGGTCGAGGCCAAGATCCCGTGGAAGAATCTGGGCCTGAGCGGCGCGCCGGCCGTCGGCACCAGCATCGACGCCAACGTCTACCGCATCGACGACAAGGGCACCCACGACATGGGCCACATGGGCGTGTGGGCGCCGGTGGGCGGCGACTTCCACAAGCTCGACGGCGCCGGCAAGCTGATCATCGCCGACAAGGCCGCGGCGCCCGCGCGCTAGCAGCAGACCTTGACCAAGCCTTCCAAGCAAGACCAAGAACTTTGGGCGGGATCGGGCTCCGGTCCCCACTTGGCCGAGTCCGCCGGACTCCCCCATCCCTTCGGGCACGTGGGGGCCCCTGGCCCCGGCTCGGGTTCCGGTTCCGGCTCTGGCTCCGGTTCGGGTTCCGGTTCGGGTTCCGGCTCCGGTTCCGGTTCGGGTTCCGGCTCCGGTTCCGGTTCCGGTCCCCACTTGGCCGAGTCCGCCGGACTCCCCCATCCCTTTGGGCACGTGGGGGCCCCTGGTTCCGGCTCCGGTTCAGACTCGGATTCGGGCGTCGAACGGCTGGTCTGGGTGATGGCCCAGCTGCGCGCGCCGGGCGGCTGCCCGTGGGACCGCGAGCAAAGCCTGGCGACCCTGCGCACCTACCTCATCGAAGAGTCGCACGAGCTGCTGGACGCCATCGACGGCCTGGCCGAGGCCGGGCAGCGCGACGCCGTGACCATCGAAGCCGGCGCGATCCAAGCGGATCCGGCGGCCGTGGCCGATCTGCGCGAGGAGCTGGGCGACGTGCTGCTGCAGGTGGCCTTCCAGTCGCAGATCGCCCGCGAGTGCGGCTGGTTCGACCTGGATGCGGTGGCCCACGGCATCGCCGACAAGATGATCCGCCGCCACCCGCACGTGTTCGGTGCCGCCACGGCCGAGCACGCCGGCGAGGTGCGCGATCGCTGGGAGCAACAAAAGCGCCAAGAGGGCAAAGGGGCGCTGGACGGCGTGCCCAAGAACCTGCCGGGGCTGCTGCGGGCCCAGCGCATCGGCGACAAGGCGGCGCGGATCGGCTTCGACTGGCCGGACGCCAGCGGCCCGTGGGCCAAGATCCACGAGGAAATGGCCGAGTTGCGCGAGGCCGAGGCGCGCGGCGATCGGGCGGCGATGCAGGACGAGCTGGGCGATCTGCTGTTCGCCATGGCCAACCTGGCGCGGCACCTGGGCGTGGACGCCGAGCTGGGCCTGCGCCAGACCCTGGACCGTTTCACCAACCGCTTCGGCCATGTGGAGCGGCAGGCCGAGTCGCGCTGGGGCCGCGAGCACAAGGCCAGCTTGGACGAGCTGGAGAACCTGTGGCAAGAAGCCAAGCAGTTGGAGAAGTTGGGCCAGCTGCCGGCGGCCGGGCGAAAACGCGGCTGAACTGCGGCTCGGGATCGGCTAGCCTGCGCGCACCATGAGCTTCGTCCACCTGCACGTCCACACCCAGTACTCCATCGCCGATGCCACCTTGCGCATTGCCGACGCGGTGCGCTTTGCCGCCGAGCAGAAGATGCCGGCGCTGGCCATCACCGATCACGGCAACCTGCACGGCGCGATCGACTTTGCCAACGCGTGCAAAGACGCCGGGATCAAGCCGATCTTTGGCTGCTGCATGGCCATCGCCAACCGGCCCATCGGCGAGCACGTGCGCCGCGTGCACAACCTGACCCTGCTCGCCGCCACCGAGCAGGGCTACCTGAACCTCATCCACCTGATCTCGATGGCGAACCTGAAGGTGCCCGAGGGCGTGCGCCCGCGCCTGGATCCGGCGACCCTGCGCGAACATGCGGCGGGCATCATCGGGCTGTCGGGCGACCTGTCGGGCGAGCTGGCCAATGCCCTGCTCCGTGGCGAGTCGGACGAGGCCTGGCGGGCGGCCGAGCGTTACAAGTCGTGGTTCGAGCCCGGCAATTTCTACATCGAGGTGCAGCGGTCGGGGCTGCAGGAGCACGCGGTGGTGGCGCCGCAGTTGGTCGATCTGGGCCGGCAGCTGGGCATCCCGTGCGTGGCCACCAACGACGTGCACTACCTGCGGCCCAGCGACGCGCGCGCCCACGAAGTGCTGATGTGCATTGGCCTGGGCACCCAAGCGCGGCCCGAGAACCAGCGCCTGCCCACCGAGCAGCTGGACCTGGCCTCGCCCGAAGAAATGCGCCGGCGGTTCGCCGACATGGACCAGCTGTGCGACGTGACGCTGGAGATCGCCGAGCGCTGCCAGGCCTTCAAGATCAGCCACGACCCGATGTTGCCGCGCTTCCCGGTCGCCGAGGGCAAAAGCGAGTTCGACACCTTCTACGAGATGAGCCGCGCCGGTCTGGAGCGGCGTTTTGCCGAGTTCGAACGCATCGGCAAGCTGGTGGACCGCGACGCCTATTGGCAGCGGCTGGAATTCGAGATCGCCACCATCAAGAAGATGGACTTCCCCGGCTACTTCCTGATCGTGCAGGACTTCATCAACTGGGCCAAAGAGCACGGCATTCCGGTGGGTCCGGGCCGCGGCTCGGGCGCCGGCTCGCTGGTGGCCTACGCGCTCCGCATCACCGACCTGGACCCGATCCCCTATAAGCTGCTGTTCGAGCGCTTCTTGAACCCCGAGCGCGTGTCGATGCCCGACTTCGACGTCGACTTCTGCGAAGACCGCCGCACCGAGGTGATCCGCTACGTGTCCGAGCGCTACGGCGCCGAGCGCGTGGGCCAGATCGCCACCTTCGGCACGCTCAAGGCCAAGGGCGCGGTGCGCGACGTCGGCCGGGTGCTGGCAGTGCCGCTGCCCGAAGTCGACGGCATCGCCAAGATCATCGACACGGCGCTGGAGGGCGTCAAAGACGACAAGCACAAGACCGTCGAAGACGCCATGCAGCGCGATCCGCGCCTGCTGCAGGCCATGGAACAGAGCGACCAGATTCGGCAATTGCTGGAAACGGCGCAGCTGCTGGAAGGGTCGATGCGCGGCACCGGCATGCATGCGGCGGGCGTGGTGATCGGCCGCGGGCCGCTGTGGACCCACGTGCCGGTCGGCCGCGGGCAGAACGGCGAAAATGTCACGCAATTCGACAAAGACGACGTGGAGAAGGCCGGCCTGGTCAAATTCGACTTCCTGGGTCTGTCGAACCTGACCATGATCGCCCACTGCGTCGAGCTGATCCGCCTGGGCCAAAAGCCGGGCGAGAAGCCCTTCGACATCGCGACGGTGCCGCTGGACGATCACAAGGCCTTCGAGGTCATCAGCCGCGGCGACACGGCCGGGATTTTCCAGTGTGAATCTCCTGGCTTTACGCGCATGATGGTGGCGATGAAGCCGACGGTGTTCGAGGACCTGGTCGCCTCGGGCGCGCTGTACCGGCCCGGCCCGCTGGGCATGGGCATGGACAAGGTCTACATCGACCGCAAGCACGGCCGCCAAGAGACCGTGTTCGATCATCCTGCGCTCGCCACGGTGCTGGGCGAGACCTACGGCGTGATCGTCTACCAGGAACAGGTCATGCACGTGGCGCAGATCCTTGGCGGTTTCAGCCTGGGACAAGCCGACCTGCTGCGCCGCGCCATGGGCAAGAAGAAGCCCGCCGAGATGGCCAAGTGGGGCGAGGACTTCAAGAAAGGCTGCGACGCGCGCGGCGACGTCGACTCCGAGGTGGCCGACAAGATCTTCGCGCTGATGGCCAAGTTCGCCGAGTACGGCTTCAACAAGTCGCACTCGGCCGCCTATGGCCTCATCACCTACCACACCGCCTGGCTCAAGGCCAACTATCCCGTTGAATTCTATGCCGCTTTGCTGACGCGCGACAAGGACGACACCGACCGCATCGTCGGCTACCTGCAGCAGGCGCGCCAGGGTGGCATCCAAGTGCTGCCGCCCGACGTCAACGAGTCGCAGCTGTCGTTCAGCGTGTCGCAAGGCCGCGTGCGCTTTGGCCTGGGCGCGATCAAGGGCCTGGGCGAGGGCGCCATCGACGTGCTGATGGAGGCGCGCAAGTCCGGGCCGTTCGAGTCGCTGTTCGATCTGCTGCGGCGGGTCGACACGCGCAAGGTCAACAAGAAGTCGCTGGAAGTGCTGATCAAAGCCGGGGCCTGCGACGGGCTGGGCGCCGACCGCGACGTGCTGTGGAGCAACCTGGGCCTGGCGGTCGAGCTGGCGCAGGACTCGGCCAAGCGCGGCAAGACCCCGTCGCTGTTCGGCGAAGAAGAGCTGCACCCCGACAAGTACCAACCGGCCACCGAGCAGTGGACTCAGCGGCAGATCCTGGCCAACGAAAAGGAAGTGCTGGGCTTCTATGTGTCCGGCCACCCGCTGGACCGCTACGCCAAGGACCTGCACCGTCTGCAAGTCCGCAATCTGGTGCAGCTCAAGGACTGGGAGTACTTCCAAGCCAACGCCCCGCCGCCGCGCGGGCCCCAAGATCCCAACGCCCCGCCGCGGCCGCGCCGCATGACCGCCCACGCCGCGGTGGTGGTGGTGGCCCACAAAGAGCGGCCGCTGAACGACGGCCGGCGCATGGGCATCACCATGCTGGAAGATCGCTCGGGCCAGGCCGAAGCGCTGAGCTTCGATGGGCTGGATCAGTTCGGCGAGCTGCTGAAGGGCGATCAACCGCTGCTGCTGACGCTGCAGGTGGGCGAGGACCGCAAAGAGGCCAACAAGGTCTCGCTGCGCATCGAGAAGGCCGCCCTGCTCGACGAGGTGATGAAGGACGAGGTCGAGCGGCTGACGGTGCGGCTGGCGGCCGACCAATGCAACCCGGTAAAACTCAAGGCACTTTGCGATGCAATGGCAGCCTGCAAGGGCCCGGCGCGGCTGCGGCTGCTGGTGCACGTCGAGGGCCAGGGCGACGTGGTGATCGACGCGAGCGAGCGGTTCTTGGTCCAGCCGGGCGACGAGCTGGTGGGCGCGGTAGAGCGGATCCTGGGCCGCGGCGCGCTGGTCTACGGCTGAATTATTGGATTATAGAGAGTTGTACGAGATCCGCCACGCGCCGCCCTCGCGCTCCAAGGTGATCGGCGCCGGGTAGTCGCGCGACTTGGAGTAGAGGAACAGCTTGACCACCTTGCCGTCGCCGCCGTTCGCGTCCAGGTCGCGGCGGGTGATGCGCACGGTGAAGGGCTTGTCGCGCACCACGTAACTGGCGGCGTACTGGCGGAAATGTTTCCAGTTGTAGGCGCGCAGCTGAGCGACGGCGATGTCGGTGTCGCGGTTGCGGCTCACGTTCAGGCTGGCGTAGCACTGGAAGGCCTGGCTGTCGCCCAGATCGTCCAGGGCGCAGGCCAGCGCGGCGCGCAGGGTGCCGTCGGGCGTGCCTTCTGGGAACGTGCTCACGTCGCCCAGAGCCGTGGGCATTGCCGCCGGCTTGGCGGGCTTGACTGGATCCGGTGCTGGCTCAGCGGGTTTCGGGTCGGCGGCGGGTACGGCCGGTTGGCCGCTGTCGCGCGGTGCATCGGCAGGCTTGGGATCGGCGCGCGGGGCCTCGCGGGGGGCAATGTCGGGTGCGCCGGCGCGCTTGGGCTCGTCTTGCACGGCGGCGCCCGAGCAGGCTGGCAGGCACACGGCGGCGGCGAGCACGGCGAGTGCGCGCAGGGCCATGGTCCGCAACCCGTTGGCAACACAGCGACTACCGGCAGGTCCGGACCAGGCAGCGGGGTGGGCGAGGTGGGGCGCAGGCATCACGTTCCTCCAAGTTGGTGCTTCACATAGCACGGCGCGCCGCCCGGACCAAGTCGACCCAACCGGCCGGGTCCTTCCGATACAGGCCAGCGTGAGTGTATCATGTGCGCGCCAGTCTGGGGCACGGCCGCTCCGGCGACTGCACCAGAGCGTGGCGCCGCCAACTTGCCGGGGAACGGACCCACGGCGCACTGGCGCGGAGGCCGACATGGGAATTGCCACAGCCGCCTTGGTCGAGCGGGCCGTGCCGGGCGACCGCGACGCCGTCATCGAGCTTTTCGCTGAAGATTTGCGGGATTTGCACCTGCCCGTGCAGCCGCCGGCGCTGTCGGCCGTCTTCGACGAGCTGGTGCGCGACAACCGCTCGGTGATCCTGGTGGTGCGCGGCGAAGCCGGAGGCCCGGCGGTGGGCGTGCTGGTGGCCAGCCGCGTGCCGTCGGTGAAATTCTCGGGCTGGTCCCTGTGGATCGAGGAGCTGTATGTGGGCAAGGTGGCCCGGCAGCGCGGTCTGGGTCGGCTGCTGGTCGAGCAGTTGCTCGAAGTCGCCCGCGGCGACGGCCTGGCCGGCATCGACCTGGAGGCCTACCACGGCAACGCCCCGGCGGCCCTGCTGTATCGCTCGCTGGGCTTCCGCCGCCTGGGTCGCGAGCGCTTCTACTACCGCATGGAGTGGGAGAGCGAGGAAGATACGCCGTGACCGCGCTCCGCAACCTGCAAAAACGAAAAGTATTCGACGAGTTGTTGCAGCAAGGAATCACCGCGCTGCACCTCGACGCGCGCCGGCCCGACGTGATGGTCCCGCCGCACCTGGCCGATCAGGCGTGGTTGGTGCTCAACTACTCGTGGCGCTACGGCGTGCACGACTTCCGCTTCGACGACGAGGCCGTCGAGGCCTCGCTGTCCTTTGGCGGCCGGCCGTACTTTTGCCGCGTGCCGTGGTCGGCGGTGTTCGCGGTGACCGACACATCGCGCAACCAAGGCTACATCTGGAACGACGAGGTGCCGGGCGAGGTGGCGCCCGCCGCCGCGGCACCCACGGCGCCCAAGCCCCGAACTGCGCGGGCAATCAAGGCCAAGGCTGCCGCCCCAGCTGTGCCTGCGGCCGAGGTGCCGGCCGAGGCGCCACCCGCACGCCCCGGTCTGCGCGCCATTGCCGGCGGCAGCGACGGAGCGACCACAACGCCACCGCGCGCAGGTCACCTGCGGCGGGTGAAATAGAGTGGGGCGAGCGAATTGAGTATTTTCCTCGGCGAACCTAGGATCCTCGGCCGCGCGACTGGCAACTCACCTGGGAAGCTTGGCGACGGCCGCCAGTCTGGAATTTGAGCGTGCGCAAGGTCTACCTTTTCGCTTTCTTGGTTGCCCTGGGCGTCGTGGCGCTGCTCACGCCGGTCGTGCTGGCGTGGTCGCGGCGCTTGCACCTGTACGACGAGCCGGACGGTGAGCGCAAAGTCCACGTCACGCCCACGCCGCGCACCGGCGGAGTGGCAATCGCCATTGGCATCCTGGCGCCGCTGATCGGCCTGGCGCTGTACGGCAACGACTTCTCGGAGGTGATCCAGCGCGATCAGCAGCGCTTGGTCGCCTTCTTGGGCGGCTTTGCCGCGATCCTGGCGCTGGGCCTGTACGACGACGTCAAGGGCGTGGGCGCCTGGGGCAAGCTGGGCGTCCAGTCCCTGGTCGCGCTGGTGCTGTGGCAGAGCGACCTGCGCGTCGACCATTTCAGCTTGTTCGACCAGCCCTTCCACATCGGCCTGTGGTCGCTGCCGCTGACCATCCTGTGGGTGGCCGGTTTCGCCAACGCGATGAACCTCATCGACGGACTGGACGGACTGGCGGCCGGGGTGGCGGTGTTCGCCTCGGTGGCGCTGTTCGGCATCGCCTTCATCGACGCGGTGCCGATGCTGCAGCTGATTGCCGCGGTCACGGGCGGCGCCGCGCTGGGCTTCCTGTTGTTCAACTTCTCGCCCGCACTGATCTTCATGGGCGACTCGGGCAGCATGACCCTGGGCTATGTGTTCGCCGTCGCCGGGCTGTGGAGCGCATCGCGGCGGGCTTCGGCCCTGGCGCTGGTGCTGCCCTTGCTGGCGCTGGGTCTGCCGCTGGCCGACACGGCGATCGCTTTTGCCCGGCGCGCGCTGAGCGGCAAGTCGCCGTTCCAGAGCGACCGCCTACACATCCACCACCGCCTGGTGGCGCGCGGACTGACCCACCGGCAAGCTGTGGTGCTGCTGTACGGCATGTGCGCGGTGCTGACGGCCGGGGCCATCGTGCTGCGCGCCACCGAGGACATCGAGATCGGCATGGCGCTGATCGGCGTCGTGCTCACGGTGATCGTGGGACTGCGCTGGTGGCTGACGCGCAGCACTCCGTAGCCGACGGGCCCGGCATCACCGCTGGATTGCACTGCGCGGTCGCACTCAGGCGCGCGGGTGGAAGCGGTCGTAGATCTCGCGCAACCGGTCGCGCTGCACGTGGGTGTAGATCTGGGTGGTGCCGATGTCGGCGTGGCCCAGAAGGGCTTGCACCGCCCGCAGATCCGCGCCGCCCGCCAGCAAGTGCGTGGCAAACGAGTGGCGGAGCTTGTGGGGCGAAATGGGCTTGTCGATTTCGGCCTGCTGGGCGTAGCGCTTGACCAGCTTCCAGAATCCCTGGCGGGTCATTGGCTTGCACTGGCTGGTCAGAAACAGGGCCTGCGCCTGCGGGCCCTTGCGCACCCGGCTATTGCCGCGGGCCAGCAGTGGCCGGGCCTGCTCCAGGTAGTCGACCAGGCGCGCGCGGGCGATTTCGCCAATCGGCACCAGACGTTCCTTGCGGCCCTTGCCCACGCAGCGGACCAGGCCGCGGTCGAAGTCCACATCGGCCAGGGTCAGGTTGACCAGCTCGCTGACGCGCAGGCCCGTGGCGTATAGCGTCTCTAGCATCGCCGTGTCGCGCATTGCGCGCTCGTGGGCGGTCCCCGGCGCCGCCAACAGCCGCAGCACCTCTTCCTGACTCAAAACGTCTGGAAGGTCGCGGCCTTGCTTGGGCATGTCCAGCAGCGCCGCCGGGTTGTCCTGCACCAGGCCGCGATCCAGCAAGTACGCACAGAAGCTGCGCAAAGTCGACATGTGCCGGGCGATCGAGCGCGGCTGCAGGCCGTCGGCTTGCAGGTCCTCTAGGTACTCGACCAGGGTGTCGTGATCCAGATCGGCCGGCGTGGTCACGCCCAGCTGCTCGTCCAAGTGCTTGATCATGCGCTGCAGATCGCGCCCGTAGGCCACCAGGGTGTTGCTGGCCATGTTGCGCTCCAGGCGCAGGTGGCGCAGGAAGCGCTCGCCCGCCTGCTGCAGCGTCGCTTCGGTGCGGAGCACGTCCAGGCGCGGCGGCGCCTCGGCCAGCGGAGCGGCCTGGGGCTTGGAGGTCGGCATGATCGAGTGGGGCAAGGTGGTGGTTCGCATGCCGCCCATCGTGCCGTGCGGCGGGTTTTCGTCAAATTCTTGTGCAAGTGCTAGCAGTTGTATAGTTTTCTTGACAGCCAAGCCGAGTTGCGCTTGCTGCCGCCCCGCAGACGCAACCAACGGAAATCAATCAGAGGCAGGCCGAAACGACCGCCGGAGCCGCCCGGAGCCCCGCGACCTCGCTGGCGGCGGCGCCGCAGGGGGATCGAACGGCAAATTCCCAAGCATCTCGCCACAGTATGCGCCAAGGCGACCGGACGGCAGCCCCTGTTCTGGGCCGAGGATCGGGCGATTCTGAATATACAACTTCAAAAACAAGTGATTACAGATCTGTATCCACAGGTCAGCGCGGCGCCGCCCCGCGGGCTTCGTCGACCAGCGCCGCCAAAATCTCGTGGGCCTGGCGGGGCGACAGCGCATCGGGGTCCAGCGCAGCGATCTTCTGCAGGATCTGCACCAGCGACGGCTCGCGCTGGCTCGCCTCGGCCGGCGGCGGCAGGTCGTCGAACAGGCCCTGCTGGCGACTCGACGCCGACAGCAGGGTCTTGGTCTGGTTCTTCTTGTTGTTGCGCTCGAACTGGTCCAGCAGGTTGCGGGCGCGGTCGATCACCGCCTCGGGCAGCCCGGCCAGGCGCGCCACCGTGACGCCGTGCGAGCGCGAGGTGGGCCCGGCCTGCAGCTGGTGGATGAACACCACCTCGCCGCCCCACTCCTTGACCGCCACGTGCACATTGCGCAACCGGCTGAGTTTGTTGGCCAGGACCGTCAGCTCGTGGTAATGGGTCGCGCACAGGCACAGCGAGCGAGCGCGGTCGTGCATGCGCTCGAGCACACTCCAGGCGATCGCCAAGCCGTCCCACGTCGAGGTGCCGCGGCCGATCTCGTCCAGCACCACCAGGGTGCGCGGCGTAGCTCTGGCAAGGATGTCGGCCACTTCGCGCATCTCGACCAGGAACGTCGACGCGCCCTCGGCGATGTCGTCGCCGGCGCCGATGCGGGTCAGCACCGCGTCGAGCACGCCCATCACCGCCTGCTCCGCCGGCACGAAGCTGCCCGCCTGGCACAGGATGGTGCACAGGGCCACCTGCCGCATCAGCGTGGACTTGCCGGCCATGTTCGGCCCGGTGATGAGCAGCAACTGCGCCGGATCGCTGGGAATGTGCGCCAGCAGCTGCGGATCGGCGCCCTCGCCGCACAGCGCCACGTCGTTGGCCACGAACTGCCCGGGCGGCAGCAGCGCCTCGATGACCGGGTGGCGGCAGGCCTTCAGGCCCAGCAGCGGCTCGTCCACCAGCGCGGGTTGCACCCAGCTGCGCTCGCCGGCCAGCTCGGCAAACGCCGCGTGCACGTCCAGATCGGCCAGGGCGGCGGCGATGCTGCGCAAGTGCGCTCCGTAGCCGGCGATTTCTGCCAGAAGCGCCCGATACAGCACCGTCTCGCGGCTGTGGCGCTCGGACTCGGCGCGCAGCATCTTGCGCTCGAAGTCGGCCAGGTCCGGGGTGGTGAAGCGCTCGGCGTTCTTCAGGGTCTGCTTGCGCAGGTAGCCGTCGGGGACCGAAACCCCTTGTTTCAGGCTAACTTCAATGCCGTAGCCGCTGACCCGATTGAAATTGACTTTCAGGCTGGTGAGGCCGGTGCGCGCGCGCTCGCTCTGCTCGTACTGGTCCAGCCACTGCTGGCTGTGCTCGGTCAGGCGCACCCACTCGTCCAGCTCGGCATCCCAGCCGGGAGCGATCGCGCCACCGTCGGCCAGGGTCGGCGGCGGCACCGCGGCCAGGCGCAGCTCCAGCGACGCCAACAGCTCGCCGGTGCCGTCCAGCGCCGCCGCCAGCTGGGCCAGCGCCAAGCTCTGCGGGGCCAAAAGATCCAGCTCCGCGCGCACTTCGGGCAGGGTCCGCAGCGTCTCGCGCAGCGCCCCCAGCTCGCGCGGCGCGGCCAGCCCGGCGGCACAGCGGGTCGCCACCCGCGCCACGTCGCACAGCCGGCTCAGCAGCGCCCGCAACCGCTGCAGCACCGGGCGATCCCCCAGCAGCGCTGCCACCGCGCCGTGGCGCAGCTCGATGGCCCGCCGGTCGGCCAGCGGCGCCAGGATCAGCGCCCGCAACCAGCGCGCCCCCGCGGCGGTCTGGGTGCGGTCGATCGCCCCCAGCAGCGACCCTTGCCGGCGCCCGCTGCGCGAAGTCTGCAAAAGCTCAAGGTGGGCCACGGCTTGCCACGGCAGCTGCAGGTGCGCGTGCTCGTCCAGGCGGCGCGGCTCGCCCAGCCAGGCCGGCGACTGCGGCCGCACCTCGCCCAGGTAGCTGCGCAAAAGCTCAAGCGCCGCCTCGACTTCCTGCCCCGGCTTGAACTCGGCCAGCGGCCGCTCGCAGCGCGCCACGTGGCGGACCTGCGGCTGCTGCTCCAGCCAGGTCAGCGCGCCCGGCCCCAGCACCAGCTCCTTGGCCTCCAGCCGCGCCAGCAGCACCCCCAGCGCCGCCGGATGCAGCACCCGCGCCGCCTGCAACTCGCCGGTCGAGGCATCGGCCACCGCCAGCCCCAGCCCGCCGCGCTTGACCGCCGCCAACGCCACCAGGTGGTTGCTGCGGTGGGTATCCAGCGCTTCGGTCTCAAGAATCACGCCCGGGGTGATCACGTGGGTGACGCCGCGCTGGACGATGCCCTTGCTGGCGGCCGGATCGGTCAGCTGCTCCACGACGGCGCAGCGGCGCCCGGCCTCGACCGCCCGCTGCACGTGGCCCGGCAGCGCGTGGTACGGGAAGCCGCACATCGGAATCGGCCGCGCGTCGTTCTTGTTGCGCGAAGTCAGCGTCAGGTCCAGCAGGCGGCTGGCCTCCAGCGCGTCTTCGAAAAACAACTCGTAGAAGTCGCCCAGGCGGAACAGCACCAGCGCGTCGGGATGTTGGCGCTTGGCGTCCAGCACTTGCCGCATCACCGGCGTCATGGCGTCGGGATTCGCGTCGGCTGTCACCAGCCAGTGCGGAGTCGTAGACAGCATCAGGACTTACGGCTTGCCGGTGGTGCAGTTCAAGACGCGCACGATGGTCGGGCCCTGCACGTCGCCGGGGGCCGCCGCCGGGCAGACCACCTCTTCGGCCCACTGCCAGGTGGTGTTCGAGCGGGCCTGCAGCATCGCCGTCGCGCCGCGGGCCAAGGTGGCACAGCTGCGGCGCGGTTTGCCCAGATCGTAGCGGTCGGGCTCCATCTCATCGCCGATGAGCACTTCGGCATAGTCGGCCTGGCCGGCGCAGGTGGCGGCCGACAACTCGATCTGCAGGTCGCAGCGGCTGGTTGGGCACGGATCCGTGGCGCTGCACTGGCAAGTGGGGGTCTTGGGCGCGTCCGGAGTGGTGCCGCTCTGACAGCTCAGGCCGGCAGCGACGGCGAGTGCCGCCAGGATGGGTTTTTGCCAACGATTGCCGACACGGGCCATGCTGCCTCCGCCGCACAGGATGCTCTGGTTGCTGCGGCGGCGTCAACGGCTTGACACACGGCTTGACAGGGGGGCGCGCTGGGCCGACCATCGGACCACTCGACGGCCACGCCAGGTGGATGCGGCACGACAGGAGCGGCGCTTGATTACCGAACACTCGCGCTTTCAGTTGGAGGCCAGCAAGCTCGGCCGCGACCTGATGTTTCAGGTCACGGTATTCGAGAAAGAGGAACGCCGCCGCAAGAAGCTGTTTGCCGAGACGCAATGCAGCGACCCGTTCCATCTGGTGATCCAGTTCATCATCCGCGAGGCGCCCGACTTCGAGACGCTGCTGCAGCGCTTTGTGACCCAGCTGGAGCACCGCGGCTTCATGCCGCAGCGCATGCGCATGCGCGCCGAGGGCCGCTGGCAGGATTGGCAGCCGGTGCCCTACGTGACGGGCTCGGCACTGGCCCCCGCCGCCGATCCGCCGGTGATCGAGACGGCGGACCAGAAGCCGGTCGCCACCAAGAACAAGGGCGCGCTGGGCTAAGCGCTGAACCCGCTCCCGACCATCCCCTGAATCCTGCCAAACCCGTTCGATTCGGATCGGAAATCCGGGCCACTCCTCGGGTCCGAACCCGGGCCTCCGCCTGATTCTCGCCAGTTGCCAATCGGATGGGCAAGGCGGTTCCCGCGCGAATCAGGTGGGGTGCGTTTCACAAACCCTTGCGCTGCCGGTAGGCCTCGCGGGCGCGCTCGCGGATGCGGCGATTGCCGGCGGGATCGCGCACGGTGATTCGCTCGGCGTCCAAGTATTCGGCAAGCGGAATCAGGTGTTTCCGCGTCAGCCCCAGGGCGTCCTTGAGCTCGCCGGTGCTGAAGGCGTCGCGGTCGGCAAACGCGGCCAGCACTTGGTCGACGGCCGCCTGGGCGTGCGGCTGGGTCAGCCACATGTCGTCGCCCACGCGGACCACCCGCGCCGCCGCTTGGGCCGCCTGCAACACCGCCTGCACCTGCTTGGGCGGCCAGTGCAGGTCGTCGGCCAGTTGCGCCGGGGTCGGCGGCTGCAGGCCGGCGGCTTCCAGGCGCTCGACCAGCTCGGCCAGTTGCTCTTCGGTCGCCTGCAGTTGCGGCACGAAGCCCGGCTGCGCCCACAGCAGCCCGCGCTGGATCAGCTTGCCCTGCCGCGCCAGGCCCTGCAGGACCTCGGCCGCCAGCCCGGGCGCCAAGAAGGCCACCCCGCGCTGCAGGGCCTCCAGCTCGATGCCCGGCCGGCCCGGCTGCTGGGCATGAAAGGTCGCAACATGCTTGAACAAGCGCGCCTCCACCTCGGCGAGCATCGGCGGGTCGAACAGGCTCGCGCCCAAGCGCCGCAGCTTGCCGGCCGCCAGCAACCCCTTGACCGCCTTGCCCAGGGCCGCCGCGGGCGCCGCCTGCAGCTGCGGCAAGGTCGCTTCGTCCAGGCCCTGCAAGCCGGCCAGCCGCACCAGGGCGTGCACGCGATCGTCCAGCGCCGGCGCGGCCAGCTGCTGCAGGGCCGCCAACACGGTCGAATCCCCCAGGCGATGGCGCGGCGGCGCCGGATGCAGGATCGGCCCGCCGCCCAGGGTCTGCCCCAGCCGGGGATCGCGCTGGGTACCGCGCAGCACCACCGGTGCCCCGGGCGGCAGCGGCAGCGGCGTGTCCAGGCGCAGTTGCACGGTGCGGGTCGTGCCCGGCGGCTGCGGCGTCGCTTCGAGCTGGACCACCGTCGCCTCGCACCAGCTGGTCCCCAAATGCACGACCACGCGCTTTTGCAGAGCGAACGGCTGCACGTGCGGCAAGGTGGTCAGCAGCAGGTCGGCGCGCTGGCCCACATGGAGCGAGCCTGGAGCCGCGAGCACGCTGCCGATCGGCACGTCGTCCAGCGTCGCCCCGGCCAGGTTGAGCGCCACCCGCCCGGGGGCTTGCACGCTGCTCTGGGGCCGCCCCTGCTGCTGCAAGTCGCGCACGCGGAACTGGGCGGCATCGTGGCTACCAGGCCGCAGGACCTGCACATTTTGCTCCAGCTGCACCGCGCCGGACACCGCTGACCCCGCCACCACCGTGCCGCGACCCGGCAGCGAAAACGCGCGATCGACGTGCAACAGGAACGGCCGCGCCGCCAGCTCGGCAGGCGCGGTCGGTTGCGCAGCCAGCTCCTGCAACCAGCCCTGGAACGAGGTTTGGAAGGCCGCCAGGCTCTCTGGATCGCGCACCGAAACGCTCCAGACCGGCGCATTGTGTAGAAACGTGTCGCGAACCAGGTCCGTCAGATCATCGCGGGCCAGCTCCAGCAGCGTCGCATCCACCAGATCAGCCTTGGTCAGCACCACCGCGCCTTGGCGCACCCCCAGCAGCTGACAAATTGCAAGGTGCTCGCGACCTTGCGGCATCGCCCCCTCGTCCGCGGCCACCACCAGCACCACGGCGTCGATGCCCGAGGCGCCGGCAATCATCCGCTTGACGAAGCGCTCGTGACCCGGCATGTCGACCAGGGCCACGCGCTGCTGGCGCCCCTGCCTCTCGGGCAAATCCAGCCAGGCAAAGCCGAGTTCGATGCTGATGCCGCGGCGCTGCTCTTCGGGCAGGCGGTCGGTCTCGATGCCGGTGAGCGCGCGCACCAGCGACGTCTTGCCGTGATCGACGTGCCCGGCGATTCCCAGAGTCAGCACATGCCACCTTCAGGGCGGCGAACTTGCCGCGCCGCGCCCCCGAGCGTAGCGCGCCAAGGGCCCCAGAGGATAATTGACCACCGCGGCCGCGCAAGGTAGCGTGTGCGGGCGGGTGGGCTGCGTCGCGCCGACCCCAGCAACTGGCCGATTCCCCACCCGGTCAACCCTGGTCCGACTCTTCGCTGTGCAGGTCGGGCCCTCTGGCGAGGTGCAGCGCGTGAATGTTCGCTGTCCGCATTGTAGCGCCGTGTTCTCGTCGGGCGATGTGCCGGCCGGCGCGGTCAAGTCGGTCGAATGCCCGCTGTGCCTGATGCGCTTCGAGGCGCAGGACGAGATGACCGCCAGCGTGGCGTCGCTCTCGGCGCAGCGACCGTTGCCCAGCACGGCCCCGGGCAGCGAGGTCACCGACGCCGTGGGCGGCCTTGGCAGCAGGACCGTGCACCTGGGCTCCGGAACCAGTCTGAGCGGATCGCCCAAGGTCGTGCCGACCATCGTCGCCGACGCCGACGCCGACATCGACATCGACTTCGAGGCGCTGCTGTCCGACGCCTCGAGCGCCGTAGACAAGCACTCGGTAAGCCAGCGCACCAACCCGTTCGCTCGGGTCGCGGCGCCGCGCTCGGGTGCGCCGCCGGCTCTGGATCAAGAAGCGATTTTTGCGGGTGCGGCACGCCGGCCCAGCCAGGTCGCGCCGTCGGCGTTCGACTTGGCGCCAACGCAGGTTCTGGCACCGGGGTTCAGCCCGCTCGGCGACGCCCCCAGCCCTGCGCCGCTCGCCAGCGCCCCGGCCAGTCCGGCAGTGGCACCCCCCGAAGAGGACTCCCTGTTCGAAGCCGGCACCGCCACGGCCGACGCCGATTCCGACATGCCGCGCAGTCGCCCGATCGGCATCGAGCCCATCGATCGCCGACCGGCCCGCAACGCCGGGCGCGGCAAGGGCAAAAGCCAGGGCAAGGGCAAGCCGCTGTTCACGTTCGATCGCCTTTTGGCGGCGGCCATGCTGCTGGCGGCAGCGGGCGTGGCCACCGACTACGCGGGCCTGGGCGTGTTCGCCAGCAAGCTGTGGCGGGCCGAGGCGCCCGACAAGAACCGGCCGCAGCGCGCCGTGCCGGCCGACCTGACCAAGGCGGTGGCGCTGGACGACACGCGCCAGACCTACGAGCTGGAGCTGGCCCGCTTGGACAAGCTGGCCAGGCTGCGCAAAGACGACGCGCAGGTGCAGGCGCGGCGCATCGGCCTGTACCTGGACCTGTACGAGCGCTACCCCGAGGCCCTGGAAGAACCTGAAATCAAAGCCGGCTTTGAGAACCTGAAGAAGGCAGGGGCGCTGCCCAAGGCCCGCCTGGCGGCCCTGGACGCCTACGCCAAAGAAGGACCCGCCGCCGCCCTGGCCCACGCCGATGCGCTCAAGGGTGGCAGCCCCGACGACCGCGGTCTGCTGGCGCGCATGTACCAGCTGGATTTCCAACAGCGTCTGCGGCGGCAAGCCCTGGATCGCCCCGGCCTGACGGCGGCGCCCGACACCGACCCGCTGCGCACGCCGGCCGGCAACGACGTGGGGCTGGCGGCGGCGGCCACCCTGATCGATGGCGTGTTGGCCGAGCACCCGACACTGGATAACACCATCAAGTTCAAGGCATTGCGTGGCGCCATCGCCGATGCCCAGGGCAAGTACGCCGCGGCCGAGGCGCACCTGACGCCGCTGGTGAAGGCGGCGCCCGAGAACCTGGAAGTGCGCCTGACCCTGGCATCGGCGCTGCTGGATGCGGGCAAGCCGGAGCAGGCCCAGCCGCACCTGGACAAGATCACGGTGACGCTGGTGAGCTCGCCGCAGCCGTGGGTGGCGCGCGAGCAAAACCTGATCGTGGCGCGCCAAGCGGGCCGGCGCGGCGACCACGACTCGCAGATCTCGGCGCTCAGCGCGGTGCTGGAGAGCAACCCCAGCGACGAGCTGACCACCGTGCGCGTGGCGCGCCTGAACATGCTGGAAAAGCACCTGGACGACGCCAACAAGCTGCTGCTCGCCGGCAAGAACAAGCACAAGTTCAAGTCGGTGGCGTTCGTCGTGGCGATGACCGAGTACTGGCTGCTGGTCAACCGCAACGACGACGCGCTGGCCGAGATCAGCGAGGCGACCAAGGCGGCGCCAGATTCGTTGGAATTGCTGTACTTGCGCGGCCAGGTCGAGGACAAGCAATCGCACTACGCCACCGCGCGCGACTACTTTGCCCAGGTCCTGCAGCGCGAGCCGCGCCACCTGCGGGCGGCGATCCGCCTGGCCGAGCTGCAGTCGGCGGCGGGCCGCCACGACGAGGCGCTGGCCACCTTGGAGCAAGCGCGCAAAAACGTGGGCGACGAAGAGAACTTGCTGCGCCTGGCCGCCGAGGAACTCAGCTTGCTCAAGCGCGACGACGAAGCGCGCAAACTGCTTACCCAACTGCTCACGGCCCAGCCCGACAACCGCCGCTACCTGTTGCGCGCGGCGCAGATGGACCTGCGCTCCGGCAATCCCGACGTGGCGCTGGAGTCGCTGCGCAAGCTGCGGGCGCAAAAGGCCCTGGACCGCCAGGCGGCGACGCAGATGACCATGGCCCTGGTCGACAAGAAGAACTTCGCCGAGGCCGCGGCCACCATCGAGCCCTTTGCCGACGAGGCGCCGACCGACATCGAGCTGAACACCTTGGCCGGAAAGGTGGAACTGGACGCGGGGCAGGTCGAGAAGGCGGCTGTGTACATCGGTCGCGCCGTCCAGACCGCCAACGGCAAGAGCGCCGAGGCGCTGTTCCAACACGGCCGGCTGGCGTTCCGCAAGGGCGAGGTCGCGCAGGGCATTTCGCGGATCAAGCAGGCCATCGACGTCGACACCAGCGCCCACTTCTACCGCTTCGAGCTGGCGCGCCAGCTGCTGGACCGGCACCCCGACGCGCCGTTGCGCAAGCTGGCCGTGGACCAGCTGCAGACGGTGGTCCACAGCGCCGCGGCCTTTGAGCAGGTGGGCAAGCCGGTGCGCTACCTGCCCGAAGTGTATCGGCTTTTGGCCAAGGCGTTCCTGATCGACCACCAGTACGCCAAGGCCGTGGCGGCGCTCAAGTCGCTGTTGGAGCTCAAGCCCGACGACCTGGACGGCAAGGCCCAGCTGGGCCGCTGCTATGTGGAGCAAGGCAACGACGACGGCGGGCGCATCCTGCGCGACGTGCTGGCCCACCGGCCGGGCGACGATCAAGCCGCCCTGTACCTGGCCCTGCACCTGATGGGCCACCGCCAGTACAGCGACGCCCTGCCGCTGCTGCAGCAGGCCGCCAACTCGGGCGCCAAAGACCTGGCCGAGGCGTGGTACCACCTGGCGCTCATCCACAAAGAGCGCGACCAGCTGGGCCAAGCGCTGAAAGCGGTCGAGACCTACCTGGAGCGCTCGCCCGCCGACAACTTCTACCGCGCCGACGCCGCCAGCCTGAAGAAGGTGCTGCAGACGACGCTGGGCGCCAAGAAGACCAAGTAGCGAAAGGAACTACCGCGACTTCCGGCGCAGGTGCACGGCCAGACCGGTCAGGCCCAGCAGCGCGGCCAGGGCCCACGGTGCTTGCTGGCGGGTCGTGCCGCCGATGCAGCCCGAGCTCGGGGTCGTGACCACGGCGTCGCTGGCGGGCGGCGTCCAGCGCTTGGCCGCGGCCTTGAGCACCGTGCCCTGCGGCAGCGACGGCGCGCCCCACTTGGCCCCCGCAATCGCCTGATCAGCCAGGGCAATCTGGCTGGCATCCACGGCGATCGGGTCGCCGGTCTCGTCCAGCAGCTCCACGGTGAGCGCCGCCGGCGCCTTGGTCATGCGCGGATCCAGCGCCAGGTTGGGCAGGTTGCTGCCGTCGGACTGCTGCTGATTGGCGAGCAGCCACGAGCCCAGGCCGGCGATGGTGACGCGGTAGCCATTCTGGCCCTGGTTGTCGCCCAGGCACACCGGACCGTAGCCGCCCTTGGTAACATTGCTGACGTTGGGCAGCGTGCCGCTGAAAGCAAACACTGGGTCGCGGGTCATCTCGTCGGGCGAAATGCGCATGACCATGCGGGTAAAGCGGCCCTTGGCGCCGCCGCCCGCGCCGAGGGTGGTCAGGGCCTTGGTCATGTCGCGCAGCGGCCCGGCGAATTCCTTTTCCAGGGCGGCGGCCAGCGCGGCGCCGTCGACCAGCGTCTGCGCGTTCGTGGGGCAGCTGTTCAGGTTCTTGTAGTAGGTCACCAGATCGGTCGCGCCGGCGCTGGCGCCGAATTTGAACAGTGGGTCGATGATCGAGACCGTCTCTTTGGTGAACGGCAGCTTGCGGATCTGCATGTCCGCGAGCGCGTCGCACACGGTCTTGGTCTTGGCGATGCCCGAGGTGTCGATGGCGGTGTAGTCGACCAGCGGTTCCTCGGTGGGGTTGCCGAAGGCGAACTGCGCCGGCACCTTGACGACGGTGGGAATCTCGCCGGCGAACTCGGTGATGAAGGCCCGGCCGGCCGCCTCGTCGATCGCCGCCGCCACCACTTGCTCGTAGTTCTTGGCGCCGTGCAGCACGTCGAGCCGCACCGGGTTGATGCGCACGTGTAGGTGATTCTTGGGGATTGCCCGGCCCGGCCCGGCCACGTAGACCTGGATGGTGGTGTCGCTCTCGGCCGCGATCGAGGTGAGCTTGAGCGGCACGCACGGCTCGGCGTCGTCCATCTCGAGCGAAATCGGCTTGATCTGGTCCACGCCCTTGCCGGTGGCCAGCTTGACCGCCACGAACACGTCGCCCTTGGCCACGTGGTCGGCCAGCACGCTTTTGGCCTTGGCCGGCGTGTCAAAACCGTTGGTGTTCAGCCAGTTCTGCACGTCGTCGGCGGTCTTGCCCTGGATGACCTGGTAGTCGTAGGGGCCCACCTGATCGTGCTGCAGGACCGTGACGCCACCGCCGCCGCCCTGTTCGGTGGCCGCCGTAGCGGAAAGGCCGGCCGAGTCCGCCGAACCGCACCCGACGCTGCCGCCGCCGAAATTGCAGCCCTCGCTCGGCAGGCTGTCCAGCTCGAAGCGCGGCGCGGTGCCCAGGTCCAGCCGGTCGAAAAGATAGCTAGTGCCCACGCCCACTTTGGGCACCTTGGGCAGCGGCAGCACCCAGCCAAAGCCGTCGGCCGGGCCGCTGTAGCGGATCTCGACCCACACCGTCGACTTCTTGGTCGCCGGGTCGCGCACGAACAGGATGCGCTCGGCGTTCTGTAGGATCGGCGCGGCGCTGTCGATCGGCGGTACGAAGCAGCCGCCACAAGCCCACGCAGGGGTGCTCGCGGCGGTAGTGGCGAGCAGGACGACGGCCAGGAGGCTTCGAAGGGTTCTCATGGTATTCTCCAGATCTAGAAGGTCTTGGCCAGCGCGCCCACCGCCCGCAGCAGGGCCGGCAGGTCCTCGTCGCTGTCCAGGGCTGGCGTGCGCCACAGCTCGGCGTGGGCGGGCAGCAGAGCCACCACCGGTCCACAATTCTCGGCGCCATCCACGGCCAGCGGCCGCACCGTGCCGGCAAACGGCCGCGTCACCGCCGCCGTGGACCACTGGGCGGTCATCGCCGCGGCGCGATCCGCCAGGTCCAGATCCTCGGGCAGCTGCGGCGCCAGGGCGTGCAGGCAGAGGCCGTCGGGCAGTGTGGCGGCGTGCAGCGGGCTGGACAGGGCGTCGGCCAGCGAGGCGGGCAGGCGGTCGCCCAGCTGGGCCAGCGCCGACAGGGCATCGTTGATCGGGAACAACAGGCGCAATTCGCCCTCGATGGCGCGCACCGCCACCTGGGTACCGTCGCCGTCGCTGGGCGTCTTGGCGGGGGCCGACGAGCGCAGCACCGCAGAAAACGGAGCGTTCTCGCCGGCTTGAATCTTCAGGTCGTGCAGCGTCCACGCCGCGGCGGGTCCCAGCGTCGCCAGTACCTGGCGGATGCCGTACCAAGCCTGGCCCAAGGGCGCCTGGCCTTCGATGCG
>JACRCU010000406.1 GCA_016218865.1 Deltaproteobacteria bacterium | reverse complement strand
CTGGCGCGGTCAAAGCCGCGATTGCCAGCAAGTCCGGCCGCGCGGTGGCCCAGCTGGACCTGTCCCTGGCCGCCGGCGAGCGCAAGACGGTCGCCCTGGTCAGCCGCGGCGCGCTGCGTGTGAAGGTGTCGGCCGACGCGCAAGTGCAGGTCGACGGCAAGGCGGTGACCATGCAAGACGGGGTGTTCGCTGGCGATTTCGAGCCGGGCGAGCGCAGCCTGGTGGTGCAGCGCGTCGGCTACCAGGGGCAAAAGGGCAACGTCGCGGTGCAAGTGGGCAAAACGGCTACGGTGACCCCCGAGCTCGAGCGGTTCGACCCGGGTGGCCGCGTCACCATGGCCTGGGCGAGCATCGCCGTGGGTGGCGCCCTGGTGGTGGCCGCCCTGGTGGTCGACGCGACGGTCAGCTGGGACGAGTACGGCGGCGACGTCGGCCGCTGGAGCGCCTTTTCCTTGGGCGCGGCCGGCTTCATCGGCGGCACGGTGCTGCTCAAGAACACGCTGGATCAGCAGGCACCCGTGCAAGAGCGGCCGTTCCAGATCCAGGTCAGCGGCGCGCGCGGCGGCGGCATGGCCCGCATCGGATGGGCATTTTGAGCGCATTGCCAATGTTCGCGATCCACGAGGTTGCCACGGGGCTGTGGGTGGGCCCGTGCCCCAATTCGCCAGAGCGGATCCTGCACTTGCGCAAGACCGGCATCAGCGCCGTGCTGAGCGTGCAGACCGACAGCGACCTGACCGAGATGGGGATGTCGTGGAACCTCATGTGGCGCTTCATGTTGGCCCAGGGCTTGGCCTGCCAGCGCCACGCCATCACCGACTTCGACGACAAGGCGCTGCTCGCCGGTCTGGACACGGCGGTGGCTGCCGTCGACGAACTGCGCCGCGGCGGCCACCAAGTCTACCTGCATTGCAGCGCCGGCGTGAACCGATCGCCGACGGTGGCCATCGCCTACCTGGTGCAGCACGCCAGCATGGAGCTGGACGCAGCGTGGCAACAGGTGACGGGTCGGCGCCCGTCGCAGCCGAACCGCTTGGTGCTCGAGCGGTGGGTGGCGGCCAAGCGCCCGGCGTGACACCAGGTAAGTCTAGGCAGCAACCCAGGTTTTTGCCGCTCGCGCCCGCGCCCCGTTGCGGCACCCGACGCCCCGTGTATGCTGGAGCGACAGCCGCCCTTGGCTGGGAGCGCCGATGACCGACCGCCCTGCCGCCGCCAACGCTCCCGCGATGGGCGCGCACCCGGAGCGCCAGGTCGAAGTCCAGCTCGGCCATTTGTGCAACAATCGCTGTGTGTTTTGCGTGTCGGGCCAGCTCAGCGAGCAGGACCGCGCGCCCCAGTTGCCGGTCGAGCCGATCCTGCGGCAGATCCGCGAGGCCCGCCAGAATGGCGCCGCGCGCATCACCCTGCTGGGCGGCGAGCCCACCATCCAGCGCTCGTTTGCCCAGATCTTGAAGGCCGCCGTCGAGCTCGACTTCGACGAAGTGGTCATCTTCACCAACGGCGTGATGACCCCGCGCGAGGGCTTCCGCCAGCGCACCCAAGAGCTGCTCGCCGGTCTGGGGCCGGACCACAAGAAGCGCACGGTCTGGCGGTTTTCGCTGCAGGGCGGCGACCATGCCAGCCACGACGCCACGACGATAAACCCCGGTTCGTTCCAGCGGATTCTCGACTCCCTGGCGATTCTGCACGGCCAGGGCGCGCGCCTGTCGGGCAACATGTGTGCGGTCGAGTCGAACTACCGCTCGGTGGTGCACCTGGCAGCGATCGCCGAGCAATTCCAGTTGGAAAACCTGCACATCGACGTGATGCGCCCGCGCGACGCCGGCGAACGCAGCGAGCACGAGCTGAGGGCGATGCTGCCGCGCTACGCCGACATGGCCAAAGCGTTCCTGGCGCTGTCGCGCGAGGTCGATCGCCGGCTGGGGCCGGGCTGGGACCTCAACTTCGGCAACCTGCCCTACTGCACCGGCTTGCCCATCAGCCACCGCATCCACCACGACGGCGGCGACACCGTGACCGTGGCGGCCGACGGCCAGGGCAACACCCAAGAGGGCTTCGACAAGTACGCCGACAAGCGCAGCGACAAGCACTTCTTGCCCAGCTGCAGCCAGTGCGTGTTCCAGAGCCGCTGCTCGGGCGTGTTCGACACCTACCGCGAGTTCTTCGGCAACGCCGAGTTCCAGCCGGTCGACGCCGAGCGCCTGTGGCAGCACGACACCGCGGGCCACCACTTTGCCCTGTTGGCCGAAAAGCCGCTCCGCGACGCCGGCCTGCAGGTCGAGGGCGTAGACGAGCGCGCCGGCCAGCTCAGCGTGCGCCAAGGGCCCTGGCTGTGGCGCCTGCAGCGCGCCGGCCGCACCCCGCTGGCCAACGCCGTAGGCACCCTGAGTGCCGAGCGCTGGCAGGCCGCCGTGTTGCGCGCGCCCTTGCCCGACCCGGCGGCACTCCAGGGCGCCCTGGAGCTCGCTGGCACCATCGCCACCGCTCTGGGCGGCGCGGGCCCCACTCCGGCCGCCTGGCAGCGCTTCCAGGCCACCTGGCAGCAGCAGGCCCGCCAGCAGAACCAGTCGGCGCGCCAGGCCCAACAGGTGGTGGCGGGTGTGGCGGCGCGGCTGCGCGGCCGCCGCCTGGGCGACCTCGACTTTGCCACCGCCGACTTGCAGCCCGATCTGGCCCTGTTGCGCTGGGGCGAGCCAGACGCCCAGCTGACGGTCAAGGTCAGCGCCCGCCGCGACGAGCAAGGCCGGCTGCGCCCGCACTTCGAGCACGAGGCCGTGGGCCTCTCTGGCGACAGGGTGGCCGCGCTCAGCCGTGCCCTTGGCCAGGAGCTCCGGGCCGCCGCCCGCTAAGCCACTGTTGTCACACCGATTACTCGGTCAACTCCCGCAGACGCCAAAATTCTTGCAGCGCCGCGCCGCGGATCTACATTCGCCTCGTACCGAGGTTGGTGCGCGCGCGGAGGGGACGATGGAACTGGCAATCTTGGCAGGAACAATCGGTGCTGGCGTCAGTCTGGCCTTCGCCACGGCGGACATCGCGATGCGCCTCATCGTGTACGCCATCCCGACCAAGCGCGCGCCGCAGGCCTAGCCACCCCGCCGCACGACCCGCCCTTGCCGGCTCATGCTCCGGCCCCGGCTCCGGCACCCGAACCCGAGCCGGCACCCGACCCCGAACCGGCACCGGAACCGGCACCCGAACCGGAACCCGAACCGGCTCCGGTACCCGAACCGGCACCCGCTCCGGCTCCAGCTCCGGTCCCTGCTCAGGCTCTGGCCTGCACACCCTCCCGAACACCTCCAAACCCCGGAAAACCAAAAGCCCCTCTCCTCAGCGCGTTGAGGAGAGGGGCAGCCGGCTATGCCGGCGGGGTGAGGAGCGGCGTGGCAAGCCAGGCAGGGCCGCCAAGGAACGCGGCGGCCCTACTTCAGCCAGAACTGGAACTCGGTATCGCCCAGCTTCACCCGGTCGCCGTCCTTCAAGAAGACCTTGTGGACCTGCTGGCCGTTGACGAGCACCTTGTTCTGCGAGTTCAAGTCGGCGATCTCGTAGCGCATCTGGTCGATCTTCAGTGCGGCGTGGCGACTCGACACGCTGGGATCGGGGATCACCACCGTATTGCCCTTGATGCGGCCGATGGTGGTCACGTCGTCGACCAGGTAGAACTCGTTGCCCGCCATCGGACCGGCGATGACCGACAGGCGGCCGCGGTGCGGACCATCGGGCTTCTCGTTGCGCTCGACCTGGGCCGGCGCCGCCTCGCCCTTGCGGCGCGACATGAACACAATCAGCACGATGAGGAGGCCGACGCCCAGCAGACCGCCGACGACGATGCCGACCCACTTGAAGATGTTCTTCCAGTTGATGCTGGGCGACGGCAAGCGGATGTCGTTGTAGACGCCCTCTTCGGTCGCGCCGTCCTTCAACTTGGTCTTCATGACCAGGTTGTACTTCATCTCGTCTTTGCCCTTGATCGGATCGCCGTTGCTCGGCAGGTCCTTCAGGGTGACCTTGATGATGAACTGCTTCTTGATGCGGCGGGCCAGCGAGTCCCACACGCCCGGGATGTTGATGAATTTGTCGGTCTCGATGCGGCGGTAGACGCCACCGGTCGAGTTGGCAACGTTCTGCAGCAGCGGCAGGTACTTGGGATCGTCCGCCGTAAACCCGATGGCATAGACGCGGATGTTCTGGTCGCTGTAGCGCTCGAGCATGTCCTTGAGCTTGTTCTGCAGCTTGCTGACATCCGTCTCGCGGTTCTTGCCGTCCGACATGATGATCAGGTACTTGCGCCGCGCCTGACTCAGCTTCTCGGCATTTTCGACCATGTAATTCATGGCCTTGTCGATGGCGGTCAGCGACTCGGGCGCCAGGGTCTTCTGCTTGGCCTGCGCACCCTGGAGCTGCTCGTTGCCCTCTTCGGGGCCCTGCGGGGCCTTGTTGTTGTCGACCTCTTCCTTGGCTTGGTTGAAGTTCGACGCCCACGCGTACACCACTTCGTGGGCCTGGCCTTCGCGGTAGCGCAGCACGGCGACCTTGTCGTTGCCGCTCAAGGTCTTGATCAAGCGCGACGCGCCTTCTTTTTCCTGGTCGAAGGTCGAGTGCGCCTCGCCCGCCTGCTGCTGGTAGCCGCTCGACGCGTTGAGCAGGATGCAGACCGCCACCGGCTCTTGCGCCTTCTCGGCCGTCTCGATCTGGATATCCGCAATTTCAGGCGCTTGACCGTTGAGCAGGATCTCCAGATCCGCGGGCTCGACCTTGGGCATCGGCTCGCCGGCGGTGTCCAGGATGTCCGCATTGATGGTCAGGGTCTTGGTCGACGGCTCGTAGCCGACAATGTCGATCAGCACGCGCTTTTCGGCATCGGCAAAGGTCGCCGGCGCCAACAGGCTCGCCACCATCGCCAGCAGGGTCAGGCTCGACAGGACACGTTTGGTAAGGCTTGCGCGCAGGCGCATGGTACGCTCCTTGGGCGGGAACTCGGGATTGCGGATCATTCGAGCGATTTGAACTTCAGTTCAGTGCGCCCCAAGCGGATCTTGTCGTTGTCGATGATGTCCATCCGGCTGATGCGGCGGTCGTTCACAAAGGTGCCGTTGGTCGAGTCCAGGTCGCTGACGGTGAACGTGCCGTTCTCGTGGCGGATCACCGAGTGCTTGCTCGACAGGTACGGGTCGGTCAGCACTACGTCGCAGTCGGCGGCGGTCCCCATGGTGTTCTTGCCGTCGACCAGCCGAAAATCGCGTCCGCGCAGCTCGCCCGACAGGACGACCACCCAGCCAACCACCGGCTTGAAGGTGCTGCGGTTGATGTCGTTCAGGTTGATCGCGACGGTCTTCTCGCCGCCGCCGTATTCCTCGGCAGGCTCGTCGACCGGCTCGGCTTTCTTCCTACCAAACCATCCCATGTCGCCTCCCTCCTTGGGCTTGTCTTTGGCTTTGTCGGCTACGGCCTTCTTGGCGCCGCCGGCCGCGTCTTTTGCAGCCTTTACGGGCGCGTTGATGGCTTTGTTGAACTCTTTGGCAGCGCCCGATTTGGCCTTGGCGATGGCGCCCATCTTCTTGGCGTTGACCGAGTTGACGGCGGCGTCGACGCGCTGCTGGCCGAGATTGCGGAAAAAATCGACAATCGGGTTGCTCACGACTCGCTCCGACCAGCGCCGCTGCGGTCCTGTGGGCTACGCGGCGTGTGACACAAGCATGGCATGGCAGGCGTGGCTCCGCAACCGCAGAGCGTGCCCCTTGCCGCCTATCCTCGCTTGACGGGCTGGTAGGCCCACAGCTCGAACATGTTGCTGTCGCGGCCGGCGGTGACCGGCTTGATCTTCATGCGCAAGGTGACCTCGCGCACGTGCTCGGCGGGCACCACGTAGACCCAGTTGCGCCAGCGGGCCTTGCGGTCCGAGCCGGCGCAGATGCAGTTGGCCTGGCGGCGGTCGTTCGCCTCGACCTCGGCCTCCCAGTCGCCGTGGGCGTAGTCCATACGCCAGACGATGTACACGTCCTTGCCCGGCTCCACGTTCTTCAGCTCGTACTCGATCTGGCCGCCTTCGAAGGCCACGCCGGCCGACTCGACGATGACGCCGTCGGGGTACTTGAGCTTCTGGCGGGTGCGGTACTTGTCGCGCTCGCCGGTGATGCGCAGGTTGTGGGCGCGCTCGCTGTCGGGGTCGATCGGGTTGATCGCGTCGATCAGCAGCATGTCCTGGCCTTAGATGGT
>JACRCU010000405.1 GCA_016218865.1 Deltaproteobacteria bacterium | reverse complement strand
GCGGTAGTTTTGCCGCGGATTTTTTCACTCCGTCGTGACGATTTCTGAAAATAGTTTCAGCAAGCCTGTAATTTCAACAAGTAGAAAATGGCTGCATCGGGCGTTGCACGGGTGGCCGTTGTGGGGCACGCTACCGCCCCGCGGCGGCTCGGGCCCCGCACGGACCGAGAACATGGGCTGGACCATACTGCTGGACGGCGACGCAGCGGCCCCGCAGCAGGCGCGTTTGGGGGCCGCCCTGGCCAGCCGTGGTCACAGGGTCATCGTGCTCGACGCGCCCAGGGTCGCCGACCAGATCCGCGGGGAGTTCCACGGTCAGTGCGAGGAGCTGCGAGCCCCCCCGCCCTGGATCCCGCCGCTGCGCGCCTTTTGGCTGCGGCGCCAAGTGCAGAGGCTCGGCGTCGACATCGTGCACCTCAACTTCATCCGCCCCAAGCAGCGCGTGTGGGCCGACATGCCGGGGGGGCCGCCGTACATCGCCACGGCCTGGGGCAGCGACCTGAACCGCGACGTCTTCAAGCGGTCCGCTCGGTACGAGGCCGCGGTCAACGCCATCCTCCAAGGTTCCAGCGCCATTACTGCGGATTCGTGGCCCTTGCTGCGCCTAGCAGAACAGCGCCTTGGACTCCGCAAGCCGCCGATGGAACTCGTGCTTTGGAGTGTGGACATGGCTGCCTTCGACCGGCAACTTGTCCAGCCGCTCGCCGATCGCTTCCGCGGTGAACTCAAGATTCCCCCGGGGGCCAAGGTGCTCCTGTCGCCGCGGCAGCCCAAGCCGCACTACCACATCGAGCGCATCGTCCAGGCCTTTGCACAGAGCAAGTGGGCCCGCCAGGGCGTGCTCGTCCAGAAGTTGCACGGTCGAGAGGGCGAAGACAGCTACCTGCAGGACGTGCAGGCCCTCGCGCGCCGACTGGGCGTGCAAGACCGGCTGATCCTGGCGCCGCGTCTGGCCTACGATGAACTGGCCGGCCTGTACGCCATGGCCGATGCGGCCATTTCGGTGCCCATGGCCGACGGTGTTCCTTCGACCTTCTTGGAACTAATGGCGCTACAAGTTCCTATAATTGCAGGTGACTTGCCCGCGTACCACGGCGTTCTGGTGCATGGCGAGCGCGCGCTGTTGGCTCCGCCGGACGACCCGACTGCCCTGGCTCTGGCGCTGGACCGCCTTGTCGACGAACCGCTACTGTCGACAAGCTTGGCCGCCAATGCCAAGCGCTGGGCCGATGAGCACGCTTCGTGGTCGCACGCTGTCGACCAGTGGCTGGGTCACTACCAGGTGGCGATCGGTGACCGCGGTTCGGGTGCGCAGGGCCGCTCGAACCCGCCGTGATCCGATCTGTGCGCACAGCGCCATGTACTCCGCCAGCGTCGCACAGAAAATGCTGCAAAAACAACGAGTAGAAAGTGGCTGCATTCCGGCCGGCTGCTCAGGAGCCGTGCCCAATGCGAGGCCCAACGCGGCGCTCAGGCAAGTTGATCATGAAACAACAGTAATATCAGCCAGTAGAAAGTGGCTGCCACTGCCCTGCTGGCCGTGACCTGCTAGGGCCGCTGGTCCTTGGCCGACCGGCCGCACGGGTCGCGGACCTCCAGCCGCACCCAGCGGAGCGGACCCTGCAGGAAGACCTGGATCCCGCCGCGCGAAAGCGAGCCGTCGCTGGCCTGGGCCAGGGAGCTCTCTAGGACCGCAATACGGGTCGTGAGCACGCCGGCGCAGTCGTCCGCCGTCGGGTACCCGAACTGGGTCAGCGACTTGTCGCCCGAGCACGCCGTGAACTCCACGCGGAACTTGCGGCGCTGCGGGTCCGGGTTGGCGATGCGAACCCCGCCAAAGATATGTGAAGTTCCGCCGCCTTGGGCGCCCGTGGCCTGATGCTCGGTCGGGAGCGACCCCGCCGGCACCGGGGCGAAGGCCGCGTCGCCCTGGCCCAACTCGACCTGGAGCGGGTCCTTGGCGGCGCAGTCCGAGTAGGTGGTCCACCCCGAGTCGGACGAAGCGCAACGCTCTGGATCAATGACACATTCGTCCATCGTCGCGAAATCGTACTGGCAACCGCACGCCGCCGCGGCCCCGACCACAACCAGCCATCGCGCCACCCGGCCGCGCATCCCTTCGCCCCCGCCCCTCAAAAGGTGTACCCCAAGGCCAGCGCGTGGATCGGCGCCGGGCCGCTGCCCGAGTTCACCCGGACCCCGGTGCCCACCTGTACGCCGCTGCGCTGGGTCCACGCCGCCCCGAGCTGGACCTCGGCCGTCAGACCGCCATCGGACACCAGCCTGTAGACCAACCGCGGACTTATCGCCTGCCCGCGCCGCTCGCTGTGGGTGTCGCTGGGGAGCCAGCCGGCCATGACCTCGACCGCAATCCCCGCCGCCTGCCGCTGCGTCGCGACGACATAGCCGCGGACCTGCGCCCCGACCTCCAGCAGCGCCATATCCGCAAACGAGGACAGCGACGAGCCGACCCCGGCACCGCCGATGAGAACCCCAGACAAGCGCTCGAAAAATCGATGCTCCCACTGCAGCACCAGCACGCCGCACAGCGCCGGAGCCATATTCACCGCGACGGTATCGGCCCGCAGACTGCCCATCACTTCGGACTCGCCCGCCGCCTCGGCGTCCAAGGTAGCCGCGGCCGCTGGGCTAACGGGTTCAATCTCCGCCGCAGGGCCAAACGGTTCCTCGGCCACCGCCGGCCACGCCACCGCCAAACCGCAGGCGAGCAGTGCCCACGACCACGCGACCGGCCAAGTCGGCCCGCTGCCCAGTCCACCTGCCACGCCCTTACCTCGCGGCCTCTGCGCCGCCGATGCCCAGCGTAGCCGCCCGGCGCAAACTCGGCAAATCGCCCCACAACCGCGCCGTTGCCGCTGCCGCGCACGAACCGTGCCAACTTTGTCATGCGGCCGCACCAGCCCCGTGACAGCGTGGCGACAACCAAGGCAGGCAAAGGCCAGCCGCCGCTGCGGTTTGGCGTTATCTTGCTCGCGTTGCCGCGCCCGCCGCGGCCTGCGAGGATCCATGCGCTACCGACTTCTCCTCGGCGACGAAGCCATCGCCCAGGCCGCCCTCGACGCCGGCATCGGCGGGGCCTTCTCGTACCCCGGCACGCCCGCCACCGAAATCTTTGAATACATTGCCAAGAATGCCAAGGCGAGCTCCGGAGAGGTCTCGGCCCGCTGGTCCACTAATGAGAAGGTCGCCTACGAAGAAGCCCTGGGCATGTCCTGGGTCGGCAAGCGCTCCCTCGTCTCCATGAAGCACGTCGGCCTCAACGTCGCCGCCGATCCCTTCATCAACTCGGCGCTCACCGGCGTCAACGCCGGGCTCGTCCTTCTCGTCGCCGACGACCCCGGCATGCACTCCTCGCAGAACGAGCAAGACAGCCGCTTCTACGGCGACTTTGCCCAGGTGCCCATCTTCGAGCCCGGCAACCAGCAAGAGGCGTACGACTTCGTGCTCCGCGCCTTCGAGCTCTCCGAGCGCCGCAAGCTCCCCGTCATGGTCCGCATCGTCACCCGCCTCTCGCACAGCCGCGGCAACGTCGCCGTCCTCAGCGAGGCCGAACTCCCCGTCGTCGACCAGCGCGACCGCCCGCCGGCCTGCAGCTGGACCCTCGTCCCCGCCATCGCGCGCGCGCGCTACGCCGCCCTCGTCCAGGAACAGACGGCGCTCATCGACGACGCCCTCCACAGCCCCGCCAACACCCTCCACCTCGCCGGCAAGCGCGGCGTCATCACCTGCGGCATTGCCCGCAACTACGTCCTAGAGGCCACGCAGGGCAACGGCGACCTCAGCATGCTCCACCTTGGCCAGTACCCCGTCCCGGCCGAGCTGGTGCGCCGCCTCGTCGACCACTGCGACGACATCCTTGTCTGCGAAGACGGCTACCCCCTCGTCGAAAAGAAGCTCGTCGGCCTGCTTGGTGTACCCGCCAAGCGCATCCGCGGGCGCCTCAGCGGCGACCTCCCCGCCACCGGCGAACTCAACCCCGACATCATGGCGGCGGCCCTGGGCATGGCCAAGGAGGCGCCGCAAGCGCTCACCGACCTCGCCAATCGCCCGCCCCAGCTCTGCCGCGGTTGCCCGCACATCGACAGCTTCTCGGCCATCGTCCAGGCCACGCAAGACTGGAATCCGATGCTCTTTTCCGACATCGGCTGCTACACCCTGGGCGTCGCGCCGCCGTACCGCGCCGTCCACACCTGCGTCGACATGGGCGCGTCCATCTCCATGGCCCTAGGTGCATCTCGGGCGGGTGCGTGGCCGGTCCTCTGCACCATCGGCGACTCGACCTTTGCCCACTCGGGCATGACCCCGCTCCTCGCCGCCGCGCGCGCCGACGCCAACATGACCGTCGTCATCTTGGACAACGCCACTACCGCCATGACCGGCGACCAGAGCTCGCTCACCACCGGCCCCGGCCTCATGCAGGTCCTCCACGGCATGGGCGTGGACCCCGAGCACATCCACGTCATCGAGCCCCTGCACAACCGCCAGGACGAGAACGTCGCGATGATCCGAAAGGCTGTGGAGCACAAGGGTTTGTCGGTCGTCGTCTCGGCCCGCGCCTGCGTGCAGAGCAAGCACAAGCCGACCCGCATCGAAATGGGCCTGGACAAAGCGCCCGCAGCGCAGGCCTAGGGGGAACACACCACCATGAAACAAGACATCATTCTTGCCGGCGTCGGCGGCCAAGGCATCCTCACCATCGCCGAAGTCATCTCGCAAGTGGCCCTCTCGCAAGGTCTGCAGGTCAAGCAAGCCGAGACCCACGGCATGAGCCAGCGCGGCGGCGCCGTGCAGTCCCACCTGCGCCTCAGCGATGCACCCATTTTCAGTGACCTGATTCCATTGGGATCTGCCGATCTCGTCATCGCCGTGGAACCGCTGGAGGCCCTGCGCTACGTCCAGTACCTCAAGCCCGACGCCATGCTCCTGACCAGCGTCGGCGCGTTCGTCAACATCGGCAATTACCCGCCGGTCGAGGACGTGCTCGCCCAGGTGGCCCAGTGGCCGCACCACGCGCTCATCGACGCAGACCGGCTGGCGCGCGCCGCGGGCTCAGGTCGCGCAGCCAACATGGTCGTCCTCGGCGCCGCCTCGCGGTTCCTGAAGCTCGATCAGGCCGCCCTAGAGCAGGCGATGGCCGAGCGCTTTGCCGCCAAGGGCGAGCGCGTCGTGGAGGTCAACCGCCGCGCCTTCCGCTTCGGCCGCACCGCCGCCGCCGCCTACCTCCTCGGTCTGGACAAGGGCGGCACGTCCGTCTCGGTCCGCACCTGGGTCGATTCGCTCACCACCGAGCACCTCGCCCAACCCGAGCCGCCGGACGCGCCCTACTTTGAACCGCTGGCCAGCGGCGAGCAACTCTCGGGCGCCGAAATCGCCGCCGTGGAATCGACGCTCCAAAACGTGTACGACGAAGGCCGCAAGACCCTTTTCGAGCACGAGGTCTACCAGATCATCCAGCTTGTGGGCGCCATCTCGCCGCCCAAGCACATCTTCGTGCCCAAGGACGAACTCCTGAGCGATCAGGCGCTGGACAGCTTCCCGGGCGAAAAAGTCGTGTGCAAGCTGGTCGCTACCGACGTGGTCCACAAGACCGACGCCAAAGCCGTGGTCTTCGCGCCCAAGCGCAGCGACCTGGTCCGCGGCGAGATCGACCGCCTGATGCAGCGCCACGCCGACAAGGACGTGCGCGGCGTGCTCGTCGTCGAGTTCGTGGAGCACACCCACCAGGTCGGCAGCGAGCTTTTCGTCGGCATCCGCGCCACCCGCGAGTTCGGCCCCGTGATCGCTGCGGGCCTTGGCGGCGTCGACATGGAGCTCCTGGCCACCCGCATGCGGCCCGGTCAGGCGGTGGCCAAGTCGCCGGCGGCGGACCTGAAAGCCGAAGAATTCCTGGAGCAATTCAAGCGGACCGTGGCGTACGAGCTGCTGTCGGGCCAAGCCCGCGGGCACGAGCGCAGCGTATCGGACGGCGAACTGCTGCGGTGCTTCCGCGCGTTCCTGCTGCTCGCTCAGCGCTTCTGCGTCGACCGCGGCGCGGACGGCCCGGACCTCGCCGAGCTCGAGATCAACCCCTTCGCCTTCCGGGGCCAGCGCCTCGTGCCCTTGGACGGCCGCGCCCGCACGGCACCCGCCGCCCGGACCAGCGCGCCGCGCCCAGTCGCCAACATCGCGGCCCTGCTCGAGCCCGCCAGCATCGCCGTGCTCGGCGCATCCGCCACGTCGATGAATTTTGGCCGGATCATCCTGAACAACGTGCTGCAGGCCGGCTACGACCCGCAGCACCTGTTCGCCATCAAGGACGGCCTGCGCGAGCTCGACGGGGCCCGCTGCGTCGCGTCGCTGGCCGAGCTGCCGCACACCGTCGACCTGCTGGTGGTCGCGGCGGGGGCCGAACAACTGCCCAAAATCGTCAGCGACACCATCGCTTGCGGCAAGGTCCGCTCGGCGATCTTGGTGCCGGGCGGCGCCGGCGAGACCGAGGGATCGGCCGAGTTGGCGATCGCGGTGCAAAAGGCCATCGCCCAAGGGCGCGCGGGTCGCGACGACGGCCCGGTCTTCCTAGGACCGAATTCCCTGGGCGTCCTGTCGCGTCCCGGCCACTACGACACGCTCTTCATCCCGGCCAACCGCCTGAACAAGCACCTGGATCAGCCGGCGCGGCGGGTCGCGCTGATTTCGCAGAGCGGCGCCTTCATCGTCAGCCGGATGAGCAACCTGGACAATCTGAACCCGGCATTCGCGCTCTCGATCGGCAACCAGCTCGACCTCACACTCGCCGACCTGACCGCTGCGGTAGGCCAGCGCGACGACATCGACGTGGTCGGCGTCTACTGCGAGGGTTTCCGCGACCTCGACGGGCTCGCCTTCGCGCGCGCCCTCCGCGAGGTCACGCGGCGCGGCAAAGAGGTCATCTTTTACAAGGCCGGGCGCACCCAAGCGGGCCGGACTGCGGCCGCCGGACACACGGCTTCCGTGGCGGGCGACTACGACGTCGCACTCGCGGCCGCGGAGCAGGCGGGCGCCATCGTGGTCGAGACCTTCAAGGAGTTCGAACAGCTCCTGGAGCTCTGCGCGGCGCTGCACGGCAAGTCCGTGTCCGGCACCCGCCTGGGCGTGATGTCGAACGCCGGCTTCGAGACCGTGGGCATGGCCGACGCGCTCGTCGGTCCGCGCTACCGGTTGGAACTCGCGCAGACCGGGCAGGGCACTGTCGACGACCTTCGTGCAATCCTGGCCAAGGGCGGCCTGGCCAACCTGGTCAACCCGCGCAATCCGTTGGACTTGACGCCGATGGCCAGCGAGTCGGTGTACCAGGCGGCGGCGCAGACCTTGCTCGACGCCAGCGAGGTCGACGCCCTCGTCGTCGGCATCGTGCCGCTCACGGCGGCGCTGCAGACCGGCGCCGAAGAGGTCGGCAATGCCACCGCGCTGCCCCAGCGCCTGGGCGCCCTGTTCGCCGCCGCCCACAAACCCGTCGTGGCCGTGGTCGACTCGGGCGAGGCTTACCTGCCGCTCGTCCAGCAGCTGCGCTCCAGCGGCATGCCCGTGTTCCGCTCGGCGGATCAGGCCGTTCGCTCGCTGGGGCGCTACCTGACCTACCGCGCCAACTGGCAGGGCTGATCCACAATCGCCAAACTCGGATCGGAAACCTTGGCGTTTCTCCGGGATCGAACCGGGGTCCCCGCGTAATTCTCGCCAGTTGCAGAACAGGTCGGTCCAGCGGCCCCTGCACGAATCCGGTGGGGTACATCGCGCGCATTCCCTTTTGTGCTGAATATTTGTTCAGTACATCGCGCGTCAGCCGATGCCGCTGGATACCGCGAAGCTCGCGTCCGCCCCGGGCGGCGACCGGACGACTCCTAGGGCGGCAACGCCGCCATGGGCCGCAGCGCTCGGAGTTCCTACTCGACGGCCCAGCGACCCGATCCATTTGGCCGTTCTCCGCGCTGTTCCTGATCGGAAATCGGCGCGGCAAGTCGCCGCAGGCGCTCGTTTGCGCCCCACATCGCAGCTAGGGACTTGACAGGACCGGATTGCACTGAACGAATGTGCAGTAATTGGCCAGGCCTCTAGGTCCGGCCCGCGCTGAGCACTTGCCGCGCCGAGGCAAAGTCGAACCGGCACACGGCATCGACCAGCGCCTGGGCCGAATCGCCCAAAACCTGACGATACAGCTCGCCTTTGTTGCGCACCAGGTCGACGGCGGCGGCGTCGTCCTCGCCCAGTAGGGCCGCCAGCTCGCTCAGCTCGCGGGTCGCGGCGTCGCGGTCCAGCGGCTCGCGCACCGACTGCACTTCGGCAAGCGGCACCGTCTCGGCTACGGCCCGCAACAGAACTTGCAGATGCTCGTCGAACTGCTCGATGGCCGAAAACGCCCCGCGAAACCGCCCGTCTTGGGCATTGCGACCGCCGTCGGGCGTCACCGCACAGAGCCGCAGCGCCGCCTCGACCTCTGCGGCAGCGCGCTGCACGGCCGCCGCACCAACGAGCCCGGCGCTGCCCTTGATGGTGTGGGCCAGCCGCACGGCGTCCGCCAGGCGGCCCTCGGTGAGCGCCTGGCGCAGCATGTGGCCGGAGTTGCCCCGCTCGGCTCGAAACCGGTGGACCAGCTCGTAGTACCGAGTCGGGTCGCCCTGGACCACGCGCAGGCCCGCGGCAAGATCCAACACTTCGGACGCCACCGGCAGGGCGGGCGCGGCGGCCAGAACGGCCGAGTTGCGCTGCGGCCGCGCCGGCACCGCACCCGTCCAATTCGCGACCACCGCCATCAGCCGCATCGGGTCGATCGGCTTGGCGATGAACTCGTCCATGCCCGCTTCGCGGCAGGCGGCTTGGTCCTCGACCAGCGCATTGGCCGTCATCGCGACGATCGGCGTCGCCTTGCCGTACGGGCGCGCCCGCAGCTCGCGCGTCGCGGTCAGTCCGTCCATCACGGGCATCTGCACATCCATCAACACCAGGTCGTACGGGTGCTTGGCGGCCATCTCCACGGCTATGGCGCCGTTGTTCGCTACGTCGACGCGGAAGCCACTGGCCGTCAGCAAATCGACAGCCACTTCCTGGTTCATCAAGTCGTCTTCGACCAGCAGGATGGTGATGTCGCTGGGGTGCACACCAGTTCGCAGCGACCGCAGCGCCGAGGTCGACGACACGCCCCGCGGCGACAGGGCATCGTGCTCCGCCTCGACCAGCGGGATTTCCACCCAGAACGTGCTGCCAATGCCCTGGGCACTGCTCACGCCGATCTCGCCGCTCAGCAGGGCCGCCAGACGCCGGCAGATCGCCAGCCCCAGCCCGGTGCCGCCGTAGTGGCGGGTGATCGACTTGTCGGCCTGCTCGAACGGCTCGAACAACCGCCGCAGTTGCTCCGGCGCGATACCGATGCCGCTGTCCGTCACCTCGATCCGCAGCTGCCGCGTGCCGGCCGCGTCCGCACTCGCCGCGGCATGGATCCGCACGCCGCCCTTGTCGCAGAATTTGACGGCATTCGACCCCAGGTTCAGCAGAATCTGCCGCAACCGCAGCGAGTCGCCGCGCAGTCGGTGGGGCAGGTCGCTGGCCACACTGAACTGGAACTGCAGGCCCTTGTCCTCCGCTGGCGTGACGAGCGCTTCGTGGACCTCGCTCAGCAACTCGACGATGTCGAAATCGCACTCGTCCAGGCGCATCTTGCCCGCTTCGACCTTGGATAAGTCCAAAATATCATTGATGATTGCCAGAAGATGCTGGGCTGCTCGCTCGATCTTGCGCAGGCGCGTGCGCTGGCCGGGCGTGGGCGAGCTCTGGTGCAGCAAATGCGTCAGCCCGATGATGGCGTTCATCGGCGTGCGGATCTCGTGGCTCATGTTTGCCAAGAACGCGCTCTTGGCCATGCTGGCGGCTTCCGCGCGCTTTTGCGCCTCGGCCAACTCGCGGGTGCGGCTGGCGACCAAAGCCTCCAAGTTGTCGCGGTAGTTCTGCAGGTCCAGCAGCAGCTGCTTGCGCTCGGTGATGTCCGTGGCGGTGCCGCACACGCGCAGCGGCCGGCCATGCTCGTCGCGGTCCACGGTGCCGCCGCGGCTCAGCACCCACATCCAGGTGCCATCGGCGCGCTGCACGCGAAATTCGGGCTGGTGGCGCGGTGGCCCTGGCTCGCGGAGATTCGCCTGGATCGCCTCGATCGCTGCGCGCCGATCGTCGGGGTGGACGATCGCCTGCCACTCCGCCAACGTCATCGGGAATAGCTGGCTGCCGCGGCCCAGCATCTCGAACCAGCGCGCGCTGAAGTACAGGTGGCTGCGCGGTACGTCCCACTCCCACACCGCATCGGTCGAGGCCGACACCGCGGCGGCCAGACGCGTCTCGCTCATGCGCGCCGCCGCGTCGGCCCTGGCGCTCTGGGTCACATCTTCGGCGGTAACGAGCACCAGCCCCAGATCGCGCAGGTGGTCAAAGCCCAGGCGAGCGATGCGTTTTTCGCCCCCGGCGAGCACAAACGGCAGGCGCTCGACCGTCCACTGCGCCGAGCCGGCCAGGCCCTGGGCCGAGTCGAAGTGTTGGGCCGCGGCTGCGCGGTGGTGCGGATCGGCAAACACCGCCGCCAAAAATTGGGCCTGACTCTGAACGGTGCCCGGCTCCAGGCCAAAGATCGCCTCGAAGCGGCGCGACACCACGTGCACCCGGCCGTCGACGTCGCCAAATGCGGCGAAGCCCACGGGCGCGCTGGTCCGCAACTGCTCGAAAAGGCGTTGTTGCACGATTGCCGCGCCGAGCGGACCCGGCCCGGGCTCCCTGGCGCAGTCTGCTTCCGGCGCACTGGGCAGTACGCGGTAGCCGGTCCCCGCCAGGCGTTGCCGCAAGTCTGCGATGACCAAGGGGTCGTCGTCCGCGACGAACACGTGGAACACCTTCTCCATCCACTACTTCCTCGCTCCGTGCCGCGCCGCCGTACCGCCAAGGACCGCGGCCGTCGGCGTCCGGCGTCGGGTAGGGCCGTTGCGGCGCCGCAGGGCCGTTGACGCGTGCAACTGACTATGCTCCCTAACGCTTTACAGCGTCAAGCCTGCCTGCGCCGGCCCATTCCGCGGTTGCTGCAGCTGCCCTGGTCGCGCCCAGCCCAGCCTTGACCCAGGCGCCGTTGCTGCCTTCGTCCAAAGCGGAACAGTTGTTCAGTTATGCGCTGTCCGTTGCGGCCAAGACCGCGCGTCGGGGGGCCGCCACCGCAGCGCCTCGCGGCCGCAGTTCGGCCTCGCCAGGCTAATCCCCGGGCCAGTTCGCCAGTGCCAACGCGACCAGCTTGGCGCGCTCGACCACCGTGTGCTTCTTGATGCGCTCGTTGTGGGTATGCGGCAGCTCGCCTACCGGTCCCAGGCCATCGATACTGGCGATGCCCAGCGCCGCGGTGAAGTTCGCGTCCGAGCCGCCGCCCGTGTCCTCGGAGCCCAAGGTCACGCCGTAGTGGTCCGCGATCGCCTGGAAGTGGGCAATCACCTGATCGCACGCAGCGTTGCGCTGCCACGGCGGCCGACCGATGCTGCCGATGACTTCGGCGGTGGCGCCCGGCAGCGGCGGCTCGGCGCAAATCTGGCGGATGCTCTGCTCCACGCGGGCGCCCTCGGCCAGGGTCAGTACCCGCACGTCCACCTCGATTTTGGCCTCGTCGGGCACCACGTTGCGCTTGGTGCCGCCCTTGATCACGCCCACGTTCACGGTGGTGCCCTGGCTGGCATCCGTCAACGCCGCGAGCTTCAGCACGATTCCGGCCATGCCCACGATCGCGTTGACCCCGGCGCTGTGATCCATGCCCGCGTGGGCCGCCTTGCCGCGCACCGTGACGAAGAACCGCCCGACGCCCGACCGCGACCGCACCACCGCTCCGGTCTTGCGGCCGATCTCGAAGTCCAGCGCCACGTCGCGTCCGGCGGCGTACTGCTCGATCAGGTCGCGCGAGGTCGGCGACTGGATCTCCTCGTCGGCATTGTGGAAACACAGCCAGTCAAAGTCGTCGAGCTTGCCGGCGTGGTGCAGCGCCTCCAGCG
>JACRCU010000409.1 GCA_016218865.1 Deltaproteobacteria bacterium | reverse complement strand
TCGGGCTTCAGCACGCCGGCCGCCGACAGGCCCAGGAACACGTCGGCACCCTCGATCACGTCGCCCAGCGTGCGGGCAGTGGTGTCCTTGGCGTAGCGATCCTTGATGGGATCCATCAGTTTTTCGCGACCTTGATAGACCACGCCCTCGATGTCGGTGACCCAGATGTTGGCGATCGGCAGGCCCAGCCCGACCAGCAGGTCCAGGCAGGCCAGCGCCGCCGCGCCCGCGCCCGAGGTAACCAGCTTGACGCTCGCGATGTCCTTGCCCAGCAAATGCAGGCCGTTCAGCACCGCGGCACCGACCACGATCGCCGTGCCGTGCTGATCGTCGTGAAACACCGGGATCTTCATGCGCTCGCGCAGGGTCCGCTCGATGTAGAAGCACTCGGGCGCCTTGATGTCCTCCAGGTTGATGCCACCAAAAGTCGGCTCCAGGGCGGCGATGTGGTCGATGAGCTTGTCGGGGTCGCTCTCGTTCATCTCGATGTCGAACACGTCGATCCCGGCGAACTTCTTGAACAGAACGCCCTTGCCTTCCATCACCGGCTTGGCGGCCAGCGGGCCGATGTTGCCCAACCCCAGTACGGCCGTACCGTTGGTCACCACCGCCACCAGGTTGCCGCGCGCGGTCATCCGACTGGCCTGGGCCGGGTCGGCGACGATGGCATGGCAGGCGGCGGCGACACCGGGCGAGTAGGCCAGCGCCAGATCCCGCTGGTTGATCAAGCCCTTGGTGGGCACCACCGCGATCTTCCCAGGCGTGGGCGAGGTGTGGTACTCCAGGGCGGCGGCGATGAAATCGGATTCCTTCTCGGTGCTCATGGCGTCTTGGCCCAGCGGCTCGGTCGGCCGCGCGGCCGAGTATCGCACTTGCGGCGGGTTGGGGCTAGGCGGGGTGGGGCTGCGTCACCCTGATCGTGGTCGGGCCTGCAGCACGAGCAAACGCCAAGTCCAGTGGGTGCTTCGCCTGCACTCTCCGGGAGCGGAACGGAGACTACGGCTTCCGATACCCGATCGACACGGGCGCAATCGAGTACGTGAACACGTAGGTGCTTCCGGAAATACTCGTCGTCAGAATCATCGATTTGCGGTCCTTGGCGACCACGACTTGGGCTGCCGCACCCGAGACCAGCTTTCCAACGTAGTTGCCGTACTGCAACAGCGGCGCATCGCCACAGCACTGCGGCGCCGCGGGGTGGCATTGGACGTTGGGCGCGCAGCCGGGAATCAGCGACTCCATGCCGTCCCTCGGCGCCAGTCCTGCGTCGTAGGGGAGTGTCGCGTCCACATCGGCAACCTCTGGGGACGCATAGTCTGCGTCCAGGTCGGCGCCGTCGGCGGGCTCGGTCGTTTCGGGCCCCACTTGCGGTTGGGGCGAGCTCGCGCAAGCGGCAAGGGCGGAAGCGAAAGCAAGGCACCAGAATAGTACGCGCATCAGGGCACCACCCAGGCAAAGTCCCATAGCAAATCACCGGTTTTTGGATGAAACATCCAGAACGAGGCCTCTTTGCACTCGGCGCCGTCCACGATAATTGTCGCGTCGCTCGGCATGCCCGCGATGACCAGGCTCGATAGGTCCTGCTCCACGCCATCCTTGGTGGCGCTCACCAGATGCACCTTGTACCGGGAATTGGGCGGCAATGGGCAAGCATCGCCCGGACCGGCGCCGGCCCCTCGAACGAGCAAGATTGGCAGCACCACAGCGGCCACGGCTAGCCCAGCCGCGAGGTAGAAATGCTTCTTCAGTCGCTGTCGGTTGACCCAAGGCATGCTGCCTCCTTTCGTCGCTAACAGCGCCCAGGCGTGGGTGTCTTGACTGGAGGGGAGCAGTACACCTCTCTTCTGGGGCAAAAGTCCACAACCGAACGCGAGAACACCGCGGGCTCCGCCACAACCCTCACGTCCCCGTCTTCCCCGGCAAGAACAACTGCCCCACCTCGACCGCAAACCCGCCGAACGGCGGCAGCACCGGCACCTCGCCCTCGGCACAGCATCCGTGGATGCGCCACTTGCCCGCGTCCAGCTCCAGCACTTCCACGTAGCGCTCGCTCGGGTCGACCAGCCAGTACCAGGGAATCCCGGCACTTGCGTAGAGCTGGGCCTTGGTGCTGCGGTCGTAGTGGGCGGTGCCGGGCGACAGCACCTCGCACACCCAGTCGGGGCGCACGTCCAGCGGCCAATCGTCGGGCAATTCGGGCAGGTTCGCCTTGCGCCAGCCGGCCAGGTCCGGGCCGACGATGGCGTGGGGCGAGAGGCGAACACATGGGTCGATGCTGATCCACCAGCCGTCCGCACCCAAGCCGGCGTCGTCAGCACGGCCGACCTGGCGGGCCAGCTGGGCGACGATGCGGCCATGGCTGCCGCGCGGCGTGGCGCGGGCAAAGGGCCGGCCGCCAATGATTTCTGGCTGCTCCGTCTCGGGCAGGTGCACGATGTCCTCCCAGGTCCACAAATCGCCCATGCCTGCCTCGCCGACCACCGCGGTCGTCCCGGCCAGGATAGGGGCGCCGCTCCGGCAGTGCAACGGCCGTGCCAGCGGTCTGCACCAGTCCGAATCGGGAGTTGCGCGGAGTGATACCGGTATCAACGGTAGCGGGTGAGACCGGCGGTATCCGCGGCGCGCTTCCGCAAGGCCCGGTCCCGCATGCCGGCGGGAGCACAGAAAGTCTGATTCATTTGTAGGCCTTTCGTGTTTCGGAGTGACACTCGCCGGCTGACCGCCAACACTGGATGCCTTGTTCCGAGGCGCCGCCGTCCAAGCCGCGACCCCCAGCAACTCCCCTCCGAGGTCGGCATGTCCGTGCACTACAACCGCCAGTTCGCGCCGTACGTCATCCCGGCCGGCGTGCCGACCGACCTGGACATGGTTCCCGACCTCGCCTGGCTCCTGCGGATGGGCACGGCCCAAGCCCGGGCGGCCGCGGGGGAATTGGCGATCAAAGTCGGCGAGCGACTCCCCGCGCTGCTCCGCCAGAGCCGCGCCGGACGATGGCTGGAGACCGCCTCGGGACGCGTGGTGGAGCTGGCGGCGGGGCGGGTGGCCGACGACGGCGACGCCGGGTTCGCCTACCGCAGGTTGGCTGGCATGAACCCCGTGACCATCCAGCGCGTGCGCAGCCTTGCCGAGCTACCGCCCGAACTGTCGTTGAGCGACGCGCACTTGAGTGCTCTGCTGGGCGCGCCGCAGACTTTGGCCGACCGGCTGCAGCGCGGCGACCTGTACTTGCTGGACCTGCGCGCGCTGACGGTAGCCGGCGGCGCCGACCTGCAAGCGGGCAAGTTCGTGGCGCCGGCGGCCGCGCTGTTCTGCCACGCCCCCGAGGTCGACAGCCCGCAGCCGCTGGTGCCCCTGGCGATCGCCTGTGCGGCAGGCGCGGCGGACGGCGACTTGGCCATGGTGACGCCCCTGGACGGCGAGCGGTGGAAGTTGGCGCGCCACATGCTCAATGTCGCCGACGTCAACTACGGCGAGCTGTGCCTGCACCTGGCGCGGGCGCACCTGATGACCACGCCGTTTGCCCTGGCACTGCACCGCAAGCTGGACAAGCGCCACCCGATCTACGAATTCCTTTTGCCCCACCTGCGCTTTGAGCTGTTCGTGGCGCGCATGGCCTGGCTGCAGGGCGTGCGGACCAACCAGGGCATCCTGGTACGCAGCCTGGCGGGCTCGGCGCGCTGGTCGCAGCAGGTCGCGGGCCAGCTGTGGCGCGACAAAAGCTTTGCCGACCAGCACTTCCTGCGCGATTTGTCCGCCCGCGGCATGGCCGACGCGCCGATCGACTACCCCTACCGCGACGACGGCATGCTGCTGTGGCAGGCGATCGCCGAGCTCTGCCGGAGTTACGTCGCCCTGACCTATCCGGACCAGGCCGCGCTGGACGGCGACATCGCCCTGCACGCCTTCCTGTGCGAGGTCGAGTCAACCGAGGGTGGCAATGTGCGCGAGCTGCTGCCGCACGGCAAGCTGGTGTCGCTCGCCGAGCTGGCCGAGATCCTGACCCAGGTCCTCTTTGTGGCCGGGCCGTTCCACGCGATGCTGCACTACGCGTCGGCGGCCGAGCTGCAGCACATGGAGCAGAGCCCGGGCTACCTGAACAGCAATCCGCTGTGCACCGGCGAGGCGGCCCTGCCCAAGCGGCGCGCAGTGCACCAGTTCACCCGCGTGATGGGCACCAATGCCCGCCACGACCGGCTGGGCGACTTCAGCCACTACCCGCTGGGGCGCCGCGCCGACTGCGCTAGTCTTTTGGCCAAGTTCCAGCTGCGGCTCACCGAGATCGAGCAGACCATCGAGCAGCGCAATCGCCAGCGATTCGCGCCGTTCATCCACCTGCTGCCCTCGCGCATCACCAACGGCATCACGGTCTAGGTTCCGCTGCCTTCTGGGCAAGAGGTCAGAACCATGCAACACCACTGGCGCAATTGGCTGGGCAACCACAGCGCCCGGCCCCAGGAACTGGCAGCCCCAGACGACGTCGCCGGCGTGGTGGCCTGCGTCGAGCGCGCCGCGGCCCGCGGTCAGGCGGTGCGGGTCGTGTCGGGCGGCTACTGCTGGAGTCCGCTGGTGCCGTGCGACGGCATGATCCTCTCCATCGAAAAGCTGCGGCGGATCCGCCACATCGACCGCGAGCGCCAGCAGATCACCATCGAGACCGGCGCCCCGCTGCGCGACCTGGTGCTGGCGGCGGCCGAGCACGGCCTGTCGGTACACAGTCCTGCGATGTTCATGGGTTTGACGGTCGGCGGCCTCATCGCCACCGGCTCGCACGGCACCGGCGGCTCCGCCGCCACCGTGGGCGACGCGGTGGTGGCCTACGAGCTGGTCACGGCCAGCGGCGAAGTCATCCAGGCCAGCGACGTCGGCTCGGACCGCTGGCGCGCAGTCATCACCAACCTGGGCGCGCTGGGCGTGGTGACGGCGGTGACGCTGCAGTGCGAGCCGCTGTACAACGTGCTGGAGGTCCACGAGCAGGTCCACTACATGGAGGCGGCGCCGCGCATCGCCCAGGCACTTGATCGCCATGAGTTCGCAAGTATTTTTTGGAGTCCCGCCGGCGGCATCGCCAACTTCAAGCTGGGCAACCGCACCGACCAGCCGGCCACACCCACCCGCGGCCGCATGTTCCCGACCTGGCAGGACAAAACCATCAAGTTCACCGGGCGCTACCTGCCGCGGCTGGTCGAGCGCGTGCCGGTGCTGACCGAGGTGATGGCTTCACTGGTCAGTGAAAACATCGGCACGGGCTCGCAGGTGGTGCGCGAGCCGGATTTTTCGCACTACCAGCAGATCTATCCGCCGGTGATCAGTTCGGAATTTGCCGTCCCGATCGAGCGCGCCGGCGAGGCGTGGGCGTGGGTGGTCGAGCGGCTGATGCAGTACTGGCGGTCGGGCATCCGCCCGGTGAACATGGTGGTGCACGCCCGCTTCGGCCGCCCGAGCGCTGCGTGGATTGCGTCCAGCGCCGGTCGCCGCAGCTGCCACCTGGAGGTGCTGTGCCTGGACGGCAACCGCCACCGCCACCTGTTCGCCAGCGAGCTGGACGAGAAGATGCGCGGGCACTTTGGCGGTCGGCCGCACTGGGGCAAGGATATCGCCCGACCTTGGCTGGCGGCGGCGACCCACGGCCGCAACATGGACGCGTTCCTGGACATCCGCCGCGACCTGGACCCCAAGCAGCGCTTCTTGAATCCGTACTTGCGCGACGAGGTGTTTGGCCTGGGTCGGCGGGTGGTGCGAGTGGCCGGGCTAGCACGTTCTGCAACTGCCGAGAATTAGGCCCCGGGGCTTGGCCACGACCACCGGCCCGGACTTGCCGGAGCTGGGGTTGGACCACGTACGGATGGTCCGCTACGGCAGGCTCACGACGAGCGTCAACCCCGCCAGCCAATTCGGCGAGGCCAGGGCCATGGCCCGCACCGCTGTCGACGGGTCGAGCTGCCACTGGAATTCCACCTGCACGCCGGGGTCGTATTCGTGAAAATGTGGCCCCTTGCCGATGCTACGGGTAGGTGCGCCGTCGGTCTTGCCAGGGGTATACAAGGGCATGATGCGCCCACCGAACCAGCCGCTGCCGATGCTGAGATGGGTGCGCTCGCCGCGCAAGTGGCCGTGCATGGTGAGCACGCCCGCATCGTCGAGCCCGCGATCGGAATGGTAGCGCACCTCGCCGGACATCCCGCGCGCCGGGCCAAAGCGGAGCGAGGCATACGGCAAGACGACGTCGGCCGCGCCGTAGACGCTGCACCCGAGGGCCCACCCCAACCAGCGGTAGGTACCGGCCACGCGCGGAGCAACGCTGTAGTATTGCCACGTCGGCCGCCCCACACCCGCGTCAAGGCCATCGGCGTCGGTGACCCGGCCGGCCGCCACCGTTCCGTGAACGGCGACTTCTGGACCCGCGCTGAATTGGTGGGCCAGGTCCAGGCCGGCGGTACTGATCTGGTGGGTCTGCGAGCCCTTTTCGGTCGGCCCCAAGCTCCGCTCGCGGGTGGCGGCCGTCCCAAAGCTGGCGCCAAGGGCCACACTGGTGCGCGCGGGTCCCAAGCTGGCGCTGCAGCCCGCCACAGCGCCGCTTGCCACAGCCAGGGCAAGGAACCAGCCGCGCGCGATGCTCATCGCCCCGCCCTTTGCCCAAAGGCGCAGCCGATCGCAAAACCGACTTGATTATACCATGTTTCTACACCAAAGCCGGTGGTGACCACCGCAAAGACGCCGCTCGACCGCGACCACGGCCAGTCGGCGCGGACCCGAGCCCGCAGCACGGTCTGTGGATTGGCCTCGCGCTCGCACCAGCCGCCCGAACAGCCAACGAAGCCCGTGGCCCGGGCGGCCGCGACCTCTAGCCCAAGCGCCACAGCGGCGACGTCGATGTCCGAGCGGACGCCCTCACCGCCGCCGAAGGTCCGCGCCCCGTTGCCGGCCAGCTGAAGGCCGCCGGTGAGCCAGGCTAGCGCGAGCAGGTCCTGGGAAAACGCGACGCCCAGCTCGAATTCGCCAGCCACGCCCGCGCCAGCGGCCCCGGTTCCGGTCAAGTAGGATTGGGCGATGCCGGCCGACCAGGACCAAGGGGAAGGCCGCGGCTCGGAAGGCGGCGGCGGAGCGGGTACCACGGCAGCGGGCGCCCGCTGGGTAGCGGTCGGCGCGGTCGGCAAGGGCACGGGGTCCGCCGGCGACTCCGCCTCGAGCAAGGCCAGCTCGCGCTCGGCTTCCTCGCGCTCTTGACCAGGGGGGGCCACCGCCAGGTAGGCGCGGTAGTCGGCGCGAGCCAGCAGTGGTTGCTGCGACAGACGCTGGGCACGGGCGGCGCGCAGCAGGTAGCTTGGGCGGCTGGGAGCAAGCCGGAAGGCATCCCGCCACGCCGCAGCGGCTTCGACCGCCCGCCCAAGTTGGCCAAGGCGCTGCGCCTCGGCGGCGCGCTCGTCGGCCCGGGCGAGCGCGATCTCCGCCAGGTAGGCCAAACTGCGGCGCTTCAGCTCGGGGTCGGCCCCGGACAGCGCCACGAAACGCCGGTACAGTTCTTCGGCGCGATCCAACCGCCGCCCCAGGTGTAGCGCGCGGGCCGCATTGAACAACAGCGCAGCCTGCCGCGGATCCTGTTGCCAGGCGCCGATGTACAGCTCGGCAGCCCGCTCGTGGTCACCGTCTTCCAAGGCCCGTTTGGCTTGCTTGGCCAGCCGCTCGATCAACTGCGCCGAGGCAAGCGGCACCTGGCCTTGGACCGGAGCGCACCACGAACTGGCCAGTACGCACCCCAGCAGCCACGTCCACAGGCTTCGGCGGGCAGTGGCGAGGTGGAGAGGCATGGGCGCCGTCCGCAATTCCCAGATATGAAACCCGTCCAACTCGGCTCGAACACCTGGGCAATTCATTTGGTCCGAACCGGGGTCCCCACCTGATTCTGGCCAGTTGCCAAGCGGGGCCGGGAAGCCGCCCCCGCGCGAATCCGGTGGGGTGTGCGTGACAGGCCAGCAAGGATCCCACGGAGGCGCCGGCCGCGTCAATGGTCCGGCACCGGCCGCCATGGCGCTTGGAGTGCACAACGCGGCAATTCGGCGCACGAATGGCGGACCACTCGCCCAGTGGGGCCACGGCACCGTGGTCCAGGCAACAGACCAACTGGCCGAATCGCGCCACGGCCGGTGGCGATTCGCGCCCGGACTGCCGCGCTCCGCCGCAACCGCCGTTTCCGATGGTCCTGCCGCAACTTGACGCTTGACGTGCGCCTGGCCGCCACGCACAGTTGCGGCACCACTGCGCGCGGGGCAAACATGGACAACGACAGGACGATTCGGCGATTGGCGGCGGTTTTGGCTCTGGTCCTGGCCGGCTGCGGCGCCGATGCCACCCCGGCCGCCAGCGACGGCGGGGCCAGTGACGCGAACCACGCCGATGCCGTCACCAGCGATGCCGACGCCGACACGACACCGGTGTGCCGCCCGGCGCCGGCATGGAAGCCAGGCACGCCCATCTTCGAGGAGGTCACGGAAGCCTGGAAGATGACTGGGGTGCAGGGCTCGCGCATGAACGTGCTGGACGTGGACGGCGACGGCTGGGCCGACGTACTCATCCGCCGCGGCGGCGGCCCCCAGGACTTTGCCAAGAAACAGCAAGATACGTGGCTGCTGCGCAACGACGGCAAGGGCCACTTCGTCGACATCACCGCGAGCTCGGCCCTGCTGCAGCGGCGCGCGGCACCCGACCCCACCACCGGCATGAGCGCCACCGCCTTCTGCGCCGGCGACGTGGACAACGACGGCGACCTGGACGTGTACCTGGGCCGCACGCGCCAGGCCAACGACGGACCCGAGGTCGAGACCAGCGAGATCCTGCTGGGCGACGGCAAGGGCCACTTCGAGCTGGGCCCGGCCGACAACGGCGCGCGCTTCGCCAAGGGCGCGTCGGTGCCGCTGTCGGCGGCCTTCGTCGACTTCGACCGCGACGGCAACCTGGACCTGTGGGTGGTGATGAACATGGCGTCGGGCGCCAACCAGCCCTTGCAGTCCAGGCTGTTGCGGGGCGACGGCACCGGGCGCTTTGCGGACGTGACCAAGGCGCGCGGCCTGCAGACCAAGTCGTGGGCGTCGGTCGCCGACCTGAACGCCGGCAAGGGCCACAGCTGGTCGTGGGCCGCCACCGCCTGCGACCTGAACAACGACGGCCGCGAAGAGCTGCTGGCGGCGAGCTACGGCCGCGCGCCCAACCTGCTGTTCCGCTCGGACCTGGACGACCAGGGCGCCGTGCACTTCACCAACATCTCGGTCGCCTCGGGCTACGCCTACGACCACCGCCAGGACTGGCGCGACAACTGGAACGCCCAGTGCTGGTGCCGCGACCACCCCAAGGACCCCGAGTGCGACACCTGCCCGCCGCCGGCCGCCGACGCCATCTGCGACATGCTCAAGGCCTCGTTCGGCCCCACCTACCGCTGGAACCACGCCGGCGACCGCCAGCCCTGGCGCCTGGGCGGCAACAGCGGCACCACCGTCTGCACCGACGTGGACAACGACGGCTGGATGGACCTGCTGACCACCGAGATCGTCCACAGCGACGTGGGCGCCAACTCCGACCCGTCGGAGCTGCTGTTCAACAGCAAAGACCCGAACATCAAGATGCTGCGACCCGGCAACGAGGTCACCGGGCTCGAGCGCCCCGACGACTCGCCCTACTGGAACCACGGCGACATCACCGCGGCGATCTACGACTTTGACAACGACGGCTGGCAGGACGTGCACATCGCCGAGTCCGACTACCCCGGCACCTACGCGCGGCTGTGGCGGCAGAAGGCCCCGGGCAAGTTCCAGCTGCTCGAAACTGCGGATTACTTCAAGCGCAACCGCGGCGCCGGCGTGCTGGCCGCCGACTTCGACCGCGACGGCGACCTGGACGTCGTCACCGGCCACACCCAGATGCGCTGCGACCAGGGCCAGGGCGCCGACTGCCAGCCCGACGACCAGGTCCACCTGCACCGCAACCTGCTGGGCGCCGAGCGCAATTGGCTCCAGCTGGACCTGTGGGGCAGCGGCGGCAGCAACCGCATGGCCATCGGCGCGGTCGCCCAGGTCGCGGCGGCGGGCGTGACGCAGATGCAGGCGGTCGACGGCGGCCACGGTCAAGCCAGCACCCAGCGCGACCACGTCCTGCATTTTGGCCTGGACAAGGCCTGCACGGCGCAAGTCACGGTGCGCTGGCCCGATGCCGCGGGCACGGTCGAGACCGCCCAGCTCGCCGGCAACCGCCGCTACAAGTGGCTGCAGGGCCAGGCGCCGCAGCCGCTGCCGTAGCCGAGGGCCGACGGGCCTACACCGGAGCCGGGGCCGGAGCCCGATCCCGTTCCGGAGCCCGATCCGGTTCCGGAGCCCGATCCGGTTCCGGAGCCCGATCCGGTTCCGGAGCCCGATCCGGTTCTGGAGCCCGTTCCGGTTCCGGAGCCCGATCCGGTTCCGGAGCCCGATCCGGTTCCGGGGCCGGAGCCCGAGCCCGAGCCGAGCCCGAACGACCTACGCCAGCCCTTTCTCGCGCAAGAATCCGCGGACAAAACGCGTCTGTTTGGCGTAGTTGTCAGCGCTCGCCGCGACCATGAAGCGCTCGACCACCGCCCCCACGCCAAAGATGGACACGGAAAAGTCCAGCTCGCACACGCGCTCGACCGCGCTCTCTCCCACCGGCGCGAGCCACGTCTGCCCGCGGATTTGGATGCGCTCGGGCATCTGCTCGGTGATCATCTGGAAGGTCCAGCGCTGACTGGCCGGATCGAACTGGCCGCGCTCTTCCATCCGCATCGCCGCGCCGAACAGCTTCTGCACCGCCGCGGGCGCCTGCAGGGGTTGCTGGAACACCAGTCGCCGGCTGCGCGGACCGTCCCAGGCCCCCTCGCCCGTCGCCGCCAGAATCGCTACGTGGGGGCAGCCCAGCGCCTCGCGGTACATGCGCAGCTGGAAGTCGCGGTCGAAAAACACCTGGTCCCAATAGACCTTGGCGGTCACGGGGAAGGTGTCGCGGATCACGGTGCGCATTCGCACTCCTGGGCCGCACAGGGGCAGCGACGGGGCACGCTAGCCTGGACCGGGTCAAGTTGCCAACGCCAGTGTCGGCAAGCCGCTCAGCGGACTGGCGAATGCTGGAATTGGGCCTTGGCGGCCGTGGGTGGAGAGTCGGACCCGTTACACCGCAGGCTTCCGCGGCAAGAACAACTGCCCCACGTCGATGGCGAATTCGCCGAACGGCGGCAGCACCGGCACCTCGCCCTCGGCAAAGCATCCGTGGATGCGCCACTTGTCCGCGTCCAGCTCCAGCACTTCCACGTAGCGCTCGGTCGGATCCACCAGCCAGTACCAGGGAATCCCGGCGCTTGCGTAGAGCTGGGCCTTGGTGTTGCGGTCGTAGTGGGCGTTGCCCGGCGACAGCACCTCGCACACCCAGTCGGGGCGCACGTCCAGCGGCCAATCGTCGGGCAATTCGGGCAGGTTCGCCTTGCGCCAGCCGGCGAGGTCCGGGCCGACGATGGCGTGGGGCGAGAGGCGAACACATGGGTCGATGCTGATCCACCAGCCGTCGCGGAGGCCAACGCCATCGGCCCGGTCCACCTGGGCATACAGCTTCCCTACAATCCGACCGTGTGTACCGCGCGGCGTGGCGCGAGCAAAGGGTCGGCCGCCGATGATTTCGGGCTGCTCCGTCTCGGGCAGGTGCACGATGTCCTCCCAGGTCCACAGATGCGCCTCGCCCATGTTCGCCTCGCCGACCACCGCGGTCGTCCCGGCCAGCATAGGGGCGCCGCCCAGGCAGTGCAACGGCTGTGCCAGGGCTTGCCCTAGTCCGAATCGGGAGTTGCGGAGTGTGATACCGGTATCCGTGGTATCGCGCGAGACCGGTGGTATCACGCGACCCGTGCGCTACACCTGGGCCTTGCGCCACCGCGGCACCGCATCCGCCAAAATCGCCAGCACGCACACCAGCATCGCCAGGGTGCACGCGACATTGAACCAGCCCTTGACCGCGGTGTCGGCCTTCTGCGTCATTGGCCAGAACAGCTGCAGCACGCTCATCACGCCGGCCGACAGGGTGGTCGCGCACAGCACCAGCATCGGCGCCGCGGTCACCCACAAGTACTGGCGCCGCCCCGAGTTGATGAGGAAGCTGGTGCCCACCGCCAGGGCGATGACGGCGAGGAGCTGGTTGGCGATGCCGAACATCGGCCAGATGGTGTCGATGGAGCCGGTGTACAGAAACCCGCTCCACGCCGCGACAATCAGGCTGGTGGCCAGCAGGTTGGCGGGCAGCCACTCGGTCCGCGCTAGGGCCGGGTGCAGCCGCCCCAGGAACTCCTGCAGCATGAAGCGCCCCACGCGCGTGCCGGTGTCGATGGTGGTCAGGATGAACACCGCCTCGAACAGGATGGCGAAGTGGTACCAGTAGGCCATCAGGCCGCGCATCCCCGGCAGCGCGCTGAAGATCTGCGCCAGGCCCACCGCCAGCGACACCGCCCCGCCCGGCCGCCCGGCGATCGCTTCGCCCACTTGCGCTTGCAGGTCCTGCAGGTTCACCGCGGCGCTACCCAGCCCGGCGTACTTCTGCGCGGCCACGTTGATCGCGTAGTAGTCGCCCGGATGCAGGCTCGCCGCGGCAATCAGCGCCACGAGCCCCACCAGACCCTCCATCAGCATCGCCCCGTAACCGATGGGCCGCGCTTGGCTTTCGCGATCCAGCATCTTGGGGGTGGTGCCCGACGCCACCAGCGAGTGGAAGCCCGAGATCGCCCCGCAGGCGATGGTGATGAACATGAACGGGAACAGCTTGCCCGGCACGATCGGGCCGCCGCC
>JACRCU010000417.1 GCA_016218865.1 Deltaproteobacteria bacterium | reverse complement strand
CTGCCGATCGAGCTGGACGTGAGCCAGATGGAGATGGGCGACGTCATCGAGCTGCAGCCCTACGCCGGCAAGGCCTACAAGAACGGCAAGGAGATCGCGTCGTTCCAGGTCAAGAGCGACGTGCTGTTCGACGAAGTGCGCGCCGGCGGCCGCATCCCGCTCATCATCGGCCGGGCGCTGACGGCCCGCGCGCGCGAGCACCTGCACCTGCCCGCCTCGACGGTGTTCCGCCTGTCGCATGTGCCGGCCGACACCCACAAGGGCTTCACGCTGGCGCAGAAGATGGTCGGCAAGGCCTGCGGCACCGTGGGCATCCGCCCGGGCACCTACTGCGAGCCCAAGATGACCTCGGTCGGCAGCCAGGACACCACCGGGCCGATGACGCGCGACGAGCTGAAAGACCTGGCTTGCCTGGGCTTTTCGGCCGATCTCGTGATGCAGTCGTTCTGCCACACCGCGGCGTACCCGAAGCCCGTGGACGTGCTGATGCACAAGGAGCTGCCCGGCTTCATGTCGACCCGCGGCGGCATCGCCCTGCGGCCGGCCGACGGCATCATCCACAGCTGGCTGAACCGGATGCTGCTGCCCGACACGGTGGGCACGGGCGGCGACTCGCACACCCGCGTCCCGATTGGCATTTCCTTCCCCGCGGGCTCGGGCCTGGTGGCGTTTGCCGCGGCGACCGGCGTGATGCCGCTGGACATGCCGGAGTCGGTGCTGGTGCGCTTCAAGGGCACCATGCAACCCGGCGTGACGCTTCGCGATCTGGTCAACGCCATCCCGCTGTGGGCGATCAAGCAGGGCCTGCTGACGGTGGAGAAGAAGGGCAAGAAGAACGTGTTCTCGGGCCGGATCCTGGAGATCGAGGGCCTGCCGAACATCAAGATCGAGCAGGCGTTCGAGCTGAGCGACGCGTCGGCCGAGCGCTCGGCGGCGGGTTGCACGGTGCGGCTGGACAAGGAGCCGATCATCGAATACCTGAACAGCAACATCGCCTTGCTGAACTGGATGATCGAGCAGGGCTACCAGGACGCCCGCAGCCTGCGCCGCCGCATCGACAAGATGAAGGCGTGGCTCGCCGACCCGCAGCTGCTGGCCCCGGACGCCGACGCCGAGTACGCCGCGGTCATCGAGATCGACCTGGCCGACATCAACGAGCCGATCGTCGCCTGCCCCAACGACCCGGACGACGTGAAGTTCCTGAGCGAAGTCGCCGGCGACAAGATCGACGAGGTCTTCATCGGCTCGTGCATGACGAACATCGGCCACTTCCGCGCCGCGGCCAAGGTGCTCGACAACCAGAGCGACCTGCCGACCCGCCTGTGGATCGCGCCGCCGACCAAGATGGACCAGAAGCAGCTGATGGACGAGGGTGTCTACAGCATCCTGGGCAAGACCGGCGCGCGGATGGAGACCCCGGGGTGCTCGCTGTGCATGGGCAACCAGGCGCAGGTGCGCAAGGGCTCGACGGCGATGTCGACCTCGACCCGCAACTTCCCGAACCGCCTGGGCATCGACACGCGGGTGTACCTGGGCTCGGCGGAGCTGGCGGCGGTGTGCGCGCTGCTGGGCAAGATCCCGACGCGCGAGGAGTACCTGGCGCAGGTGGGCGGAATCGCGGGCAAGGCCGAGCAGATCTACCGGTACATGAACTTCAACACGATGGCGGAGTACGCGGGGTAGCGGGTGTTGAAAAGGTGTCAGGTATTTCCCATTGCCAAACTACCTGAACTGCCAGAACTGCTCAGACTGCCTGAACTGCCTGATCATACACAGAAGTCTTTGAGCGTCCCGGTGCGGCGAGTCGAGCGCGAACAAGCTCCCGCGCTCCCCGCCGCACCGTCGCGCTGCCTCGCATTCGCGCTAGTGTCGCTGACGCGGGGGCCCGGATCGGCGTCGCCCGTCGCCGTGCTCAAGACGCGGGAGCGATGACCTCGATTGCGAGGTCGCCGCCCCCCAAGCAGTGAATCGCAGTGCCCTTGTCGAACAAGTGCCAAGCTTCGTAGCCACTCGATAGCTGCAGAGCCTGCAGTGCGAGGCCGTCGCCGAAGTCCAAGGTGAGATCACCCATTGCCACGCTGGCGCTACGAATGACGCGTCCGGCCAGGGTATTCTGCACTACAGTAGCGGCGCACACGGGCGATGCGAGGCCAAACCATTGGCCATCGTCCTGGGCCGTAACCCGAACGCGTCCTTGGTCCAGCAGCCGCCACTCACTGTCCGCGCTAAGGACCGTGCCCGCGTCCAGGATGAAATTCCATTGGTGATCCAGATGCTCCACGTGGACGAGGCGCTTCCCAATCACAAGACGCGCGACCTCCGGTTCGTCGGCTGGTTTCATGGTCACGTGGGCCACCTTATGCACCATGTCCGATTCCGCCGGCCGAAGCTGCCCCATGCTGGTTCACCGGAACCCCTCGCAAGTACACTGTATCCCACGACAGGTCAATCTCGCCGGGCCACTCGACCGCGCCGCCGAAGGCCCGCACTGAGGCGAACCGCCCGTCACGCAGCTTGCGGAACACGCCCATCTCGAGGTACGGCTTGACGTCGAAGATGCGCCGCTCGCCGTTGTCGAAGTCGACGGCCAAGCGGTAGTCGTCAAGCGGACTTACGGCAACCACAAATGGGCCCATGCTCTGCTCCTACCGTGGGGGTTCGATTCGAAACGGTTCCTCGCCGCGCACGGCAAGGCACCAATCCGCAAGCAGCTCATCACGGTGTAGCTCGATCCAGGCCACTTTGGCCCGCGGACAGCGCGGTGGCGTCCCAGCATACAACGTCGCGGCCGCGGTGTCAGGTATTTCCCATTGCCCATTAGCTGGAGCTATCTGCCTGTATTTGAAGGGTGTGTTTGGCGTCCCGGCGCGGCGACCCCAGCGCGAACAAGCTCCCGCGCTCCCCGCCGCACCGTCGCGCCACGGTCGCCGGGCCGAACAAGATCCTTGCGCAATCCCGACTTCCCCCGGCCCACCGGAGGCAGCGCTCCGTCGCGCTGCCTCGCCTTCGCGCTCGTGTCGCCGACGCGGGGTCAGTCCGCCGAGGACCAGGTATCTCCACCGCCATTCGGCGTCTTGGCGCAGGTGTGGTACTTCGCGCTGGCCGAACACGCCCCCTCGTTCTTGCACGCAAGGGAGTTCGCGCAATCACCGTCCGTCAGCGCGCCGCAGCGGCCGCCCGACGCGAAGCCGTCCAGGTTGAAAAACGAACAGTGCCCAAGGGCTGCGCACGCCGACGAGGCCAGACAGTCCGCGTTCGACACCGCAAAACACTGGCCAGAGCCGCCGTCGGTGTGGCACAGGCCGCCCGTGCTGCAGTCCTTGGCGCCCGCGCAATCCGCAGTGGTCATGGCGGCGCAGTTCCCGCCGGCCAACGAGCATTGCCCATGCTGGGCGCAGGCTTGGCTCTTGGCGCAGTCCGCGTTGCTGGCCACGCCGCAGAGATCGCCGACCTTGCTGCAGGGCCCGCTCTGCTGGCAATTCGTCGACGCGGCGCAACCGGCCGCGGTGGCCACGCACTTGCCGCCTTCCGCATGGCACAGCCCTTGGCTTGGGCACGCGGTGGCGCTTGCGCAGTCGGCGTCGGCTGCGGCGATGCAGCTGCCGCCGGCCAACTGGCAAAGACCCCACGTGGCGCAGTTCTTGGAAGCCGTGCAATCGCTTTGACTGTCGGCCACGCACGCACCGCTGTCCATGGCGCACTTGCCCAGCTGCGTGCAGCAGAACGAAGCCTTGCACTGGTCGGTGGTCATCGTGGCGCAGTCGGGCATGCACGCGCCGGCGACGGGCAGGTTGGCGCAGCCGGTGTCGGCAAGCGCCAGAGAATTGCTGGCGTCCACAGTGGTTGCGGCGTCGACCGGCCCTGCCCCATCGGCCGCAGGGCTGGAGCTCCCAGGTGCGCCACAGGCGGCGGCTGCGAGGGCCAGCAGGGCGCCCACAATCGCGAAGTGGGCCCACTCTCTATTTCGTGTCATGGTGCTACCTCCAGGCGGCGACTGCACGGCCTTGCCCGCTTGACCTGCAAGATTGGGGCCACAGCGCCAGTCGTTGAGCGTGTCTGAATGTCCATGAAAGTATGGTCTTTATCTCGATTCAGCCGCATTGTGCTGTTCGACGCATGTAGACATATACCACACTTGTCGAGAGTTGCCGCACTGAGCCCGGCGCGACCCATCACAACGGCGGAACCGCCACCGGGGATGGTGTCAGGTATTTCCAATTGCCAAACTACCGGACGTGCCTGAGCCTAGCCAGAAGACGTTTGGCGTCCCGGCGCGGCGACCCCAGCGCGAACAAGCTCCCGCGCTCCCCCGCCGCACCGTCGCGCCACGGTCGCCGGGCCGAACCGCATCCTTGCTGAATCCCGAGTTCCCCCGTCCCGGCGAAGGCAGCGCTCCGTCGCGCTGCCTCGCCTTCGCGCTCGTGTCGCTGACGCGGGACCGCCGCATCTTGACGCGCATCACGAGGCACATACGCTGACCGCATGCACACCACCCTCACCATCGACGACGATCTCTTGGACCAGGTAAAGCGGCAGGCGCTGGAACTCGGTCTGACAGTTAGTGAAGTCGTCAACCGCGCCCTTCGCCGCGGCCTCAGCGCCGAGTCGGTGCCGACCCAAGGCTCCATCACCCTGACCTGGGGGGACCCGCACGCCGCCACCCCGGACTGGGCCGGCCCCAGCGAGCAGTTGCGCCGCGAAGACGACGAATGGCTTCGGCGCAAGGCAGCCCTGTGAAACGGCTCGCCATCGCCGCGCTCGCGCACGCCCTGCAGACCGTGGCCGAGTGGGCCGGGCGACCGACGATGCGCTGGGTCGCGCCGGGCGAGCGGCACTTCGGCCTCTACAGCGACCTGTGTCGGCGCTACCAAGCGGCGGGTGGGGCGCTCTACGACCTGCACCTGGCAGCGCTCGCGATCGAGCACGACGCCGAGCTTCTGTCGCTGGATCGCGGGCTTGCGCGCATCGTCGAGCTGCGCTGGCGGTCACCGGTGGGCTAGCTGCCCGTGCCGGCCCCTACCGCATCGCCGCCGCCACCAAGTCCGCAAGCACCGCCCGCGTCAGCGGAATCCGCGTCGCCAATCCGCCACTCAAACCTGCGCGACCAATGGACAATCCCGCCCGGGCAGTGCTACGGTCCCAGCCTCACCGCGGAGTTCCCCATGGACAAGCCCACTGCCGACACCGTCGCCTGGTTCGAGCGCCTGGTCCCGAGCGACCCGCGCGCCGAAAAAGGCCAGATGTTCGGCTGCCCTTGCGCCTTCGTCGCCGGCAACCTGTTCTTTGGCACCTTTGCCCAGACCCTGATTGCCCGGGTGGGCGAGGCCCGCGCCGCCCAGGTGCAGCGGGCCGGCGTGCGCATCTTCGAGCCGATGGCCGGGCGCGCCTGGAAGGAATACCTGCAGTTCGAGCCCGGTGCGCTGCCCGACGCCGAGCTGGCGGCCCTGTCGCACGAGGCACTGGAGGCGACCGCCCAGCTGCCCGCCAAGGCCAGCAAGGGCAAGCGGGCGGCCAAGTAGCCGCGGATGCTGCGCGACCCCGTCCTGGCCACCTGGCTGCACATCGGCTTGGAGTACGCGGGGATCGCCGTGGGGGGCGCGCTGTACCGGCGTGCCCGCCGCCGCGCCGGGCTGCCGCCGCTGCACGCGCCCAAGGCGTTTGCCGTCACCGCCGGTCTGCTGCTGGGGGCGGCGCTGGGGAACAAGCTGGTTTTCCTGATTGAGCGCCCCGACTTGCTGGCGGCCTGGTGGCGCCACGGCACGCCGTTTGCCCTGGGGCAGTCGATGGTCGGCGGGCTGCTGGGCGGCCTCTTGGGCACCGAGCTGGCCAAGTGGTGGACCCGCCAGCCGACCTCGACCGGCGACGCCCTGGTGCTGCCCGTGACGGCGGGGCTGGTGGTGGGGCGGATCGGCTGTTTTCTCGCGGGTTTGCAGGATGACACCTACGGGCTGGCCACCTCCCTGCCCTGGGGCATTGACCTGGGCGACGGCGTGGCGCGCCACCCGACGCCGCTGTACGAGATCGGTTTTGTCTTGAGCCTTTGCGGCCTGCTGCAGGCGTGGCGCGGGCGGCTGGCGGCGGTGGCGGGGCTGCAGTGGAAGCTGTTCTTGACCGGCTACCTGCTGTGGCGGGCGTGGGTCGACGGGCTGAAGCCGGTGCCGGTGGAATATGTGGGTGGGCTCTCGGGTATCCAGGTGACGTGCTGGCTGGCGCTGGCGGTGTATGCTCCGGTGGTGGTGCGGGCGGCCGCCAGGCTCCGTGGCGAGCGACAACTGGGGAGAAGCACATGACGATCTTGCTGGGTCTTCTCGGGCTTGCGGTCGGCATTTGGTTGTTGGTCTATTTGGCTCGCCGCCTGGATTTACCCGTGGGGCCGGAGGCGCAGGGCAGCCTGCCCCGCAAGATTGCGTTGGTCGTCTTGGCCATGCTTACGGTCGGCCTGGGCGTTTGCGGCGGCGCCGGCACGCTCGCGGGCGTGATCGATTTCTTCTCCGTGAAACGGCGCGGCGAGATCGACTTTGGTCCCATGTTCCTAGCGGCGGGAGTGGTGGGGCTGATATGCGCGGGCCTGGGTCTGGGCCTGCTGCACTGGTTGAGCCGCCGTCCCCGGCCCCCGGAGTCCAAAGGACCAGGTCCGAACGACCGGCCATGAACCGCTGCGGGCTCCCGGGCTTTGCAGCTACCCCGCCTTCGACCGCCACGCCGCCACCTGCCAGGGCCGCGACCAGTCGTCGTCGCGCCCCAGCGACAGGCAGAGGGTCGGGTCGGGCACGAGCAGCGGGCAACGGTCCAGCACGTCCGCACAAACCGGGTGCAGGTACAGCACGGTGACGTGGCGCGGCGCACCGCGCAGACTCCGCTCCAGCGCCGCCACCAGTTGCTCCATCACGGGTCGCATGAACGGATTGAACAGCCACAGCACCAGATCGCCCGGCGGCCAGGGCGGGTCCGCGGCGTCGGCCTGCACGACCGCGATGGCGGGCCGATCTGGGAAGCGGGCCGCCACCAGTGCTGCATTCTGGCGCGCCACGTCCACCAAGATCGGCGACCGCTCGATGCCCACCACGGCGCGAAAGGGCCGCTCGCTGGCCAAAATCAGCGCCCGGCCCTTGCCGCAGCCCACGTCGACAAAGGTCTTGCTGGCCACATCGTCCAGCCGGTCCAACACCAGCCGCGCCGCCGCCGGTGGCGTAGCCATGTAGTCGCCAGCGAAAGCATCGGATTCGGTCCCGACTTTCAGGTCCAGCCAGCTGACCTGCCCGGCGGTTTCGACCCCGTAGGCGGCGTCGAAGGCCGACGGCACGTCCACGCGCACCCCTTGCGGCGCCGGAGCGAGCCGTTTGCGCAGCGGCGACCACAGCCGCCATGGCACGCCGGCCAGCCAGTCGCCCACCTCCACGGCCGTGGCTCCCAGCAGTTTGCGGCGCAGGCGCAGGGTGAAGCTCATGCTCGCCACTATCGGCCGGGGCGGCGCGGCGGGTCAAGGGGCAGTGGGCGGCGATCGGCGTCGGGTGGGCACGCGGTGCTGCACTTGGTCCTTGCACCCACTTGTTGGACGGTTCACCATCCACTCATGCACGGCCCTTGCTGTGCCTGGGGCCGCTCGGATGACTCAGCCATCGCGCACTCGGCGCATCCTGGCTTCGGCGCTGCGGATTGTCGCGATGCTGGCGGCCTCGGCGCTGCTCGTGCTGGCCTGGCTGGGCTTGATGACCTGCATGCCGGGCAGCGCCAACCCCGGTCCGCCGCCGCCGCTGGACCAGCCCGGCCAGGTGCTCCGCGAGGCGCTCCGGGCCGACGTCACGTACTTGGCCGAGACGATTGGCGAACGCAGCCTGCGGGTGCCGCCCCAGCTCCAGGCCTCGGCCGACTGGCTGGCGCAGCAGTTGCGCGCTGCGGGCTGGACCGTGACCGAGATCCCGTACACCTGCCGCGGGCACACCGTCCGCAACCTGGTGGCCGAGCGGCGTGGCACCGCGCTGCCGGGCGAAATCGTGGTGCTCGGCGCCCACTACGACTCGGTCGAGCGCAGCCCCGGCGCCGACGACAATGCCTCGGGCGTGGCGGCCCTGCTGGCGGTCGCCCGCGCTTTGGGCCACAGCGAGCTGCCGCGCACGGTGCGGCTGGTGGCGTTCGTCAACGAGGAACCGCCCTGGTTTCGCGGCCCTTTGATGGGCAGTCGCATCGTGGCCAGCGCCTTCGCCAAGGCCGGCGACACGCTGAGCGACGTGCTGGTGCTGGACGCCATCGGCTTCTACTGCAGCGGCGACTGCCAGGCCTACCCGCCGCCGCTCAGCTTGTTCTACCCCAGCGAGGGGCGCTTTGTGGCCTTTGTCGGGCGCATCCAGGACTGGTGGCGGCTGCGCCACGCCGTGGGCCTGTTCCGCGCGGCGGTGCCGATGCCCAGCGAGGGACTGGCGGCGCCGCGGGTGGTGCCGGGCATCGACTACTCGGATCATATGGCGTTTTGGGACGTCGGCTATCCCGGACTGCTGATCACCGACGCGCCGACCTACCGCAACCCCGCCTACCACCGCTCGTCGGACCTGCCGGCGACCTTGGACTGGGAGCGCCTGGCCTGGGTCACCCGCGGCCTGATTGCGGTGGTGCGGCAGCTGGCGACGGCGACCTAGCGACTCGACCTAGCGACTCGACCTGAACGGGGCAGCCATGACGACCGCAAACGTGCTGAAGTCCTGGACCAAACGCCTGACCGTGCTCGCCGCCGCGACCTGGTTCGGCCTGTCGGGCGTGGTGACCTGGACCCTCACCCACCGCGAACGACCGGCCCAGCCCGAGCGCCTGCCACCGGGCTGGAGCCAGGGGGTCGAGCCCCTGCGGCTGCGCGCCGACGACGGCGTGGAGCTGGGGGCGTGGTGGCACGCCGGGGCGACCGGACAGCCGGCGGTGGTCCTGCTGCACGGCAACGGCGGGTCGCGCTCGCGGCTGATTGGCACCCAGATCCTGCTGCAGGACCAGGGACTTTCGGTGCTGTCGCTGACCCTGCGCGGCCACGGCGACTCGGGCGGCGAGCAGAACGACATCGGCTTCAGCGCCCAGCGCGACGTGGCGGCGGCGGTGCGCTGGCTGCGCGAGCATCGGCCCGGGCAACCCATCGTGCTGTTTGGGCAATCGCTGGGGGCGGCGGCGGCGGTGTTTGCCGCGGGCCGGCCCGACGTGGCGGTGTCCGGGCTGTGGCTCGAGTGCCCGTACCGCGACCTGGCGACCGCGGTGGACGACCGCCTGCGCCTGCACTTGCCTGCGCTGCTGCGGCCGGTGGCGTGGGCCGGGCTGCGCCTGTGGTCGCTGGCGCTGCTGCCGGATCTGGACGAGATTGCGCCCGCGGCGGCGATGGCGAAGGTGCCGGCGCAGCTGCCGGTGTGGGTGCTGGCGGGCGGCCAGGACGAGCTGGCGCCGGTGGACGGAGCGCGGGCCGTGCTCGGCAACCACACGGGCAAGCTGGTGGTTTTTCCGACGGGCGCCCACCTGGGGCTGCGCATCGCCGACGAGGAGACCTGGCTGCGCGAGTGGCAGGCGTTTCTGGCGGCCGTGCGCCCGGTTTCGTAGGTCGGCCGGCTCGGCGGCAACCTACAACAACTCCATCAAACGCTTGGCAAACAGGTAGGCGTCGCCCGGCCAGCGCGCCGAGACGTACTTGCCGTCCTGCAGCACGAAGGCCGCCCGGTCGTCGCCGTCCGTGCCGCGGGTGGTCAGGTTCCACGGGCCGCGCACAAAGGCGCCGGTTTCGCCCAGCGCTGCGCGGACTTCCGCCTGGACGTACAGCGGATAGGTGCGGTAGTAGCGCCCCAGCTTCCACGCCGTCAGCCAGTAGGCGGTGCGCTCCATGTAGGCGGGAAGACACGTGGTCTTGCGGCCTTGCAGCACGCCCGCCCGCGCCGCCAGCACGGGGCCGTGGCAGATGGCGCCCCAGGGCCGGTCCAGGGCCACAAAGTCGCGGACCTTCTGCTGCAATTCGGCGCTGCCCAGGTACTGGCGCATGCCCGGCGCGTGGCCGCCCGCCAGCACCATGGCGTCGAATTCGGCCACATTCGCGTCGCCCCACGCCCGCGGCTGGCGGAACTCGGGCGCCTGCTCCAGCTCGCGGTAGAAGGCGATTGGCTCGGGCTCGGCGCCCAGCTGACCGAACAGCACGCCGGTCAGCAGCAGCGGGTCGGCCGCGGGCGGGGCGTCGCCGCGCTCGGTGGTGAAGACCACGCGGTGGCCGGCGCGGGTGAAAAGCTTCCACGGCACAGCCACTTCGGTGACGTCGAAGTCGCGGTCGGGCAGGGGCATCCAAATCGTGGCCATGGCAGTCCGGGGCGTAGTCCGCGGTGGAGGGTAGCGGCGGGCATCTGGGCGGTCAATGCGCCCGAGGACGAACGACCCGACAAGGAGCGAGGAACGTGCCAGACGGCCGTCATGGGTGAATTTAGATCCGCCTGCCTCAGAAGTAGCGAGGCTGGACTTCCGGATGGCGCCGAGTGTGGGCGAACCCCGGCTGCGCCGGGTCCGGTGCTAGGCGCGCCGGCCTGCCGGCCTCTGCGCCCAGAGACGCGCCTGGGCCGAAGAAGAGCCTAGCATTATAGGCAGTTTATGCGGCCCAGTCGCGCCTCTGCCCTGCGGGTGACGCCCCGTTTCGCAGCGTGCGCGCCTGCGGCGCGCCTTGACAAAAACGTGGCACATTTTGCTTGCCACGCGGATGGTCAGGCGCGTATAAGATAGGTGTCGCGACCAGGGTGGGCGGTTTGGGCGACAGCAGACGGCGAGACCCATACAGGTAGCGCCAGGAGGAAGGTCGAATGAAATTGCCCGTTCCCCGTTGCCCGCTGCCCGCTGCCCGCTGCCCGCTGCCCGCTGCCCGTTGCCCGCTGCCCGTTGCCCGGCTCGGCTCTAGCTATCGCTCTGGTTTTTCAGGCTTTCCTCTTGGCTCGCTTGGCGCAGGCTGACGACACGACCAAGCCGCCGCCGCTCCCCGCACTCGCGCCGTCCGCAGACGGTTCGCAACTCGGCACCTCGACAGCCAAGGCGGCTCCAGGCCCGTCGCCAACGGCCCCGGCTGTCGCCTGTGCTCACTTGCTCGACAATCGAAACAAGGTCCAGGACGCGATTCAGCACGGGAAAGCCGACGCTGCGGCGCTCCAGGCTGCAAATGCGGCCTTGGCCGGCTGCAAAGAGGATGCTGCCCTCCAGCAGCAAGCGAGCGTCATCGCCATGATGAATCCGCGCACGGGTGCGTTCGACGGCCAGCCGTCGCAGGAGCAACAGCCGTGCCGCCGGCGTCCGGGAGGTTCGCCCTTCGCTGTCAGTGACATGGGCGACGTGGTCTTCGGGGCATTGTCGGCCAGCAATCCCCAAGTCGTGACCGCATTCCGCGGCCGCATCGACAATGTGGCGCTGTACAACTTCACGGACGGAGCGCCGCCTGACACTTGCGTCGTCGAACCGTAGGAGGTACCACCATGAACACAAAGATCTTTCACCTTGTGATCCTGTTGCTCGTGGCTGTTGTTGCCTGCAAGTCGCCGAGCCCGGTGCCGGTCGGCACACCCGACGCCACGGGGCAAGACAGTGGCGAGGTCAGTGCTGGGCCTGACAGTAGTGCGCAAGACGTGGCGCCGGCGGATGATGTGGGAGTGGATGCCGACGGCGATGCTAGCGAACTCGCCGACGCTGACACGGAGCCAAGTGATGTACTGAACGATAGCGCCGACGTGCTGCCCCAAGACGCCACCGCGACGGATTTTTGCGCTGAGCTGGACCTCCCGAAGCCGGGCGAGCCCTGCCCGATCGAGGGCGACGTCAACTGCACGAATTGGGGGGCAAGTTCGGTCAAGAAGTCGGCACCGTACAACCACGGATATTGCCGGCGGCCATACAAGGTCGTGTGTGGCAAGGCCGCAGCGGGCCTGCAGTGGCAGTTGCAGGAATGCGATCAACCGCCGGATGAGTGTAAAGATCCTGGCTACTTCAGCACCTGCCAGGTGAATTCCCGCGGGGCCAAGTGCTGCCCAAGGGCGTTTGTAGCAAGCGCGGAAGGGTCTACAGACAAGTACTTCTTGGGTGAGATCTGCGGGGAATCACCAGCCGATTTGGCCACTACTTGGTGCAACGGGAACCCATTTGGCTACCCAGCAAAATGCGCATTTCCCGACGTTGTCATTGCCGAAGCCCCAACATCAAGCACTGCAAATATGGCCAAGATCCAGTCCAAGTGCATCGCTTGGTGCAAAGACTGCGTCTACTCCATGGGCGCCGCGCAGATCTGCCCCACCTTCACCGCCCTAGGCTGCGGCTTCGCCAAAGAACCCTACGAACTCGTCACCCAAGCCCACACCTTCTGCCTCACCGACAAGATCCCCGGCAAACCCGGCCCGCAGTGCGCGACCAGCTGCGCCGACGTCATGTTGACCGACTGGTACAAGCAGAACTACGGCCCCAAGTAGCTGCGCAGCACAGGAAAGCTATCCTTTCGGCCCCCGCCAAGTCTCCTTCGCCTCCACAAAACGCTAGGCGAACACGTGTCCATCGCTTGGCCAGCCGACAAAGACTAGCTCGCCTGCCTGTGGCGGCGTGCCCGGGCAACCATCCGGGTCGCTGCGTCAGTTCGGGCGGTGTGCCATGCCCGCCCCGCATGTAACCCAGTATCAAAACAGTGTTTCTTACTTACAGAGTCCGCCAATGCAGTGCCCCCCCGGGCAGTTCGTCCCATCGGGCAGCAGCTTGACCAGGCACGCGCCGGTGCCGGGGTTACACAGGTCCTGCGTGCACGGGTTGCTGTCGTCGCAGAGCTTGGGGACGCCCGCGCACACGCCGCCGTTGCACTCGTCGCCGCTGGTGCAGGCCTCGCCGTCGTTGCAGGGCGAGCCGTTGGGGCCCTGGCTGTGCAGGCAGGCGCCGTTTTGGGCGTCGCAGCTGTCCAGGGTGCACGGGTCGGTGTCGCCGCAGTCGCGGATCGGCCCGGGGATGCACAGACCCAGGCCGCAGGTGTCGAAGATGGTGCAGAAGTTGCCGTCCTCGCAGGCGGTGCCGGTCAGCGGCACGAAGCTGCAGAGACCGGTCGTCGCCGCGCAGGCGTCCTGGGTGCACGGGTTGCCGTCGCTGCAGGCCTTGGCGGCGCCGGGCTGGCAGCTGCCCTGGCTGCAGGTGTCGCCCAGGGTACACAGGCTGCCGTCGCTGCACGGGCCGCTCAAGTTGCTGTGCTGACAGCCGGTCTTGGCCGCGCAGCTGTCCTGGGTGCACGGGGTGCCGTCGTCGCAGTTTTGCGGGGCGCCGCCGACGCAGACGGTGCCGTTGCAGACATCGCCCTGGGTGCAGACATCGCCGTCGTCGCACTTGCCGCCGCTGCCCAGGGTGTGGAAGCAGCCGGCCGGGGCCGCGCAGCCGTCGCTGGTGCAGGCGTTGCCGTCGTCGCAGCTCACGGCCGTGCCCTTGCAGGTGCTGACGGCACACAAGTCCGGGCCGGTGCAGGGGTTGCCGTCGTTGCAGGCGCTGCCGTTCAGGCCGGCGT
>JACRCU010000413.1 GCA_016218865.1 Deltaproteobacteria bacterium | reverse complement strand
TGACGGACATGCAGCGCACCGTGCAGGGCGAAGTGGTCAGCTCGACCTTTGACGAGCCCGCCAGCCGCCACGTGCAGGTCGCCGAGATGGTCATCGAGAAGGCCAAGCGCTTGGTCGAGCACGGCCGCGACGTGGTGATCCTGCTCGACTCGATCACCCGCCTGGCGCGCGCCTACAACACCGTGGTCCCGCCCAGCGGCAAGATCCTGTCGGGCGGTGTGGACAGCAACGCCCTGCACAAGCCCAAGCGCTTCTTCGGCGCGGCCCGCAACATCGAAGAGGGCGGCTCGCTGACCATCATCGGCACGGCGCTGATCGACACCGGCTCGCGCATGGACGAAGTGATCTTCGAAGAGTTCAAGGGCACCGGTAACTGCGAAATCCACCTGGATCGCAAGCTGATGGAGAAGCGCATCTTCCCCTGCCTGGACATCAACAAGTCCGGTACCCGCAAGGAAGATCTGCTGTTCGACGAGCGCACGCTGAACCGCGTGTGGCTGCTGCGCCAGCTGCTCCACCCGCTCAATGTCATCGACTCGATGGAATTCCTGCTGGACAAGATTCGCAAGTACGAGACGAATCAGCAATTCCTCGACGGAATGAATCAGTAACCGCGAACCTTTGACCGACGGCCGCAGGCTCTTCGGTCGCGGCGCGGAGACTCCATGGCAACCGTAGTCATCACGGGTGGGGCGGGCTTCATCGGCTCGAACCTCGCCCACGCCTTGTTGCAGCGCGGCGACAAGGTGCGCGTCGTCGACAACTTCTCGACGGGGCGGCGGGTCAACCTAGCCGACATCGCCGGCGACATCGAGATCATCGAGGGCGATATCCGCGACCGCGCCCTGCTGGACAAGGTGTTCGCTGGCGCAACCAACGTCTTGCACCAAGCGGCCTTGCCCAGCGTGGCGCGGTCTGTCGAAGACCCCGAGACCAGTCACGCGGTCAACGTGGGCGGCACCCTGAACGTGCTCCAGGCGGCGCGGCAGGCGGGCGTACAGCGCGTCAATTTTGCGGCGTCGTCGGCGGCGTACGGCGAGACGCCGGTCCTGCCCAAGGTCGAGACGATGGCGCCCGATCCGCTGAGCCCCTACGGCGCGCAAAAGCTGATGGGCGAGCACTACTGCAAGGTCTGGACCCGCTGCTACGGCCTGGAGTGCGTAGCCCTGCGCTACTTCAACGTTTTTGGGCCGCGCCAGTCGCCCGAGAACGAGTATGCCGCGGTGATTCCGCGCTTTGTGACCTGGATGCAGGCCGGCAAGCAGCCCACGGTGTTCGGCGACGGCGGTCAGACCCGCGATTTTGCCTACATCGACAACGTGGTGCAGGCCAACCTGCTGGCGATGACCGCGCCGGCCGCGCCCGGCAATGTCTACAACGTGGCGTGCCACGAGCGGGTGTCGCTGCTGGACTTGGTTAATACGATCAACGACTTGCTTGGTACGAACATCGAGCCGATGTTCCTGTCGGCGCGCGCGGGCGACATCCGCGACAGCCTGGCCGACATCAGCGCCGCCCAGCGCGACCTGGGCTACACCGCGCCGGTCAAGTTCGCCGAGGGCCTGCGCCGGGCGATCGCCTGGTACGCCGAGCACCCCAACGGCTGATTCCCCTAGGCCAACGGTCAATCCCTTTCGAAAGGTGACAACATGTCTGCAGAATTCTCGACGCCGGCCGCGCCCAAGCACGACTGGAGCCATGCCCATTTCGAGACGCGCGCCATCCACGCCGGCCAGGACCCCGAGGGCCTGACGGGTGCGGTGGTGGTGCCGATCTACCAGACCTCGACCTTTGCCCAGCCCTCGCCCGGTCAGCACCTGGGCCACGAGTACTCGCGCACCAGCAACCCGACCCGCGACGCCCTGCAAGCCGCGCTGGCGAGCCTGGAGGGCGGCACCCGGGCGATGTGCTTCTCGTCGGGCTTGGCGGCGACCCATGCGCTCGTCGCGCTGCTGGACGCCGGTGACCACGTCGTCGCCATGGACGACATGTACGGCGGCACCTTCCGCCAGTTCGACAAGGTGTGGCGACGCCACGGCGTGCGCTTCAGCTACGCGGACTTGCGCGACCCGGCCGCCTTCGACGCGGTGGTAGAGGCCAAGACCAAGCTGCTGTGGATCGAGACGCCGACCAATCCGATGCTGAAAGTCGTGGACATCGCCGAGCTGTGCCGGCGCGCCCATGCCCGCGGCGTGCTGGTGGTGGTGGACAACACCTTTGCGACTCCGTACTTGCAGCGGCCATTGGAGCTGGGCGCCGACATCGTCACCCACTCGACCACCAAGTACATCGGCGGCCACAGCGACGTGGTCGGCGGCGCGGCCATCGTCAAGGACGAGGAACTGGCCAACCGCATTGCCTTTTTGCAGAACGCCAACGGCGGCACCCCGGGGCCCTTCGACTCGTGGCTGACCCTGCGCGGCCTGAAGACCCTGGGCCTGCGCATGGAGCGGCACTGCCAAAACGCCCTGAAGATCGCGCGTTGGCTAGAGAAGCACCCGCGCGTGGCCCAGGTGGTCTATCCGGGCCTGGACTCGCATCCCCAACGAGCCTTGATCAAGAAGCAGATGGCGGCGGGCGGCGGCATGATCACCGCGTACCTGGACGGCAACGTCGATCACGCGCGCAAATTCCTCAGCGCGACGCGGGTCTTCACCCTGGCCGAGTCGCTGGGCGGCGTCGAGTCGCTCATCGAACACCCCGGCATCATGACCCACGCGTCGATCCCGCCCGAGCGCCGCGCCGAGATCGGCATCGACGACCGGCTGGTGCGCCTGAGCGTGGGCATCGAGCACGTCGACGACCAGCTGGCGGATCTGGACGGGGCTTTGCGGGCGGCGTTTGGCTAGCCCGCGCGCGTCGGCCGGCGCGCCCGCCGCGTGTCGATGGCGGTGGTGATTGTGCTACGCTTCCGCGCAGCCGCGGAGCCGGACCGTGCCGCCATCCAGCCGCAAGCCCATGCGAAAAACTGCTAGTTACGCCGATGTACTGGCGGCGCCCGAGCACAAGATCGCCGAGATCGTCGACGGTGCGTTGATGCTGTCGCCGCGACCCGGTGGCGCGCAGGCCGAGGCGGTGGCGGCCCTGGTCGGCCAGCTCGTTGGGCCGTTCTGGGGGCCCGGTGGCGGCCCGCGCAAGCCCGGCGGCTGGCGGCTGGAGCGCATGCCGCAGCGCAGCGAGGCGCCGTGGATCGAGCTGGCGCCCGACTGGCTGTGCGAGGTGGTGTCGCCCAGTACGGCCCGCCACGACCGGATGCGCAAGCTGCCCATCTACGCCCGCCAAGGGGTGCTGCACGTGTGGCTGGTGGACCCGCTGTTGGAAACGGTGGAGGTCCTGGAGCTGCGCGACGGCGCCTACAGCATCGTTCAGACCGCGGAAGGGCGCGAAAAGCGGGCCAAGCTGCGGCCGTTCGACGCGGTGGGGCTGGACTTGCGGCGGTGGTGGGGGTTGGGGTAGGTAGCCGACGGTGGTGTGCCCGGCCGGACCGGTGCGGGCGGCGCATGGCTGGGGAACCGCGATTCGGCGAGACACTCACCTGTGGCGGCAAATTCGCGCTGCCAGCTCCGATCCTAGAGCAAAACCCCAGCCCCCGGCCGCAGATCCGCCACACCGGCGTAGACCAGATAGGCGCGCGCCCCGTCGGCCGTCTGCAGCGCGGCGTCGAAGCCGGCGGCCACCAGTCCAGCGTTTTCGTTGCGCAAAGCCAGAATCTGCGCCAGCTGCTGGAGCTCGGCCACAACGGTACCCGCCAGCGGAAGCAGAGGCTGCTGCGTCATGGGGCAGGCCAGCGGCAGATCCGGTGAATCGTGCTTCGTCATGGCCACTTACTGCCCATCGGGCCGGCGCCCGTCGCGCACGCGCAAGAACACTTCGCGGGTGAGCTCGGCGGTGCGGCGCCACGACAGCTCGGCGCTGCGCTTCAGGCCCTTTTCCGAAAGCTCTTGGCGGAGTTGCCCGTCTTCCAGCAGCCGCGCCAGCGCCTGGGTGATCTCGTCCTGGTTCAGCGGATCGACGGCAATCGCCGCCCCGGCCGCCACTTCGTCCAGCGACGAGCCCCGCGAGGTCAGCACCGGCGTGCCCATCGCCATGGCTTCGGCGACCGGCAGGCCAAAGCCCTCGTAAAGACTGGGGTAGCCCAGCAGCAGCGCCTGGCTGTACAGGACCTTCAGCGCCTCGGGCGCCACGTAGCCGACCGAGCGAATCCGGTGCTTGATCGGCGTGTTGCCCAGCGCCGCCAGGATCTCGTCGTCGCGCCAGCCCTTGCCGCCGGCCACCACCAGCTGCACATCGGGAAAGCGGTCGGCCAGCTGCTCGAAGGCGCGCAGCAACCGGACCTGGTTCTTGCGCGGCTCCAGGGTGCCGACCGCCAGCACGTACCGCTCGGGGAGCTGCAACTCCGCGCGGTACTTGGCGATGGTCGCTCCGTCCGGGCGCTGGTCGAAGTCGGCAGGGGCCGCCAGCGGCGTCGCCACCACCCGCTCGGGCCGCGGATGCAGCAGGCGCAGCAGGTCGCGGCGGGTACTCTCGCTGGGCGTGACGATGGCGGCGGCGCGCTGCACCAGGTAGGGCAGGGCGGCACGCTGCAACACCCGCTTTTTGAAGGTAAAAGTCTCTGGGTACAGGAACACCGCCAGGTCGTGGACGGTCAGCACCGCCGGCACGCCGGGCATGGGCAGCAGGGGCGCCAGGTAGTTGGGGTAGAAGGCGATGTCGGGCCGAAACCGCGCCAGCTGCAAGGGGAAAGCCGCTTGCAACCACACCGCGCGCACCGGGAAGCGCGGCCCGTGGACCGGCAGGCCCGACTTGGCCGGCTCGGACTGGAACTTGTTCGAAAACAAGATCAATTCGTCGCCCGTGCCCAGCGCTTGCCAAGCCGTCAGCAGCCGCTCGGTGTACAGGCCTACGCCGGTGCGACCCGGCGCCCAGGTGGTGGCATCGACGGCGATGCGCAGCGGGCGGTGGCTCATGCGGCGGCTCCCAGGAATTGGGCGATCGGCTCGAAGATGTCCTGGGTGGCGCGCCGACCAAAGGCCAGGTCGCCGTGGCCGTAGTCGGCCGAATAGCCGTGGGCGGTGCCCAGGATCGTCAGCTGCTTGTCCACGTCTGCCACCGCGGCGCCCCAGCGGTCACAGGCCGCCTGCACCGAGCGCGGCGGACCCAGGCGGTCGCGGGCGCCGGCAAAGAACCGCACCGGCACGCGCACCTGGGCCAGGCCCTCCAGGATGTCGACGCCGTCGCTCAGCCGCACCTTGTGGTCGCTGTAGGCAAACCGCACGAAGTCGTAGACGAGCGGCCCAGGCACGCCCTCCATGGCGTCGACCGAGGTCAGCCGCACCGCGCCCGGGGTGGCATTGCCCAGGTTGCACATGTTGGCTTGGATCGGCGTCTCGAACCACTCGCTGGCAAAGGCCACCAGCCGACACAGCAGCCGCAGCGGCAGGCCGGGAATCCAGCTCGCCGGCAGGTGCCGCAACCAGCCGAAACCAGGAATGATCACGCCGATGCGGCCCGGCGAGCCGATCACCACCGCCCGCCGGACCTGATCCTGCGGCACCAACCGACCCAAGGTGGCGTAGAGCAGGATGCCGCCCATGGAGAAGCCAACGTAGTCGAGCTGTTGTGCGCCGGTCCGCCGCAGCACTTCCTGCACCGCCAGCGGCACGTCGTGCTGGGCCAGGGCCTGGAACGAGGCGGTCTGGCGCTCGCGGAAGCCCATGTCGTGGCGACCACAGCGCAGGCACAGCAGCCACACGTCGCGGCCTTGGCGATGCAAGTGCCTGGCCAGCGACAGATTTTCGTCGATGTCCAGGTTTCGGTGGTTGATCGCATCTGAATTAGGGGAAGGGCCAAGCTGAGGGAAGATCCCATAAATGGTATTAGGAATGATCCAATAACCACCAGGACCAGTGCAC
>JACRCU010000408.1 GCA_016218865.1 Deltaproteobacteria bacterium | reverse complement strand
TCTTGCTGCTCGAGGCGCTTGACCGCTACCGCCACTCGGCCGCCTACCTTGGGCATGTGCCGCCGGCGCCACCAGAGGATTCATGAGCTTGTCGATCCCGCCCCCGCCGCCGTATCCGCACGTCCCGCCTGCGCCGCGGCCCGGCTGGGCCCAGCTCGAAATGTTCGCCCGCATGGGCGACGACGCGGTCGATCGCCTGCGCGATGCCATGGAAGTGGTCGAATTAGCTCCGACTTCCCTAGTGTTTCACCAGGGCGACGACGGCGACGACATGTACCTGTTGGAGCAGGGCACGGTGCGGGTCACCATCAACAGCAAGACCAGCACCGCCTTCGAGCGCATGCTGACGGCGCCCGCGGTCTTTGGCGAAATGGCGCTGGTGATGGCGGCACCGCGGACCGCCGACGTGGTCGCCGAGACGGCGCTGCGCTGCCTACGCCTGACGCGGCCGGTCTTCAACGACCTGGTGCGGCGCTTCCCGTCGGTAGGCGAGTTCCTGACCCGCGCCGTGGGCGAGCGGCTGCTGGAACAGACTGGTATCCAGCACGTGGGCAAGTACCGGGTGCTGGGGCGCCTGGGCGCTGGCGCGGTGGCGACGGTGTTCGAGGCGATGCATCCCGGGTTGCAGCGGTCGGTGGCGCTGAAGATGCTGTCGCACTCGCTGTGCTTCCACGACCGCTTTCGCGAGCAATACCAGCGCGAAGCCCAGCTGATCGCCCAGCTCAACCACGACCACATCGTCCGCGTCTACGACACCGAGGCGGCCTACGGCACCCACTTCATCGTGATGGAGAAGCTGCAGGGTCTGACCCTGGAAGACCTGATTCAGCAAGGGCAACGCCTGCCCTACGGCATGGTGCGGCGCATCCTGCGCGAGGTGGCGTCGGCGCTGGCCTACTCGCACCAAAAGGGCTTGCTGCACCGCGACGTCAAGCCGTCGAACGTGTTCCTGGCCGACGAAGAGCGCCGCGCCAAGCTGCTCGACTTCGGCATCGCCGTATCGGTGAACCACTCGGCGGCGCTGCAGGGCGAGCAACTCTTTGGCACGCCGTACTACATGAGCCCGGAGCAGATCTGCGGCATCCAGCTGGACGGTCGCTCTGACCTGTATTCGCTGGGGATTTTGGCGTACGAGCTGATCACCGGCGAGGTGCCGTTCGACGCCGACACCATCGACGACCTGCTGGAGCACCACCTGAGCACTCCGCTCCCGGACCCGCGCGACATCCGCCCGGATATCCCAGTGGATCTGGTGGAGTTCATCCTGCGGTCCACCGCCAAGCGGCCGGCCGACCGCTTTGCCGACTGTGTCCAGGCCGGCGAATTCCTGAAACTGGCCACCGAGTTGCCGATGGTCCGCTCCATCGAGCTGACCACGCTGGCCATCAGCTACCACCCGAGCCGCCGCCACGTGGTGCAAGAGGCCCTGGAAGCGCTGCGCCAACAACTCGAGCCGGTGCAAGGGGTGGCCATCCTGCACGCCCACCAGCACTCGGTGGTGCCGGAGCGCGAATGACCGCGGCCCGGTGGTGTGCACTGGCGCTGGCCGCGCTGCTGGGCGGGTGTGCCGCGCCGCAGCAGACCGACGGCGGCGCTGATGCCGAAACGTTGGGAAACCGCTCGGCTTTGGATGCCTCGGCCGACAGTGCGGCGGTCGCCGACAGCGGCAAGGACACGGTCCCGGACAGTGCGGCGCCGGTTGAAGTGGCCGATGCGGCCGCGGTCGACCCCGCCGACGGGGCCGTGCCGGAAACCGCTCCGGCCGACACTGGCGCCGATGGTGCGCAACCTGGCGATACGGCAACGGAACCGCCGCCGGCCCTGGCCCCGTGCCGCGGCGAGCTGTCGGCGACCAGCGGCTGGACCGGTCAGGTTGCCTACGAGATCTTCGTGCGGAGCTTCGCCGACTCGAACGGCGACGGCATCGGCGACCTCAAGGGCATCGTCAACAAGTTCGACTACTTGAATGATGGCAAGCCCGGCGGCGACGACCTGGGCGTCACGCTGCTGTGGCTGATGCCGGTGATGCCGTCGCCCAGCTACCACGGCTACGACGGCACCGACTATATGAACGTCAACCCGGCCTACGGCACGCTGGCCGATCTGGACGCACTGGTGGCGCTGGCCCACAGCCGTGGCGTGAAAATCGTGTTGGATTTCGTGGCGAACCACACTTCGCCCCAGCACCCGTGGTTCGTCGACTCGGCGGCGGCGACCGGGCACAAGGACTGGTACGTGTGGCGCGACACCACCCCCGAGACCACCTGGAAGCAGCCGTGGTCGGGCGGCGGCAAGGTCTGGCACACCAAGGGCAAGCGCTGGTACTACGGGGTGTTTTCGGGGAACATGCCCGACCTGAACGTGCAAGTCCCGGCGGTCACTGCGGCCCTCCAGCAGGCGGCGGGCTTCTGGCTGGACCGCGGCATCGACGGCTTCCGCCTGGACGCGGTGCGCTACCTGATCGAGACCGGGCCGGGCAAGGGCCAGCAGGACACCCAGGCAACCCTGGATTGGTGGGGCAGTTTCGCCAAGTACAGCCACACCAAGCAGCCCGGGTCGCTGCTGGTGGGCGAGGCGTGGGCCAGCAACACCATCGCCGCCAAGTACCAGCAGGCCGGCCTGGACATGACCTTCGACTTCGACCTGCAGACGTCGCTCTTGAACGCGGTGGCGGGCGGGCTGGGCGACGGCGTGGAGATCGTCACCTGCCAGCAAGAGGGCCAGTTCCCGGCGGGAGCGCCGCGCGGCGTGTTCTTGTCGAACCACGACCAGCTGCGCTGGGCCAGCCAGATCTCCGACCCGGACGCGCAGAAGCTAGCGGAAACGCTGCTGTTCTTTGTGCCGGGCACACCGTTCCTGTACTACGGCGAAGAGATCGGCGCGCCCAACGGCGCCGGCACAGACGACAAGCAGAAGCGGCTGCCGATGCGCTGGAATGCCAGTCCGAACGGTGGCTTTACCACCGGGACGCCGTGGCAGCCGCTGGCCGACGGCCCCGACGTGGCGAGCCAGCTGCAGGATCCGCAGTCGCTGCTGCGGCATGTCCAGAAGCTGGTGGCGGCGTGGCGGCAGACGCCGGCCCTGCAGCGCGGCGCGTGGACGGTGCTCGACGCGCCCGACGGCTGGCTGCTGGCGGTGCGGACCCTGGGCAGCGTGCGGGTGCTGGGGGTGTTCAAGCTGGACG
>JACRCU010000407.1 GCA_016218865.1 Deltaproteobacteria bacterium | reverse complement strand
TGCTGGCGCCCGAGCTGCACTAGCCGCTGTGGTCCGCGTCGCCGGTGGTGCACGGGGTGCCGTCGTCGCAGGCGTTCAGGTTGTTGGCGTGGGTGCAGCCGCTCAGGGGGTCGCAACCCTCTGTAGTGCAAGGGTTGCCGTCGTCGCAGTCGCTGCCGATGACCAGCGGCACGCCCTTGCAGGCCCCGGTCTTGCTGCAGACGTCGCCGCTGGTGCACTCGTTGCCGTCGCTGCAAGGCAGGCCATTGGCCACGTGGCTGCAGCCGCCGTCGGGCTGGCACGAATCGCTGGTGCAGGGGTTCTTGTCGTTGCAGTTGGCTGCAGTGCCCGCACAGGCGCCGCCCGAGCACATGTCACCCTCGGTGCAGTCGTGGTTGTCGTTGCACGGTGCTTGGGTGGCCGGCCACCCGCACTTGCCGGTCACCAGGTCGCACTGGTCGTCGGTGCAGGGGTTGCCGTCGTTGCAGCTCTTGGGTTTGCCGGGGGCGCAGTCGCCGTCGACGCAGAGATCGCCCAGCGTGCACGGGTTGTTGTCGCTGCACACCGCGTTGGCCAGGGGGCTGTGGCTGCAGCCGGTGCCGGACTCGCACTTGTCGGCGGTGCAGGCCTCGTTGTCGTTGCAGTCCAGGGTGCTGCCCGCGGCGCAGGCGCCGCCACTGCAGGCGTCGTCCAGGGTGCAGACGCTGCCGTCGTTGCAGGGATTTTGGTTGAACTCGTGCTGGCAGCCGCTGGGGGCGCAGATGTCGTCGGTGCACAAGTTGCCGTCGTCGCACTGCAAGACCTGGCCGACGCAAGCGCCCTTGGTGCAAGCGGTTTGGATGCTGCACGGGTTGCCGTCGTCGCAGGGCGCGCCTTCGGCCAGGGTCACCGCTAGGCAGAATCCGTCCAGGCAGATACCGGTTTTGCACGGATCGCCGCCGCCCAGCACTTGGCAAGGCGCATTGTTGTCGCACGGAATCGGCCCGGCGTCGTCGGCGTCGTCGTTGGAGCCGTCGCTGGCCTCGTCGCCGTCGGCCTGCTCGCTGCCGTCGCTGGCCTCGTCGCCGTCCTGCTCGCCCGCGCCGTCGTCGGGGTCTTCGCTGCCGCTGGCGTCGTCCGCGCCATCGCTGTCGTCGGTGCCGCCGCCGTCGCCGTCTTCCGCGGCGGTGCCGTCGCCGCTGTCGTCGGTTGCGGTGGCGTCCTCGCCGTCGGCCACGCCGACCGTGCCGTCGCCGCCGCCGCCGCCATCCAGGATGCCGATGATCGAGTCTTGGGGCTTGACTTCGAAATTCAGGACGTCGCAGTCACCGCCGGTGCATACGCCTGCTGTGCCGTCGCCGTTGCCGCTGAGATCGCCCAGCAGCGCGCCATCGCCTTCTGTCGTCGCATCGCCCGGCTCGGCATCGGCCAGCGCGCCGTCGTCGGCGTCGCTGCCCGTGAGATCGCCCAACAGGTTCGTGTCCTTGGCGCCGGCCTGCAGCGAGCCGACGATGCTGGTATCCTCCGCGCATCCCGCAGACGTCACGGCAAGCAGCATCAGCGCAAGGAGGGACAATCGGCGGGCATACCCCGCGGCCGCCAAGCGCTCATAGGTGAAATTGCCAAACATCAACGCAGCCTTGCGTCGAACCATCCGCATATCGAACCCCACCAGTCGGGGGCGGCGCTGGGGAGGGCGTCGCCAGCCGTCACCACCTTATAGCGGATCATTTTCGGGATCGCACGAGAATCGCCGCTGCGCCAGGGGCAAAGACTCCCCAACTAGCGCAAGGTAGCAACTCGCCGCAGATCTTGGGCAATGTTCTTTTGGTGGGCTTCCAGGGTGCCGCCGCCGATTTCGAGCAGCTTGGCGTCGCGCCACAGCCGCTCCACGTGGTACTCGCCCACGTAGCCGTAGCCGCCCAGGGTCTGGATCGCGCGATCCGCCACATTCTTGGCCATGGTCGTGCAATACAGCTTGACGCCATCGGAATCCAGCCGGTTGCCGTGGCTGTCCAGGCGCAGCTCCGCCGCAGTGGCATACACGTAGGTGCGCCCGGCCATGTACTCGGCATAGCTGTCGGCCAGGTGCTTCTGGATCTGGCCAAAGGCGCGGATCGGCTGGCCAAAGGCGTGGCGCTCGCTGGCGTAGTTGTTCATGATTTCGATCGACTTGCGCGCAATGCCCAGCGACATCGCCGCCAGGGTCAGGCGCTCGATCTCCAGGTTCCGCATCATGTGCATGGTCGAGTCACCCTCCTCACCAATGCGGTTGGCGAGCGGAACCCGGCAGTCCTCAAAGACCAGCTCGGCGGTGGGCGAGGCGCGCATCCCCAGCTTGTCCTTGATGCGCTGGCCCAGACGGAAGCCCGGCATGCCCTTTTCGACCAGGAACGACGACAGCGCCCGGCCTTTGGCGGTGCCGGTCTTGGCGTAGATTAGGAAGCAGTCGCCCAGCTCGGTGTCGTCGACCGCGCCGTTGGTGATCCACATCTTGGCGCCGTTCAGGATGTAGTCGTCGCCGTCGCGGACCGCGGTGGTGCGCATCGCCAGGGCGTCGGTGCCGGCCTGCGGCTCGCTCATGCCCATGCCGGCCACCCACTTGCCGCTGATGACCTTGGGCAGCACCCGCGCGCGCTGCTCGGCATTGGCGTTCTGGTAGAAGTTGTTGACGAACAGCATCGCGTGCGCCAGGTAGGCCAGGCAAAAGCCGGGGTCGGCGGCGCTCAGCTCCTCGTGGACAATGACCGAGGCGAGCGCATCCATGCCGGCGCCGCCCATCGACTCGGGCACGGTGATGCCGTGCAGGCCCAAATCGCCCGCCTTTTCGAACAGTTTGCGATTGAACTTCTCGAGCCGGTCGTACTCGCGCGCCTGCGGCCACACCTCGCGCTCGGCAAAGGCGCGGACCATCTCGCGCAGGGCCAGGTGCTCTTCGGTGGGATTGAAAAGGTCGGTGTTGTTCGCGGGTTGACGGTGGTTGGCCACGGGTTCCTCGGGGTGGGCGCGCGGGGTGCGCCGGGCTGTGCTTGTAGTGGCTATGGGCGCGGTTGGCAAGGGGCTGGGGCAGCAACGGGTGGGGTTCCCAAAACCGGGACCAGCATGGCCGAAGACACAGCGCCAGAGACCCCGCGCGTTTCGACATGTAGGGCGGGGGCTTGTCCCCCGCCGCCAACTTCCGCACGATAGGTGCCATGGCTTCAGAGCTACCACGGCGACGCAGAATCCGGCTGGGCGGCGCAGCCTATTCCGAGCTGGACAATGTGTTTTCCATCACAATTTGCGTGCGGAACAGGGAGCCTGTCTTCAGCTCCGCGCCGCTGGCAAGCGTGCTGAGCGGCGGGGGACAAGCCCCCGCCCTACGCAATAGGATGACCATGGCCCCTGATTGGGGAACCGCGCCCGGCAGCAACAAAATCAAGTCGATTTTGTCGCCGCCCTGCGCTGTTGCTGGGTGGGTCGCAAGTGCGCGTCCCCTAACGGGGCCGTCGCACCGCTCCAGGTGCACCGCAATCGAGCTGTGTTGGCCGGGGTCCCTGGCCCCGGTTTCGCGGTCGGCACCGCAGTGCCCCAGGACTACAACTTCAACCGAAACACGCCCTTGCTCATGAACTGCCAGTTTGGCATCTTGTTCCATGCCGACCCACCGACGAGCAAGACAGAATCGTCGCCAAGTGAGACAAGCGCACCGTGCGAGGTATGGTCACCCGGTGGCGCGCCGGGCAGGTTGGGTGCAAATGCGGGCACCATGGTCCACTTGTTGGCGCTTGGCCGGTACACGAGCGCGAGCGCTGTGCTCTGACCTGTCGACCACGTCAAGTACACTGCGCGGTCGGCAAGGCCTGCGCCCAAGTACCCGTAGGCTGCCGGATCGATCAGCGGCAGTGGCTTCCAGGTCCCATCGGCGTGGCGAAGTCCGCCGTGCGGCCAGTCGCTCGTCAGGGAGGAGTCGCTCCAGACCACGAACTCATCCCCAACGGGAATGCCAGGGGCCGGCATCCAAAATGGGGCAGGTGGTTGCGGGCTCCAATTATCCGCTCCCGGAGCGTACAGCGCGTTATTCGAGCCGGCGCCATAAGTAATGAACGCGGCGCCATTCCAGGCGAAGTTCTGCGCAGAGTTGGGCAAATTCTCCAACGACATCGGAAGCCATCCCCAGGTCGCGAGGTCGAAACGTGCACCTACAGCCCCTGGATACCAAAACACAGGAATCCCAGCGACTTGGTTGCCCATGGAGTGTAGGCTGAGCATACAGCCGCCGTACGCATTGGAGCATCCCTTTTCGCTCGTAGGGTCCTGTGGTTGCCCCTTCTCCGGCAATGCTTGCCACGTCCCCAACCCCGGATCATAAACCGCCACCCGGTTCGGGTGGACCGCAGTCGCGTGGTTGCTCCCCACCCAGACCCGGCCATCCAGCCAGACCATGCTCGAATACAGAGACGGATTCAGCGGCGGCTCCGGCAAAACCTTCCACACATCGCTGTCCGGATCGTAGC
>JACRCU010000039.1 GCA_016218865.1 Deltaproteobacteria bacterium | reverse complement strand
CGCACGTACTAGCTGACCGCGGCAGCGGGCAGACGCAGGGGTGGCAGGGGGCGGCGCGCCCCCTATTCCTACCTAAAAGGCTAGTACTACAAACCATTCTGCCCCAACAACCCGATGCGAACTTCGGGTTTGTAGTACTAGTTGGCAGTGCACGTCACGTCCTTGGGCAGCGCCAAGTGGCTGCAGCCCGCCGGCTCGGCACAGCTGTCGGCCGTGCACGGGTCGCCGTCGTCGCACGATGCCAGGGTGGCGCACACCCCGGCCGCCTTGCAGCCCACGTGCCCCCACGGGTCGGCCAAGCCCAGCCAACCGCTGGCGAAGTTGGTGTACCCAGGGCCGGTGGTGGGGTCGATCAGGCCCGCCATGGCGATGCGGCCGTCGGCGAGCGGCAGAGCATCGGTGACGGGCAGCTTGCCGGCGGTGGCCGGGCCGTTCTGCCAGGCGACCTCGTCGTGATCGTCCAAGCCGATCAGCAGCATCGTCCCGGTTTTTGCCTCGCTAAGGGCCAGCAGCGTCCCGGTCGCGGTGGTCCGTGCGCTTTGCAGGTAGCCCGCCGGCACATTGACTTTGCTCCACAGTAGGTTGTTCTCGCCGTCCAAGCGCACGCTGGCGATGCCGGCCACCGCCTGGCCAGGGTAGACCTGCGTGAGCGCGGTAACCGCGCCGTTTGGCCTGGGTATCAGCGCCTGTACCTGCAGATACTTCTTGTTGTCCAGCAGGGTGTTGGCGACGATCGCGCCCTGGCCGTCCAGGCGCAGCAGGCGCGGGGTTCCTTCGTAGTATTTGCCCGAGTCGCCATGGACCGCGACGACGACCTGACCGGACGGCAGCGCCACGGCGTCGGTCACCGTGTTGTACTTGTCCAGGTTGATCACGGTGCTCCACAGGACCTTGTCGTTGCCGTCCACGTGGGCCACCCAGGCGGTGGCGAACACATTCGATGTCGCCTCGGCCCAGCCCGAGATCACCGCGCCGCCGTCTGCCGTAGGGCTCAAGTGCAGGCAATTGCGGCGCATCGGGCTGTCGAAGTTGAGGATCGTGGGCGGCGCCATGCCTTTGGAGCGACCGAACCAGGCAAAAGTGCCGCTGGTGGTCGGGTTCTCGCCACACAGGATCAGGCTACCGTCGCTGGCCCTGTGGATCGCGTTCACGCCCGGCACGCTTTGCCATCCCGGCGCCTCTTGAATCGCCACGCCGTTGTCCTTGAGCTCGATTGTGGCCACCCGCTGCTTCCAGTCGCCGCTGTTGGGGTCGCCGGTGTGGCCGAGCGCGGCCAACTTGCCGCCGGACAGCTCAGCCAACCGGACAGGGTTGAACCCCTTGAAGGCGCTGAGCGAAAATGCCCCCAGCAGCGGACCGGCCTGGCACACGTTCGCCACGCACTGGCCCGCGGCGCACATGCCGTTGCCGGCCGGGCAGAGCAAGTCGTCGGCCACCGGCTTGCCCTGGCAGGCGTTCTTGATGCAAGTGTCGATGGTGCAAGGGTTGTTGTCGCTGCAACCTGTGGGGACGTGCTGGCAGCCGTAGCCCCACTCGCACTTGTCGGCGGTGCACATGTCGCCGTCGTCGCAGGAGTAGGGCGTGGTGGTGCAGCCGACCTTGGGGCTGCAACTGTCCAAGGTGCAAGGGTTCGAGTCCCAGCACAGCTTGGCAAAGTGCTCGCAGCCCCAGGGCCGGCAGACGTCCAGGGTGCAGGCGTCGCCGTCGTCGCAGTGGTCGTTGACCTGGCACTTGCCCAGTGCGCTGGCCTGGTCCGTGCCGCTGACGTTGCCGGCGTCGTGGGTGGCCCCGTCGGCGCCCGACGCCAGCGGTTCGTGGGCAGAGGCGGCACAGCCGGCCAGGGCCAGCGACAGGATGTGCGCGGACACGGCCTGGACCCATCCAAGCGCGGCCAAGCGCGTGTTCACGGCGAGCTCCGGGCAGCAGGGCTGCCGGGCCAGTCTGCAGCTGCCCTGACCCGCCGCCGCCACCACGCCCCAACGCCCATCGCGAGCAACCACGCCAGGCCGCCCGACGGCGCTGCGCCGCCCGCAGAACCGGAGCAGCCACCGCCACTTGCCGCTGCCGGGCTGCTGGCCGCGCCCTTGCTGCTGGCGTCGGTCAGCGTCTCCGCGGCACTCGCATCCGCCGAGTCGGCCCAGCCGCCAGCCGCGTCGATGCCTGGCACCGGCCCGCTGGTGACCTCGCCATCGCTGGCATCGGCGATCCCGCCATCGCTCAAGCCCGCACCATCACTCGCCATGGCATCACTGGCCCCGCCCGCATCCGGTCCCGGTTCGGCCACTGCCGTCGGTGGCGGTAGCCCATCGACCCAGCCCGCCTTGGGGGTGCACCCCACCGGCATGGGCCACGGTCCCACCTTGGTCACCAGCGGATCCGACGGCGGCGGCACCCACGGCTTGACTGGCTGCAGAATCAAGTCCTTGGGTAAACTCAGCTTGCCCGGCAGCGCCCCCGCAATCGCCGTCGACACCAGCTCGGCCTGGGCCGGCGCCACGGGGATGGGCGGCCCGCTCTCTTCCTGCACCGCCATCGACAGGGCAAACGGCGCGTCGGCAAAGCGTTTGTCTTGGGCGTTCGGTCCCCAAAACACCCAACTACCCAGCCCGTCTACAGAAAGCCGGATCTCCTGCGGGCCGGCCGTCCAGCCGTTGGGGCAGACGTGGTGGTACGGAATCACCCGCTGCAGGGGCACGTCCGGCAGGGCCGGGTTGAAGGCGAACACCGGATCGCGGTCCATTTCCTCGGGCGAGATCCGCAGCATCAGGCGCGTCACGCGCGGCGCCCCGGCCAGGAGCTCCCAGGTGGTGAACAAGGGGTCGATAATCGCGACCTGCAGGGCTGCGGCCATGGCCTTGCCGTCGACCGGCATGGTCTTCAGCACCTCGCGGTCATAGACCTTGCCGTTGGCCAGCTTGCACAGTGGCTCCGCGGGCTTTGGCGGAGGCCCGCCGCCCATGGCGTCCCCACCACCCGCGGTGTAGGCATCCACCGCCTGCCAGTAGGCGCGGCACACCCGCAACTCGGCCAAGGTCTGCAGTGCCGTTGCTCCGGGAAACGTTGTGGTAATCGCCCCCGGCAGCGCCAGCGCCTCGGCCATTTCGTTGCCATTCGGTACCGGGCCCAACCCGGCCTGTACGGCCTGGTACCAGTTGCTCGCCGCCGCCAGCTCGTTCAGCGCATTTTGCGCGTTGTCCTTGCCGCCGAGCAGCATGATGCCCATGAAAACCGGAGCTTTGAACGATGATTCGGTCACGAAGGCCCGCCCACCCGCTTCATCGATGGCGGCCGCGGCGACCTGGGCGTAGTTGGGCGGCACCTGAAACAGGCTGACGTCCACCGACGGGTTTTGCCAAATCGGCCCCGCAGTCCCGCCTGGACTCAGCTCGGTCAGGGCCAGCCGGAACGGATTGACCACCACATCCAGGTAGTTCTTGACCACGGCCCGGCCGCTGCCCGCCACCGTCACCACCACGCTCATCTCTTGCGAGGCCGCCACCGAGGTCAAGCGCAGCGGCACGCACGGCTCGGCGTCGGGCATCTGCAGCACAATCGGT
>JACRCU010000412.1 GCA_016218865.1 Deltaproteobacteria bacterium | reverse complement strand
TGCAATTGGAGCGGCAGCGAGGGACCTATGGCGCGGCAAACGATGCGGAACATCGCTTCCAGCAACCTATTGTGGTTGGTGCTAGCTTGGCTGGCCGTGGCCTGTGCGTCCGGCGGTGGCAATTCCGGCGGCGGCGGTGGCTACTACCCGACCGATGTGGGTGGCAACCAGTGTGTGCCGCAGTGCAACGGCAAGGAATGCGGATCGAACGGCTGCGGGGGCGTTTGCGGGACGTGCCCAGCCGCCGCGCCGACTTGCGCGGAAGGGGTGTGCAAGGCCCAGTGTGTGCCGCAGTGTGCGGGCAAGGAGTGCGGGGACGACGGTTGTGGCGGCATGTGCGGGAGTTGTCCTTGGGATAAACTGACCTGCAGCGCCGGCCAGTGCACCGCGCCGGCAGGCAATTCGGTGTGCGGCAACGGCACCTGCGAGAGCGATGAGACCGCGGCGAGTTGCGCATCGGATTGCGCCACGGCACCGGCGGAGCACTTCTGCGATAGCCACTGTGGGAAAGGTGGGCAAAACGAGTGCTTCTGCGACGACCAGTGCGCCCAGTACGGCGACTGCTGCAACGCTACTGGCGACGGGAAGGCCGGCAAGACTTGCGCCGGTTCGACCTGTGCGCTGTGCAACGGGGGCGGATCGAGCGGCCCGCAGTGCGGCAACGGCAAGTGCGAGGCAGGCGAGACGGCGGCGAGTTGCCCGGCGGACTGCAAGACCGCGTGCACGCCCAAGTGTCCGAGCGGGACTTGCGGGGACGATGGGTGTGGTGGGGTGTGTGCGTGTTCGGGCGGCAAGACCTGCCAAGACGGCATTTGCGTGACGCCGGGCTCCACATCGCCGACCTTGACCGTCAAGCCGCTGGGGCTGCTCGATATTGGCGGGGCCAAGGTGGTTCCGGGGTGGTTGGCTCACCTTTACGGCAAGAACCTACAAGGTATCGGGGACTTCAAGTTGCTGGAAGCCACGGTGACCAATCCGGACTCGGTCAGTCACAACTACACGGTTGAGGTGGAGATCAAGGGCTATTCCGAGGTTGCGCTGGCCTCGCTAAAGATCCCGGCTAAGCAGACGGCGACGGCATCAGACTTTCCGCTGACCTGGAAGGCGGCGTGGAAGGCGCTGTCGGGGCCGCTGTCGACGCAGATTCAGGTGCGGGTGATCGAAGGGGCAAGCACGCTGGCGAGCGATGCTGTCGGGGTTTCGCTGTATCCGGTGAACTACGTCAAGTTGAACGACACGAAGCTGGTCAGCGGAGCGACGGTCAACGGGAGGCAAACCGAGGTCACGTTGGTGACGCCTGGCGACAAGGATGTCCAGGGCCTGCTGAGCGTGGCCAAGAGCTACAGCGTGTTTGGCGCCATGATCGGCTACCAGTACAAGGGAAAGAAGTACGGGTCGGGCGCCGTTCCGGCAATTGCGGTCACGCTAAACCCAGATGGCGTTTACACTTGGCCCACATGGTATGAGCAGGGCGACCCGATCGCCGTTGACGTGAGCGTCACTTGCTCAGCCTGCGTGTCCTACAACGCCGGCTACGGGGTCAAGGACCCGGCCGGGAACTGGATTCTTCAGTGGACGGAACTGGGGAGCGGCCTGGACGCGACTGTGGCGCAGACGACTGGATGGTATGCCCACTACGCGTGGAATCCGGCGGCCAACACATCCACTCGCAGCTTCACGGTCAAGCGCGGTATGGCCCTGAACGAAGGCGCAAGGGACCAGATCGGCGCAATCTTCAAGGCGGTTCAAGATTACGGGCTTGGCTACGTCACGGTAGGCGGCTCGTTCTTTAGCAGCGCGCAGTACATCAAGCTCCCGGCCGAGTCGCTCAACTCCTCGGGCGCGAATTGCATCGACGGTGCGCTCCTCTTCGCCTCGGCGCTGGAAGCGATGGGCATGGAGCCTCTCCTGGAATTTCCGGTAGGCCATGCGTTCGTGGCCGTGCGGTGCTGGGAAGGGTCCAGCTGCATCGTGCCCATCGAGACAACCATGGTGGGCAAGAATGGGAGTGCTCTTGATGCCGTCAACGCAGCCATCAAGGAAATGCCAGGGGTTGTGTTAGAGGTCGACGTCAAGGCCCAACGCGACGCCGGCTTCACCCCCATACCGCAGTAGTCCAAGACCCGTCGTTGCGCCGTGGAGCCCCAACATGCGAAAGCTACTCGTCCTCGCCAGCCTGATTCTCACCGCTTGCCAAACCACCGGAACCAACACCGGCTACAACCCCAACGCCACCGGCTGCGGCCCCAACAACTGCGCCGGCTGCTGCTCGGGCGGCGTCTGTGTGGCCGGCAACGAGGCCTTCGCCTGTGGCCTGGGCGGCGGCATGTGCGACAGCTGCGACAGCGGCGATGTCTGCAACGCGTATGGGACTTGCGTGCTGGATCCAGCCTCGAAGTGGACCGTTTGGCCCGTCAAGGCTTCCATCGAGAGCAGCAACAACGGGACCAGCTGGGACGGCGACGGCTCGGCACCCGATGTCATCGTCTCCACCAGTTGTCCGGGCGGCAGCGTGGGCGTGTCTGAGAAGGTCGAGAGCTACTACCCCACCTTCAGCTACGGAGGCTGCGTCGCCACCGCCGGCGACTTGCTGGCCAAAGGCATCACGTTCTCGCTCAAAGACTCCGACCTCACCGTCGACGACAGCATTACCGGCAATGTGGCGATGGCGATCAGCTCGGCCGACTTGGCGACCGGAAGCCGCACAGGGACGCCCACCAGCGGCGGCTGCAAGTCGATCCAGTTCCAGTTCACGCGGAAATAGCCGCCCTCTACCGCGATACCAGTCCCAGTATCGGTCTCAGCCGATACCGGTATCACTTCCGCGCAACTTCGCAAAACTCCAGCACTCCCCTTTGGTACGCTTCTGGCATTGCTCCCCCAGCGCGGCCGCCACTACACTGCCCGCACGGCCCCCGAGCATGTCGGGCCTTCCCCGAGGTGCAGTATGGATGGCAAGCGGCTCCTGGTGTGGGAGGACATCATGCAGTTGCCCGAACAGGAGATGCCCGAGCTGATCGACGGCAGGCCGCATCAGCGTGCGGCGCTGCGGGGGGCGCCACTCGTGGCTGCAAATTCGCGTGGGCAGCGAGCTTGACCGGGCGTTCAATCAGATTCCAACGGGTGGGTGGGTGCTGCCCGAGCCCGACGTCCGCCTTGCCCCGCACCGGATCGTCCGCCCGGACCTGGCCGGTTGGCGCAAAGAGCACATGCCGGAACTCAGCGAGGACTGGCCGATCGACCTGCGGCCCGACTGGGTCTGCGAAGTCGTCTCGCCGACCAACGCCCACTACGACCGCGGCCTGAAGTCGCAGGTCTACCTGCAGGCCGGCGTGCCGTGGTACTGGCTGGCGGATCCGCAGGAGCGCACGCTAGAAGTCTTCGAAAATCACGGAAAACATTGGCTCTACCACGGCTCGTTCACCGACGGCGATGTGCGCGGCCTGCCGCCGTTCGACAGTGCGGTGCTGACCATGAGCGAACTGTTCGGTCCGCTGCCCAAGGGGTGGCCGGGGACGGTGTGATGCCCGCCCAAGGCCCCGAGCAGCACGATCGCGGTCCTTGACATGCATGTGCATGTAGGTCAAGCTGGACCGCGGAGGCACCATGCGCACGACCATCGAACTCGACGACGACTACCGCGGCCGGCTCTTGGAGCTGGCGGCGCGCCGCGGTCAGAAGGGCTTTTCCGACTTGATCAACGAAGCCGTTGGCCGCTACCTGACCGCCGAAGCTGCGCAAGCCGACAAGCAACTCAAGGCGGCAAAACTCCATGGATTCTTGAGCGACAGCGAAGCCGACGACTTGGCGGCCGGCTGCCAAGCGGCACGGCAGCACTGGCGCAGTGGTGAAGGGGCCGACCCCGGCCAAGGAGTCTGAGCATGTTTCTCTTTGATTCCGACGTGCTCATCGACTTCTTGCGCGGCGCCGAGCCGGTGGCCAAGCGGGTGGCGTTCGAGCTGGAGCACGCCAACGTCGCGGTTTCGGCCGTTACCGCCTTCGAGCTGACCGCAGGCGCCGTCTCGGTGCGCCAGCGGGCGGCCGTCGAGACCCTGCTGGAGGCGACGCCGATTGTGCCTGTGAGCGCGGATGTGGCCATGTTGGCAGGCAAAATCTTTCGCGAGCTGAAGGCCGCCGGCCAAGAAATCGGGATGGCCGACTGCCTGATTGGCGCCACCTGCGTGGCTCAGCGCTTGCTACTCGTCACGCGAAACCGCAAGCACTTCGAGCGGATTCCCGGGATCAAGCTCACCATCATGGCTGCCGACGGCCGGTTGTAGCCGGCGACTCTTGGGCAACGCGACTCCGCTGGGGGTGACACTGCCCCCCAACAGCGCTAGCCTCCGCCCGCTGCCGACCCGCCGGCGCCCGCGAGCCAGCCCATGTCCACCGAGTCCGAAGTTGCCGACCCGTTCCTGTTCGATTTCGACGCCTTGCACGAGCATGCCTCGGCGGCCGTGGTGCGCGCTGGCCTGCAGGCCTTCAAGGACAACCGGGTCATCACGTTCGACTTTGACTTGAAGTCCCTGCAAGCGACGGTCGTGGACGAGCGCGATGCCCAGTACCTGGTCGATGGGGCGCTGGACGGCGGTGGCGCGGCTCAGTTCGACTGCACCTGCGCCTTTGACGCCGAGCAGTGGTGCCCGCATATCGCAGCAAGCTTGCTGGCTTACATGGCCCGCCAGCAGGTCAGCGAGGCCCAGGTCGTCTCGGCCGCCGAAGCCGCCATCGAAGAGCGGGTGCACGCTGCTCGCACCGAAGTCAGTGTGACGCATGTGTCGGGCGAGCCAGCTTTTGGCACGTGGCACGCCAAGTCGGCGCGGTCGTCGGCGGCTGCGCTGCGGCCCTACACGGTGGTGATCCGCTCGGTGCAGGAACGGGTCAATACCTGTACTTGTCCGGACTTTGCGGTCAATCGGCTTGGCACCTTCAAGCACATCGAGGGGGTACTGATTCGCCTGCGCAAGCGCCGTTCCAAGCAGCGCCAAAGTGCGACGGTGGCGGTGGTGCACCTGGCCTGGGATGTACCCGAAGCGCCGCGGGTGCGGGTGCGGCGGCCGCAGCCTGGTACGGCAGAGCTGGCGGCGGTGCTCGACCGACACTTCGACCCCGGCGGGTTTCTGCGCGGGGCCCTGCCCGAGGCTTGGTATGCGCTAGAGAGCGAGGTGGCGGGGTGGTCCGAAGTCTCGCTGGGCGACGACGCGGCGCAGCACGCCCGCCGGCTGGCCGAAGATGCCCTGCACGCGCGGCGGCAAGCGACGATCCACAGCGAAATCATGCAGCACGGGCGGATGTTGCCGGGCATGAAGCTGCCCCTGCTGCCGTATCAGGTGCAGGGCGCAGCGTTCTTGGCGGCCACCGGTCACGCGCTTTTGGCCGACGACATGGGCCTGGGCAAGACTGTGCAAGCGATCGCCGCCGCCCACTGGCTCATCCAAAACGGTGGGGTGCGGCGCGTGCTCATCGTGGCGCCCACCTCGAATAAGAGCCACTGGAAGAGTGAAGTGCTGAAATTTACAGGGCACATGGCCGAGGTGGTCGACGGCTCGCCCAAGCAGCGCGAGGCCCTGTATGCCAGCGCGATTCCGTTCCTGGTGGTGCACTACGAGCAAGTGCGCACCGACCAGAGCTTGCTGTGCGAAAAGTACCCGGCCGACGTGCTCGTGCTGGACGAAGCGCAGCGCATCAAGAATTGGCGCACCCGCACCGCTTCGGTGGTCAAGGCGCTGCCGGCGCGCTACGTGTTTGCGCTGTCGGGAACGCCCCTTGAGAACCGCTTGGAAGAGCTGTACAGCCTGATGCAGCGCATCGACAACCGCGTGCTGGGCCCGCTGTGGCGTTTCAAGCTCGACTTCACCGTGACGGATCCGCGTGGCCGCGAGCTGACTTACCGCAACCTGGGCGAGCTGCGCCAGCGGCTTGGGCCGGTGATGCTCCGCCGCGATCGAGCGGTGATTGCCGACCAGCTGCCGGCGCGCACCGACCAGGAACTGCGGGTGCCGCTGACGCCGCGGCAAATGCAACTGCACGACAGTGCCGTGCAAGTCGCTGGATCGATCGCCGCCATCAGCACCAAGCGCAAGCTGACCAAGTACGAAGAGAACCGCCTGATGGCGGCCCTGCAGACAGCGCGGATGGCCTGCAACGCGGCGGGGTTGGTGGACAAAGTGACGCAGGGGTCGCCGAAGCTGGACGAATTTTCCCGGCTTATCGAGACTTTGTGCCAGGGCGAGCAGCGCAAAGTGGTGGTGTTCAGCCAATGGGAGCTGATGACCCAGATGGCGGGCGACGTGCTGGACCAGCTGGGCGTGGGCTTTGTCAGCCTGCACGGCGGGGTGCCGGCCAAGCGGCGGCCGCAGCTGATCCAGCAGTTCGAGGAGGATCCGGCGACGATGGTGTTCCTGTCGACCGACGCCGGCGCTACCGGCCTGAACTTGCAGGTGGCGAGCGCGCTGATCGTGCTGGATCTGCCGTGGAATCCCGCGATCCTGGACCAGCGCATTGCCCGCATCCACCGCCTGAAGCAGAACCGCAACGTGCTGGTCATCAAGCTGATTGCCGCTGGCAGTTACGAGGAGCGGGTGGCCGAGCTCATCGCCGGCAAGCGCGAGCTGTTTGCCGCGGCCATCGAGACGGGCAGCGAGCAAGAGGTGGTCGGGATCTCCAAGAAGATGATTGCCCTGGCGATGACGACGCTGGAGGGCCTGGGCGAGCGGCCCAAGGGTGTGGCGGATCCCGAGCAAGCTGCGGGAGTGCCGGGCGAGGTGGAAGAGGCGACGCTGGAACCCGCGGCGACCGGCGAGGTGCCGCTGGCGGACGAGCCACTGCCCGAGCCCCTGGACCAGGCCGAGCCCGCGCTGCCCGAGCCGGCGGAGGCGACGGATGGTCACTTTGCGCTCAAGGACTTGCAGGTCGAGCCCGTGCTGCAGGCCATCGAAGCCCTGACCCGCGAGCTGGGCGCGAACCTGGAGCGGGTGCTGGTGGCGCGCAGCGGCGTGGTGGCGATTGTCGATTCGCTGACCGAAACGGCGCAGGAACTCGGGCACGCCATCGCCCAGCGCTGTGGCACCGAAGTGGCGGTGCTGGACCCGCGAACGTGGGCGAGCTTGCAGCGCATGGGCGGTGCCGCCAATACCGGTGAGGTGGAAGAGCGCTACCGCCGCCAGGAGCCAAGCTCCCCGCCGCCCGAGTCGCCTCTGCTGGCGGTGGCGCGTCGCAAGTTGACCTCGGCCCGCGTGCTGCTGGCGAGCGATTGTGGCAGCGACGCGGTCGCTCTGTTGGCCGAGGCGCTGCGGCTGGGCTTTGCCGGTCGCGCGAGTCGCAGCGAGGCCTTTGATGCCGCCGGCGCCATCGGCTGGCTGTACGGCGAGGGGCGAACCACTGGCCAGGTGCGCCCGGGCGAGGCCGAGGCCTATCTGACCTTGCAGGGACTTGCGGCGGTACCGGAGGTACCCGAGGCGGTGATGGCAGAGCTGTTGCCCGTAGTGGCGGGTGCGGTTGCCTGATTTCCCTCAGTGCCCCGCCGCCCGGTGCGCCTTGAGCGCCTGCCCGGTGTAGCTGGCCGCCACCGCCGTCACGTCTTCGGGGGTGCCGGTCGCCACCAGCTGGCCGCCGCCGGCGCCGCCCTCGGGCCCCAGGTCGATGACCCAGTCGGCCGCGCGGATCACGTCCAGGTGGTGCTCGATGACGAGCACGCTGTTGCCGCGCTCGACGAGTTTGCGAAGGACCATCAGCAGTTTCTTGACGTCGTCGAAGTGGAGGCCGGTGGTCGGCTCGTCGAGCACGTACAGGGTCTTGCCGGTGCCCGGCCGCGCCAGCTCGCGACCCAGCTTGATGCGTTGGGCTTCGCCGCCGGACAGGGTGGTGGCCGACTGGCCGACCGAGATGTAGCCCAAACCGACCTCTTGCAAGGTCTTGAGAATCTTTAGGATCGCCGGCTGCTGCGCGAACAGCTCGGCCGCCTCGTCCACGGTCATCTCCAGCACGTCGGCGATCGACTTGCCCTTGTAGGTGACGGCCAAGGTGGCGTCGTTGAAGCGGCGGCCGCGGCACACCTCGCAGGGCACGTAGACGTCGGCCAGGAAGTGCATCTCGATCTGCAACACGCCGTCGCCCTGGCAGTTTTCGCAGCGGCCGCCGCGGACGTTGAACGAGAAGCGGCCGGGGCCGTAGCCGGCGACCTTGCTCTCGGGCAGCTCGGCAAAGACGGTGCGGACCAGGTCCCAGACCTTGGTGTAGGTGGCGGGGTTGCTGCGCGGCGTGCGGCCGATCGGCTGCTGGTCCACCTCGATGAGCTTGTCCCATACCTCGTAACCGTGGATGTCGCGACAGTTGTGCCAGTTGCGGAAGGCCTTGGCTTGGCTGGGCTTGGCCAGCAGCGCCTGCAGGTTGGGGATCAGCACGTCGTGCACGAGCGAGGACTTGCCCGCGCCCGACACGCCCGTCACCGCCACCAGGCAGCCGGCCGGCACCGCCACGTCGAGCCCGGTCAGGTTGTGGCTGGTCGCGCCGTGCACCTGTACCCAGGCCTTGGGCTTGTGGCGCTGGCGCGGCTCTTCCATCTGCAGGCGCCCGGACAGGTAACCGCCCGTCGCCGAAGCGGGATTGGCCATCACCTCGGCGGGCGTCCCCGCGGCGACCACATGGCCCCCCAGGCGGCCGGCGCCAGGCCCGAAGTCGACCAGCCAGTCGGCGGCCAGGAGCGTGTCCTCGTCGTGCTCGACGACCAGCACCGAATTGCCCAGGTCGCGCAGGCGGATCAGGGTCTCGACCAGCCGCCGCGAGTCGCGCGGGTGCAGGCCGATCGACGGCTCGTCCAGGATGTAGAGCACGCCGGTGAGCTCGGAGCCGACCTGACTGGCCAGGCGGATGCGCTGGGCTTCGCCGCCCGACAGGGTCGCCGCGCCGCGGTCCAGGCTGAGGTAGCTGAGGCCAACCTGCTCCAAGAAGCTGAGGCGCTGGCGAATTTCCTTCTGGACTTCGGCGGCGATCCGCGCGGCGTTGCCCTGCAGCGGCAGATCGTCGATCCAGGCGCGCGCCCGGCCGATCGGCTGGCGGCACAGCTCGGGCAGGCTCAGGTCGGCGACCCGCACTGCGCGCATGTCGGCCCGCAGGCGCACGCCGTGGCAGGCCGGGCAGTCGGCCTGGACGAAGAAACCCTGATAGAAGTCGCGCTGATCCTGGCTTTTGGTCTCTTTCCAGCGGCGCTGCAGCTGCGGCACCACGCCCTCGTACTTGGTGTTGAAGGTGCCCGAGTGGTGCTGGCTGGCCCAGTTCACCGCGTAGCGGCCCTCGACGCCGTAGAGCACGATTTCGCGGTGCGCCTCGGGCAGTTGCGACCACGGCGTGTCGAGCGAGATGCCCGAGGCCTGGCAGACGCCTTCCAGAATCTTGAACGTCCAGCCGCCCAGGTCCGCCACGCCCTTCCACGGGGCCAGCGCGCCTTGGCGCAAGCTCAGGCTGTCGTCGGGGACCACCGCGGCCGGGTCGACCTGCATGGCAAAGCCCAGGCCGCTGCACTCTTCGCAGGCGCCGAGCGGCGAGTTGAACGAGAACGACAGCGGCGACAGCTCGGTGAAGCTGCGCTCGCAGGTGTCGCAATAGCGCGCTTCGCTGAAGGTCTTTTCGCGCCAGGGTAGGTCGTCGGCCTCGCCCACCACCGCCACCATGCAGCGGCCCTTGCCGCGCTGCAGCGCCTGCTCCACGCTGTCGAACAGGCGCCTCGCCTCGCCCGGCCGCACCACCGCGCGGTCCACCACCAGCTCCAGGTCGTGCTTCTTGTTCTTGTCCAGCGCCAGACCCGGCGTGATGTCGATGACTTCGCCAGCCAGACGCGCCCGCACGAAGCCCGCGGCCAGCGCATCCGCCAGCTCGTCTTTGTAGGTGCCTTTGCGCTGCTTGGCCAGCGGCGCCAGGATCAGCACGCGCGTCCCCTCGGGCAACCGCTCGATCTCGCGGACGATCTGCGCTGGCTCCTGGGTGCCTACGGTCGCATTGCAGGTCGGGCAGTGCTGCACGCCGATGCGGGCCCAGAGGACGCGAAGGTAGTCATAGACTTCTGTGACGGTGCCCACCGTGGAGCGCGGGTTGCTGCCCGCGGACTTCTGCTCGATGGCGATGGTGGGCGCGAGTCCCGAGATCTTGTCGTAGACCGGTTTGTCGAGCTGGCCCAGGAATTGCCGCGCGTAGGCCGACAGCGACTCGACGTAGCGGCGCTGGCCCTCGGCGTACAGGGTGTCGAAGGCGAGCGACGACTTGCCCGAGCCCGACACGCCCGAGAACACCACCAGCGCGTTCTTGGGCAGCACCAGGTCGATGTGCTTCAGGTTGTGCTGCGAGGCGCCCAGCACCACGATCTCGTTCTTGGTGTCGGTGGGGCGGAGGCGAAGGTTCTGGTCCGACATGGGCTGTACAGGCGCCGACGGGCGCGGGCGCCAGGGTAGCCGGTGGCTGAACAAATGTCCAGTGTGTACAGCCTCGCCTTGCAGGAAACATCGTAAAATCAGCTAGTAGAAAGTGGGTGCTTCTTTGCCGGCTCCCCTACGGCGGGTAGAGGCGGAGCAGCACGGCCAGGGTGGCGTTGCAGAGCGCGTGATTCACCGCGGCGGCGAGCGACGAACGGCTGCGCTCGGCAATCCAGCCGAACAGGAGCCCCGGAAAGAACACCGCCAGCCGGAACGGCGCCGGCACCGCCACCAGGTGTACCACCGCGAACAGCGCCGCCGCTCCTACGTGGGCGAGGCCGAAGGGTACTCCCAGAACGGTGCGCTGCGGCGGCCACAGCACCCTCAGGCGGCCCAGGATGTAGCCGCGGAACAGCAGCTCCTCGGGCACCGCGACGGCGGCGAGCTGAACTAAGATCAATAAAATCAACCAGTAGAAATTGGCTGCATAGGTGACCGGTAGCTCGATGCGACTGCCCGAGGCGCCCAGCTCGGCCTGGTGGAGCGACCTGCCGTCGCTGGTGCGGAGGTCCAGGGGCTGGCCGTCGCGCAGCGGCACGCGGACACGGCCGCCGGCGGGCACCACCTGTCGCTGGTTCTCTGCCAGGGCCACTACTTCGGCCCGGGTGTGGTTGTGGACCACGAGGCCGTCGCGCGCCTCGCTCAGGGCCAGCGGCGTGCCGGCCGGCGGCTCACCTTGCCAGTCCAGACCCGGACTTGCGAGGCCTACGCCGGCGCCGCGCTCGCGGTGGAGGACGCGCGTCTGCCAGGTGTCGAAACCCACGGCGTAGACCGGCAGCACCACCAGCGCCACGGCGATGCCGTGCCACGCCGACCGCAGCAGCGGCGGGTCCACCG
>JACRCU010000410.1 GCA_016218865.1 Deltaproteobacteria bacterium | reverse complement strand
GCGACCAGATCGGCCAGCTCAAGGCAGGCATGCTCGCGGATCTGTTCATCATCGACGGCGATCCGGCGGCGCCGTACGACGCGCTCCTCAAGGCCACGCCCGCGCAAGTGCAGCTGGTGATGGTGGGCGGTCAGCCGCTTTTTGGCGACGCCGGCCGCTTGCCGCCGGGGTTTGGCGCGGATCGGTGCGAGATGATGCCCGTCTGCGGCCACACCAAGTTCTTCTGCATCGCGATCGGCGGCGCTGGCGACAAACTAGGTCAGAAAGTCTCTGAAATTAAAGCCGTTCTGGAGCAGGCCATGCTCGATGTCGACGCGGCCACGGCGAGCGACGGCTGGGATTTCGCGCCGCTGACGCCGATGGTGAAGTGCGCAGCGCCGTGATGGCGACCGCAGTCAACTCGGCGGCTTGATGAACGCCACGAACGCCTGGTGCAAGCGCTCGGCGTCGCCCGACCGGCCCACTTGTCGCAGCAGCTCGATGGCGCACTCGGCCGTGCACAGGCCGCCGTCGATCTGGTGGTGGCGCAGGTTGTAGATCGACGGCGCCACCGGCTGCAGCGCCACCCGCGGCAGACCATGCAAGTAGGGGCTGCGCTGATGGATCTTGCGCGCGGTGAGCCACGTGCCGTCGATGATCACGTAGTGGCCGACCTGCGGCAGCTCCGCCGGCGCAAGCGCACCACTGCCCGGCCACACCAGCGCCACGCCGCCCTGCGCAATCGCGGCGAGCAGGGCCGCTGGCGGCCGCGTGCGCTCCCACGCCACCTGCTCGGCCTCGCCGCCCAGTACCTGCGCCACCAGTTGACCCGTGTTGGACCGTTTGCCGAATTCCTTGCGGTGGGTGAGCAGCGTGATCTTCATCCGCGCGGCAGGTAGCACGTTGGCCGGGGCGGGGCAAGCCGACCCCGTTGCCCCCGGTGGCTGCGCGCGGCAGACTGGCGCTACACCCGGCCTGCAGGGCTGGAGGGCACCATCACCATGCGCATCGGCATCGTCGGCGCCGCCGGCACCGGAAAGACCAACCTGGCCAAGGCACTGGCCGCTCACCTGGGCGTCTCCGTGATTCCAGACACCGTGCTAGCGGTGCTGCGCGAGCGCGGGCGCGACTCGTGGCGCGGTGTGGATGCCGGCGACCGGCGCAAGATCCGCGAGGAGGCGCTGCGCCGCAAGATCTCGCTGGAAGCCAGCGAACCGGCCTTCGTGTCCGACAAGACCTGCGTCGACTACCTGGCCTACTGGCTGCAGAACCAGAGCGAGACCGAGGAGCGCCACATCAACCAGGCGTTCCTGGACCAATGCAAGGAAAACGCCGCGACCTTCGACGTGTTCGTGTACCTGCCGTACCGCGAGCAGGTGGACTACGCGGTCGGCCGCAACCAGGATCCCATCCACAACCTGAAGGTGGCGGCGCACAAGCGCGGTCTGCTGGCGGTGCTGGGCCTGCCCCATGTCGAGGCGCCGTACTACTTTGGCGAGGACATGGCGGCCTGGGTAGAAAAGTGGCTGAAACCGTTCGATAAGGGCGCGAAGTAGTCCCCTCCAGATCGACGGCGATCGGTAGCGGCCGTCGCGGCCGGCGGTTGACCGGGGTGGGCGGCGCGCATAGCCTGCATGCAGGGCCCTGTGGGCCCGCGAGCCTGCCCCCATGAAGCGCATCAAACTACTTGGAATCGTTGTCGCTCTGTCCCTTGGCGCCTGCGAACAAGCCACGGGCAACAGTGCCGCCGCCCCCGACGCCAGTGGCCAGGACACCAGCCTGAGCGACGCCGCGACCGACGCCACTAGCAAGGACGCGGGCCAAGACACGGCCGCCAGCGACGCCGTTCAGGACACAGGCAAGGACAGCGCTACGGACGTGGCCGGCCCCGACACTGCAGATGTGGCCGTAGACACAGCTGATGCCGCCGACACCGACACGGCGGATACCGCCGACACGTCCGTCGACGCGGCCGACACCGCCGACGCGGTCCTGCCCGAGGGCGCCTGCACCGACGAAGTGGCCTGCACCAAGCCGAGTTGGGCCTCGTGCGCGCCGGCCGGCAGCTTCATGGGCTGCGGCATGTGCCAAAAGGAAGTCCCCGGCTGCAGCAGCGACGCCGAGTGCGCCGGCATCGCCAACGGCATCTGCATCACCTCGCCCAACGACTGCCTGTGCGAGCCGCACCCGGTTTGCCACACCGGCTGCGCCGGCAACGCCGACTGCGGCGAGGGGCAGATCTGCGCCAGCGACCACCACTGCATGGCTCAAACCTGCAAGACGAAAGAGGATTGCCCGGCCATGTTCGCCTGCGGCAGCGACGCCAAGTGCACGCGGCAGGCTTGCAAGGGCTCGGCCGACTGCGGCGGCGGCTGGTGCGTGACCGGGTGGTGCTGGGTGAAGCCCGGCGAGTGCCAGCTGCCGGTACCGTGACCTGCCCGGCAGCCCAGCCCCTGGCCGATTCCCGCGGAACTCGGATGCGGACCAGGCACAGTGCGTAGTGTCACGTGTAAACGATTCACCACAATTCGAACGGCATTTCTTGTTTTTTCAAGATGTTATGATCAGGCACCACCCAAGACTTGTGAAGCGGCCATTTCTTCACACATCGCCGCCGCTACGTGTGTATAGTGAGCCGAGGGCGGTCCGCGTGGCCTCCCCCACTGATACGTAGGCTCGCCCTACCTACTTGGTTTCCTGCAAGATCCCCACTTGCGAGGACCGCTGGCCATGAACAACCCACGCACGTTGTCAGCTATGGCGTGTGTCGCTGCTTTGATGACTGCGTGCGCCGGGGCCGAGCCGAGCACTCCAGCAAGTTCAGTCGACTCCTCGGGACCCGCGGCCGCGCTGACCGATTCCTCTGCGGCGTCGCCGCTGCATGTGCGGGAACTGCCCGCGCAAACCCACGCCAAGCTGCAGCACCTGTCGAATCACCAGCAGGGCGCGGCGATTCAAGATCTGCTGAACCACATAGACCGCTTGCACGCCGACCAAGCTGCCCAGGCGGCCGATGGCGCCGCCCTGGCGCGGGACACCCAGCGCATCGGGTTGCAGGTGGTCGAGCTGCAGGCGCTGGTGGCGGCGCAGGCCCAGGTGATCGCCAAGCAAGGGAGCGCGATCGAGCAATTGCAGGGCAAGCTGGCCGAGCTCGCTGCGGTCGTCGCGGCGCCAACAGGGCCTGGGGGCGGTACCCCCAAACCTCCCGCGGCCCCGACCAACATGGTGGCCGTCGGCGACGTGTGGGTCGACAAGTACGAGACCAGCCTGTGGACCCGCTTCGACGGCGCCCCCGTCGCCTGTGGAGCTCTGCAAGCCGCTGTATCTGCGGCGTTTGCCGCTGGCGCGACCCCCGACAGCATCTACTTGGGCGCCGACGGCCCCTTCTGCAAGACGACGCCCGGCGCCGCCATCTGTGCCTACCGCCAGTACGGTTCGCCGCCCGGCAAATTCGACGACATCACGTGCGGCGACTATCCCGGCACCTTCCCGCCGTCGGGCTACGCCACCGATCTGGTGTACGCCTGCCCGATCGAAGGCGTGCGGCCGTCGGTCTGCACCACCTGGTTCCAGGCCGCTGCGGCCTGCGCGGCATCTGGTAAGCACTTGACTACCAACGCGGAATGGCAGGCGGCCGTCAGCGGCACCTACGACCCCGGCCCGGCGCTGGGCAACAACGGCGACTGCAACATGTCGTCGGGCAAGGTGCGCGTCACCGGCCAAGCCAGCAAGTGCACGTCGGTGTTCGGCGTCGAGGACATGATCGGCAACGTCGACGAGTGGGTCGGCGACTGGATGGTCTCGGGCCAGGCGAGCATGACGGGCAAG
>JACRCU010000038.1 GCA_016218865.1 Deltaproteobacteria bacterium | reverse complement strand
GCAGGATCGGCTCCAGCCAGTGCGGATCGCCCGGCCCGTGCGCCGTTTCGGCCGTCAGCGCCAGCCCCTGGCCGCGGTGGCACGGCGTGCAGCCAAAGCGCAGCGGAGGGTGCGCCTTCAGCAGGGTGTCGCGTTGCGGATGGGCGCGCAGCACCTTGGGAATCGTCTCGCCGACCATGCTCGGGTCGTCGATGCCGGCGTGGCAGGTCGGGCAGCGGTCCACCACCTGCAGCTCGGGCACCACCAGCTGGGCTACCGCCTCTTCCTGGCTGCGATTGGGGCGCAACTTAGCGTATTCGCTCTGCCAGCGCTTCCACGGCCGGCGGGTATAGCCCTCGTCCACGAAGGCCCAGGCCACGCTGGCGGCCACGCCGAGGCTCAAAATCATGAAGATGATCTTGTAGTTTCGGTGCTCGTCGGCGACGAAGCGGCCCACGTTCAGCCCCAGCCTACTTGTACACGTGCGTCAGGTCCTGCGCCGCACCGGGCTGCACGGTCACCTTCTGGCTACCCTTGCCCAACTTCTCGTGCCAGAACATCAGGTTGTACTGACCGGGCGGGACGTCGGCCAGGCTGAACTTGCCGTCCTTGTCCGTCACCGCAAAATACGGGTGGTCGAACACGGCGATCCACGCGCCCATCCACACGTGCCCGGCGTCGCAGCCCACCTTCATCAGCCCGGCGCGCGACACCTTCTTCTTGATGACCTGCCCCTTCTCGGGCAGCGCGTAGTTGAACACGTCGCTGTTGGGCAGCCGGATATGGGTGTTGTGGAGCACACCGTCGCTGTTCTTGACCGCCAGCTCGGTACCCACCGAAAAGGCCTGCAGGTGCGGCACGAAGCGGCACTTGTGGTTGTCCAGCTCGGCCTTGCCCGGCGCCAGCGGCTTGCCCTTGTCGATCTTGTCGATGAACACCACCACGTTCGCCAACCCCTGCCCAGCGCCCACTTGCAGCGACTCGTCGTACTTGGGCTCGGCGCCACAGACCTCGTTGTCCTTGACGATGTCGAGCTTGACCGGCGCCGGCACCGCACCGGTGAACTTGACGACCCCGCGCACCGTCGCGCCACCCGTGACCGCGCCGGGCGTGTAGGCCAAGGCCGCGGCGGGCAGTACCGCCAAGCCGACAGCCAATAGCATGATCATCCTAGTGATTTTTGCCAGCGCTCGCGAAACAACCATCGACTTGCCCTCGCCCTGCCGCCCAAAGGTTAGCGTGCGGGCGCCCGGCTGGCCTGTCAAGGCAAGCTGTCACGCAATTTCAACGTGTTTTCCATGCTTGTACGAAGGTGTGACACCGCGACCCTGGGATCGGATCGCGGCCCGCTGCCAAGGCCGCGCGCTCTTTGCCTAGGCGTCACAGGCGTGGCTCGCACGCCACCTCGGCGATCGCGACCAACGCCCGCTCGCGCGCAGCCTCTGGCGACCAGGTGCGCAGGTCCAAACTGCGCATCTGCACGGCCGCTTTGATGCACACGGTAGCGCAGTCGCCGCACGACACACACTGCAGCGGCTCGGCCAGGTAGACGGCGCCCAGGTAGCGGGTGCCCACCAAGCGCAGGCACGCAAAGGCGCAGAACTCGGTGCACAGGTTGCAGCCGTTGCAGCGCTGCAGGTCAAAGACCGGGCGCAGGCGCTGATCGCGCGGTACCCGCTGAGCCAACTGACCGTGCCGATCGAAGACCGCATCCACCGGGCAGATTTGGCCGCAAACCCCGCAGTCGATGCATCGGCGCGCATCGATGCGGTGCAGCTGGCCCTCGCGGCCGCCGATGGCCGCTGTGGGGCACTGCCGCAGGCACGAGGTGCAGCCGTCGCAGGCACCGCCGATCGTGAACGCCATCGCCACCCTCGCGCCGGCCGCTGCCGCCGCCCTTGCTCAGGCTACGCCGTCGGCCAGAGTCGTGCAAATCCCGCGCAGTACCGAACCTGGCTCGTCCAAGCGATATTGACCTCCGCTGACAGCCCCATGACAATTGATCTGGTCCAGCTTCAGCAAAACGCGGGTGTACAGCGCAGTTTGCAGTTGACGGCATGGAGAGTCCTGCTAGATTCGGAAGGCGGAAGCCCCGGCCGTGGCTGCACTCGCCAGCCATCCGGAGCGGTTTTTCTCGATCCATACCAGTGCCATCAACAGATATATTTGTCGCAGGAATAGACGCTCGATGACGACTGCTGCTGCCATCGGTTCAGCCACGGGTCCCACGTTGCGGCGACTGTCGCCCGAGCAGCGCCGCACCTTCTTGGACCAGATCGTCGACCGCTGCGCCGAGCGATCGGGGCCGGGCGCCGGCAGTTTCGTGCTCCACAGCGATGGCCTGCTCGTCGCTGGGCACGCCCCCGGCGGCATCGACTCGGAATTGGCCGCTGCCCACTGTGCGATGGTGTGGGAGCAATCGCTGCGGTTGGCGCGGGATGGCATGGCCGGCAGCTTGGACACCCTGGGTATGACCCTGACCGGACACCAAGTGTGGCTGCGTCAAGTGCGCGGCGAGCTGCTGTTTGCCTTGTGGTTACCGCCGGTTGCCAATCTAGGAGCGGCACTGCTCGCAGCAGAACAAGCGGTGGCCGATCTGCAGGTGTGGCTGGGCCCCGATGCGCAGCGGCGCCGGCGGGCCGCGGCGAAGGTGGGCGCATGGAAACACTGACGGTTGCTGGCATAGCGCTGTTGTCGGCGGCGGTGGGCGCTGCCGCGGCGGCCGCTCTGAGCAAGCGTCGCCCAGGTCCGCCGGCGCAGCCCTCGCCCGCGGACAAACCGACCGTCGCGGCGCCCCAGGTGCCAGCCATAGGAGCCACTGCGGCTGCCATGGCAGCGACACCGGACTTGACCACCGTTGAACCCACGGAAAGCAAGTGGCAAGACCCGGCCCTGGCCGAACAACTGCAGACCGCCCTGCGCGGTGCCGCCGCCGCCGAGGCCGAGCGCGACGACCTGCTGGGCGAGCGCGCCGATCTCCACAGGCAGCTGGCTGCGGCCCAGTCCGCCCTCAAGGCCGCCCGCGAACAAGTCGCCCAGCTCGAGCAGGCGGCCGCTGCGACTGGGCAAGCCCGCGATGCTGCACTCCAGCGTCTGCACGAGTGCGAAGCTCAGCGCGATCGGCACGCTGCTGCGACCCAGGCTGCCGAGCGCAAAGCCGCCGACCTGGCCGCCCAACAGGCCCGCCACCAGACCGAGGCGACGCATCTGCGTGAATCCGTTGACGAAGAGCGTCGGGCGCGCACAGCGGCCGAGACCGAATTGGCGGCCCAGCGCGAAGTCGAGGCGTCGCTGAACGATCTGCGCGCCTCGCTCGCCGACCACGAGCGCTGGCTGGGCGACGAGCGGCAACGCGCCACGGCGCTGCAAGACGAGCTCGCCGGCCTGCAGCAGCACCGGGCCAAGGTACGGCAGCTGGCCGCGCAACTGCGCGAAGCCAAAGACAAGCTGGCCAACCAGTCCGGCGCCTTCGACCTGTCGGCGATCCTGCTGACCGCCGAGTCGCAGGTGTGTCTGGCCGACCTGGACAGCCTGCTCGGCGAGTGGGCCGACTCGCCCGGCGTGCGCGCCATCGCGGTGGGCACCAAGGACGGTCTGGCCGTGGCCGGCGCTACCGCCGGAACGCCGTGGCTGGCGGCGCTGGCGGCCGAGATGGACCGCGCCGTGGCCGCCGCCGAGCCGTGGGTCGCCGCTCACTTGGAGCTTGGCGAACCCGAGCTGCTGCAAGTCCGCGATCGCCATGGCGGAGCGCTGACGGTGCGGCGCTGGGATGGTCTGGCCGAGCCGCTGCTGCTGGCAGTGCTCAGCTCCACGCAAACCGCCAAGGATCCCAGCAAGGTAGCACCACCAGTGACCGTTGCCGCAGAGCGCCCGCGTGGGGCGCCCGCAGCCCGCCTGCCCCGGCTCGTGCCTGCACCGGCCGCCGCGGCTTCTACCGACCCCGCCACGGCCGACGCGCCGATCGAGAGGAATCATGCCTAGTCTCACGCTGTTCCAGTCGCCGAACCACAAGAACATCCTGCTCGAAGACTTTGGCCGCGGCCTGGCGGTGCAAGCCAACCAGCACCTCATCATCCACGAAAACAGTGCGATTCTGCTGGACCCGGGCGGCCACAAAGTCTACTCCAAGGTCCTGGGCGAGACCTTTGCCCAACTGGGCCGCGCCAAGCTGGAGCACCTGTTCTTCTCGCACCAGGATCCCGACATCGTCGCCGCGGCCAATGGCTGGCTCATGACCACCGACGCCACTGGCTGGGCGCCGTCGCTCTGGATTCGCTTCATCCCCCACTTTGGCCTGGACAACCTGGTGGCGGATCGGCTCAAGCCCATCCCGGACAACGGCATGATCCTCAACCTGGCCGGCTGCGATTTGATGTTCATTCCTGCGCACTTCCTGCACTCGCCCGGCAACCTGCAGGTCTACGATCCGGTGTCCAAGATCCTCTACAGCGGCGACCTGGGTGCCTCGCTGGGCATGGACTACCAAGAAGTGCCCGACTTCGACGCGCACCTGAAGTACATGGAAGGCTTCCACAAGCGCTACATGACCTCGAACCGCGCCATGCACGCGTGGGCCGGCATGGTCCGCGAGCTGGACATCGAGATAATTGCGCCGCAACACGGCGCCCTGTTCCGCGGCCGGGGCATGGTGCAACGGTTCATCGACTGGTGCGATGAGCTGACCTGCGGCGTGGACCTGCTGCCCGAGCAGTACACGCTTCCCCACAAGAACTAGGTGAGCCACAACTAGCCGACCCGCCACGGCGCACCGACCACCGGAGATCCCCCGTTGATCATGCACCCCACCACACCCAGCCCACCCACGCTCGTCGGCACGCGCTTTGGCCGCTACGAGGTCGAGGCGCGCATTGCGGCCGGCGGCATGGCCGAGGTGTGGCGGGCGCGGTTGACGGGCAGCGCCGGCTTCGAAAAGCGGGTGGCGCTCAAGACCCTGCTGCCGGACCTGGGCAAAAGCGACGAACTGGTGCGGATGTTCATCGGCGAAGCCGCGCTGGCGGCCGAGATCACCCACCCCAACGTCGTGCAGGTCTTCGACTTTGGCTGCAAAGACGGCCGTTACTTCATGGCGATGGAGTACGTGGCCGGTCGGTCGCTGCGCCAGCTGCTGCAGGCCAGTCAACATGCGGGGGCGCGGCGGCTGCCGGCGTGGGTCTTGCTCGAGATGGGTCTGCAAGTCTGCGACGGTCTTGAGCATATCCACGCCTTTCACGACGCCAATGGCCAGCCGATGGGCCTGGTGCACCGCGATGTGTCGCCCGAAAACATCATGATCTCGTGGTCCGGCACGGTGAAGCTCATCGACTTTGGCGTGGCCAAGGTGGTCGAGGCGGCCGGCATGGCCAGCGGGCCGGTGGCGGGCAAGCCGCGCTACATGGCCCCCGAACAAGCGCTGGGCCTGGACATCGACGCGCGCGCCGACCTGTGTTCGCTGGGTGTGGTGATGTACGCCTGCGCGACGGGCCGGCTGCCGTTCTCCGGCAAGGATGCGCAAGAGGTGATGCAGGCTGTGGTTCAGGGGCGCTGCCCGCCAGTGGGCAAGCTCAATCCCCAGGCACGCCCCGAGTTGATAGCGCTGATCGAACACGCGATGGCCACGGATCGCGGCGAGCGCACGCCCAACACCGCAGACCTGCGCCGCGAGCTGCTCGGCTGGGCGCGGGCGGCCGACTTGGATCCGATGGCGCGGCGCCTGGGCCCGCTGGTCACCGCCCTGGCCAAAGACGACGAGGACCTGCCGCCGGCCCTGCGCAAGCACGCCAAGAGTCTGCAACTGGGCAACCTGCTGTTCGATTCGTCCAACCACTCGCCGGCGCCGGACCCTGCCCACGCCGAAGCGCCGCCGATTCCGGCGCAGACCAGCGGCACCGCGCGCAAGTCGGCCAGTTCGGCCCCGCGCCGCGACCGCACCCGCCCCTCGCTGCCGCCGACCGCGCAGCCGCCGGTAGAGACCCTGCCGCAACTGCCGTCGGCGCTGATTGCACCCTTGCCGGCGGCAGACGCCAAGCTCACCCCAGCCAGGCCCGTGGCGGCGCCGGCCGCTCCCGCTGGCGACTCTGCGCCTGCGGCCGCCCGATCCGAGCCTCCGCCGGTCCCAGGGCGAAGGGTCCAGCGGGATACCCACACGGGTTGGGGCCTGCCAGGCCTGCCGCAGGAGTTGACCGGACCGCTCACCAGCCCAACGCCGGCCCCGCCTGCGCCACCGGCGACGCCAGCCCGCGACACGGGCAAGGTGCGGGCCGTGACCGGGCCGGTTCCCCAGATCGCCGCTTCGGACTCGTATCCCGAGCTGGACGCGTGGATCCGACCCAGCAAGTCACAACAGCCACCGAGCCGCACCAGCCAGCCCGTCAGCGGCATCAGCGCCGCAGCCACCGACGCGCCGGCGAGCCCCAGCACGGCCCCCTCGTTGGAGTCGCCGCGGCAAGCGGAGCGCCGCACCGGGACTGGCAAGTGGGCCGCGGTGCTGAGCGAACGGGCGGACGCCAGCGAGACCCGCGAGCCAGAGCCGCGCCCTACCACGGGCAAGTGGGCGGCCGTCGGCAGCGAACCGGCCGTGGCGCCCGCCGCGCCCAGCCCCTCGGGGTGGACCGCCTTTGGCCAGCGCGAAAGTCGCCCCCTGTGGGGCGTGCCCAGCGAACCGACGCCGCCGCCCGTCGCCGAGCCGGCGGAACCCGAGATCCCCGCCGAGGCGGAACAGATGTTCGAGAAGGGTCTGGCGGCGTTCCAGCGCCACCACTGGCAGCAGGCGGTCGACTGCTGGGAGCGCGCGTGTGCGATGGCGCCCGGCAACCGAGGCTGGGCCTTCAACTTGGCTCGGGCCAAACAGAAACTCGAGGGTGGTCAGGGCTAGCCAGGCCGCTCGCGGGCGGCGGCGCTGGTGCAGCCCTCGGCAGCAGGGAGATGGGCGGCAGTCCCAAGGGGTGAACGGATGGCGCGGCGCAAGCGCGAGCCCAAGCTGGGCAAAGTATTGAACGAGCTGCACCAGGTCTTCCCGGCGCTGACGGCGGCGTGGCTGCTCGACACCGACGGCTTCCACGTCGCGGGCGACCGGCTGGGCCAGCGCGATGCCGACACGGTGTGCGCGCTGTGTGCGAGCGCACTCGCGTCGGTCGAGCGCATGGGCCGCGAGATCGGCCAGGGTGAGCCGTCGAGCCTGGTCGTGGGCCTGCGCGAGGGCGCCCTGGTGCTGCACAGCATCGATGCCGAGACGTGGCTCGCGGTCGAGGTCGGCCAGCGCGAGCAATTGGGAATGGCGCAATTGGCAGTGCGGTACGCCCGGCCGCTGCTGGCAACGACAGGTGGATAGGCAGTCCGGGGCGGCCTGGGGCAGGCCACGGCAACCGTGCAACGGGGCGGACGCTGCCCCACGACTCACTCAAGCAGGAGAAGGATCATGTCGCGACTTCAGGATCTCACCAAGGTACTTCGCGGACTACAAACGGCCACGCCCGAACTCGAGGCGGCGGCGCTGATTTCCGAGGACGGTCTGCTGATCGCCAGCGCACTGCCCGAAGAAATCGAAGAGGGGCGCGTCGCCGGTATGTCGGCCGTGCTGCTCAGCCTGGGTACGCGCGCGGCCGCCGAGCTGGGCCGCGGCAGCCCGGAGCTGGTGCTCATCAAGGGCAACCGCGGCTACGTGGTCATGGTCGAAGTGTCGGGCGGCGCGTTGCTGATCGTGCTGGCGACCGAAACCGCCAAGCTGGGCTTGGTGTTCTTGGAGGTCAAGCGCGCCGCGCAGGCGCTGGCCAAGATGATCTAGCTGCCACCGCAGGCCGCGCCGTGGCTTCGCGGCAAGTCCGGCCTGCGCGATCCTGGGCTGCGGGCGCCACACCGCGCACAGCCCTCAGTCCGCACTTGGGTCGCCCGCGCGGCCCTTCTGGAGGTGGCCATGCCATCGCTGGTCCTTTTCGAGGATTCCCATCACCGCAACATCTTGCTCGAAGACTTTGGTCGCGGGCAGGCCGTGCAGGCCAACCAGCACCTGATCATCCACGATGGCGCAGGTATGCTGCTCGACCCGGGCGGGCACAAAGTCTACGGCCAAGCGCTGTCCGAGACGTTGCAGCACCTGGGCCGCGGCAAGCTGGAACACCTGTTCTTCTCGCACCAGGACCCGGACATCGTCGCGGCGGCCAACGGCTGGCTGATGACGACCGAGGCCACCGGCTGGGTGCCGTCGCTCTGGCTCCGCTTCATTCCGCACTTTGGCTTGGACAGTCTGGTGGCCGACCGACTCAAGCCGATCGGCGACGGCGGCATGATTCTGGACCTGAACGGCTGCAAACTGACGATTCTGCCAGCCCATTACCTGCACTCGCCGGGCAACTGCCAAGTCTACGATCCCCGGTCCAAGATCCTCTACAGCGGCGATTTGGGCGCCTCGCTGGGGATGACCTACCAGGAAGTCGAGAACTTTGACGCCCACCTGGCCTACATGACCGGCTTCCACCAGCGCTACATGACCTCGAACAAGGCCATGCGCGCCTGGGCCAAGCTGGCGCGCCAGCTGGACATCGAGCTGATCGCCCCGCAACACGGCGCCTTCTTCCGCGGCAAGCCGATGGTCGAGCGCTTCATCGCTTGGTGCGAAGGCCTGCAGTGCGGCGTAGACCTGATCCCCGAGAGCGGCTGGACCCTGCCCACCTGAGCGCGCCGACCCGACAAACTGCGTATACTTTCGCACGATTTACGGCTACCGCATCAACCAGAATTCTCCGAGGCCCAGAGCAATCAAGGTCCCCTCGGACGAAAACTCAAGGATGCTGGGTGGGGCGCAAGCGAGCGCTGCCGCGACCCGCCGCGACGTGGACCGTTGGATTCGGCTTTGTGATCGGGTCTCGAGCGCGCGTCGCCAGCGAGGTCCGCCTCAGTTGCCCAGCTGCACCTTGGGCGCGGCGGCGAACAGCACCAGCAAGTCGTTGTCGGTGAAGCTGAGGCCAGCCCCGTAGAACAAGCTCATGCGCGAGGTCGGGTACATCAGCTCGTCGGCGCCCAGCCACGCGTAGATGTGGGGGATGAAGCTCCACATCAGGCTGGCGCGGAGGCGGGGGCGGTCTTCGCCAAAGCGGAACAGGTCCGCCGAGATGGCCAACCGGTCGCGCAGCAGGTTCAGGTCGACACCGGCGCCGGCGGTGCTTTCGATGAGGCCGCCGCGCAGGGTGACGGAGCCAAAGCGGCGCGCATATTGCAGCCCCAGGCGCAGGCCGCTCGGTTGGCGCTCGGTAAAGGTCTCGCTCAGCTGCGGCGGCTGGCTGCCACCCGAACTCGCCGTCACCCGCGAAAAGGTCGAGACCACCGGCAGGTTGTTGGTCGTCACCGTCGCGAGCACGTACTTCTCGGCCGTGGGTTGCAGGCGCAAGCTCAGGTGCGACTGCCACTTGAGCGGATCCTTGGCGTCGTACAGGGCCGCGTGGGCCGCCAGGCGATAGTCGACGCCGATCTCCAAGTCGATGTACTTCTTGAGCAGCGTACTGGACGACGACATGATGCTCTCGGCCGACTTGATCAGCGTCTCGTCGCGCAACAGCCGCCCCACATTGCCCTTGCCGGCGTCGATGTCGGCGGCCACGTTCTCGGCGTGCTCCATGACGCGGTCGACCCGGCCCAAGGCGTCTTGCACCTTCTTCAGTGCAGTAGAGACCGTGCCGATGGTGCTGTCGACCCCGGCGCGGTTCTTGCCGATCAATTCGCGGACTTCGTTGGTGACGACCTCGATGTTCTCGATGCTGCGCACCAGCGACTTGCCGCCGACGTCGATGGTGCCCGAGGTGCGGCCAATCAGGTGATCGACCTTGTCGGCCAGTTCGCTGAGCTTGGTGGCGGTGTCGGCAAAGCCGCGCATGCCGCGGTCCAGGTCGCCGCCTGGGGCCAGGACGCCTTTGCTCAAGCGGTCTTGCAGGGTGGCCGTGCTGGTGGCGAGCGAGGCGCTGGCGCGGACCAGGTTGTCGGTGATGGCGGCAATCTTCTCGGCCCCCGAGTCGCTGCCCAGCACGGCGGCGGCGTTGTGGGTCACCTTGGCGACGTCGGAGGTGATCTCGTTGATTTTTGGAATGATGTCCGCAGCTTTCTCCATCTTGCTCAGAGTCTGCTGCAGCGCCGTCGCGGTGATCACCCGCGGAATCTCGTCGCCGGGCTTGAGCTGCCGACCGCTGGCGCCCACGCCCAACTCCAGATAGAAGTCGCCGAGTAGCGAGGCCTGCAGCCGGGTCAGCGAGGCCGAATTGCGCAGCTCGCCCTCGGCATTGCGCACGCCGGCGTACAGCTTGACCGCGTCGACCAGGCGCACGTGGACGTCCACGGTCTGGCCCTTGAGCTGCATGGACTCGACTTCGCCCACGCGGACGCCAGCGACCGTGATCTTGGTGCCTTCGCCGATGCCCGTCACATCGTCGAACGTAGCGTGCAGCATGTAGGTGCCGGCGCCCTTGCCGATGCCGCGGTTGCTGTAGGCCACGAATACCACCAGCGCCACCACAGAGGCGACGACCAGCAGGCCCACGGCGATGGCGGCGCGGACGTTGTTCATGCGCGCACCCCGCTGGGCACTGCGGGCATCGCGCCCGCCTGCAGTGGCCCGGTGCCGCTCACAAAGATGAAATTGCGGACGATCGGGTTGTCGCTGGCGCGGAATTCCTCTGGCGAGCCGTGCTCGATGATCTGGCCCTGGTGCAGCATGGCGATCTTGTGCGCGATGCGGAAGGTACTGGCCATGTCGTGCGAGATGACCACCGAGGTGACCTGCAGCCTTGCCTGGGTTTCAGCAATCATATCATCAACTTGCTTGATCATAACCGGATCCAAGCCGGTTGTCGGCTCGTCGTAGATCAGAATCTTGGGCCGCAGGATGGTCGCGCGGGCCAGGGCTACTCGCTTCTTCATACCTCCAGACAGCTCGCCCGGGAACTTCTGGGCCGCGTGCTCCAGTTTCAGCGCGGTGAGCGCTTGCATCACAGTGTCGTAGAGCTCGGCCTTGCGCAGCTTGTGGTGCTCGCGCAGCGGGAAAGCCACGTTGTCGAATACGCTCATCGAGTCGAACAACGCCGCGTTTTGGAACAGCATTCCAAACGACCGCCGCGCCTGCAGCAGCTCGGCATCGGGCATCTGGAACAGGTCGCGGCCGGCAAAGCGCACCTGGCCGCGGTCGGGACGCAGCAGCGCCACCAAGTGCTTGATGAGTACGCTCTTTCCCGACCCCGAGCCGCCGATGACGACGGTGATCTTGCCCTCTTCGATGTCCAAGTTGACGCCGTTCAGCACACACTGTTCGCCAAAAGACTTATGCAGATCCTCTACTTGAAGGATCGGCACCGGCTCGCTGGCCGTGTCGACGGTGCTGGACGCAAGGGCTGGCATTGCGGTGCGGTCGGGTCCCGAGCAGCCAAGTGGGCCGCGGACTAAGCATACGCTGCGGCGGCCGGTCGCCAAGAATTCCGATCGATTCTGCGGGTTGTGCGCGTCGCCGCGCCTTGACAGCGATGGGTAGGTGCAAGCAGCATCCGTGCGGGCGGCTGGTGCTGCCCAATATTGCCATGCCTACCTCGGCCAACATGAAGTTGCGCGCCATTGCTGGTGACCTGCAGGGTCAGCGGTTTTCGGTGCGCGGCGAGTTGGTGCTGGGCCGCGCTACCACTTGCACACTGTTCATCCCGGATCGCCGAGTTTCGCGCGAGCACGCCCGGGTGTACCTGAGTGGCGACCGCCTCATGGTCCAGGACCTGGCCAGCCACAACGGCACCTTCGTCAACGAGCAGAAGATCGACGAGATGCCGCTGCTGCCGGGCGATCGCCTGCGCCTCGGCTCCACGGTATTCCTGGTCGAGGGCCCGGGAAACGCCGAGAATTCCGCATCCGTGCGCGTCATCAGCGACATCCACCCGGTGGAACCGCGGATGGTGCGGCAGTTCGAGGCGAGCGCCGGGCCGCTGAACATGGCGGGCCTGGCGGCCGAGAGCCTGTACACGGCCCTGGGCGTGGGCAACACCGCCGAAATACCGGATATTCTGCGCAAGACCAAGCACTTCGCCATCCTGGTCGAAGCCAGCCGGTCGCTACAGAACTACAGCGACTTGAACGAGACGCTGCCGGGTCTGCTGGACTTGGTGATGCAGGTACTGGCAGCCGACCGCATGTCGCTGGTGCTGCTCGACGACCAGCAAGTGCTGATTCCCAAAGTGGTGCGCCAGAAGCCGGGGCCGCGCGGCGCGGCGACCCCCGTCGAGCCAGCCGAAGTAGTGCTCAGCAAGACTGTGGCCGACATGGTGTTGCAGCAGCGCTGCGCGGTGATCACCGCCGACGCCGCCGCCGACTCCCGTTTCGTGGGTTCCGAGTCGGTGATGATCAGCCACGTGCGCTCGCTGGCGGTGGTGCCGGTGCTGGTGGGCAATCGCCTGCTCGGGCTGATCGAGGCGGAGAACCGCCAGAGTGTCAATGCCTTCGACGAGTCGGACCTGCACATGTTGTCGGTGCTGGCGTCGATGGTCGGCGTGGCGTTGGACCACTTGGCGGTCTCGAACGCCCGCGAACAGGCCATCGCCGAACTGCGCACCGCACAAGCTCAATTGCTGGCGACTCAAGAGCGACTCATCGCCGCCGAGCGCATGGGCGTGCTGGGCCGGCTGGCCAGCGGCATCGCCCACGAGGTCAAGAACCACCTGGGCCCGTTCATGCTCGCCGACATGATCGCCAGCAAGTACCCCAACGACGAGGCCATTCAAGACGCGGCGCAACTGATGCTAGAGGCCCAGCAACGCATCTTCGACCTGGTCGACGAGCTGCGCGAATTCGCCGGCGGTGTGCGCTCGCACGCGGTCATCGAGCCGTGCAACCTGGTGGCGGTGGTGCGCGGCGTGGTCCGGTTCGTCAGCTGCGACCGCAGCGTCAACTCCCACCAAATCGACGTGCGCGTGCTGACCGAGCCGATTGTGCCCATGGATGCCGGCCGCATCCGCCAGGTGCTGATCAACTTGATTCGCAACGCCGCCGAGGCCTCGGAAGCCAACTGCGCTCCCATCGTGGTGACGGTCGAGGGCGAAGACGAAGTGGCGGTGGTCAGCGTCCAGGACAGCGGCACCGGCATTCCGGCCGAGGTACAAGAGCGCATCTTCGAGCCGTTCTTTACCACCAAGGGCGATCGCGGCCTGGGCCTGGGCCTGGATCTGTCGCGGCAGATCGTGCGCGCCCACGGCGGCTCGCTCACCTTCACCACGCAGGCCGGCGAGGGGACGACCTTTGCCATGGCGCTGCCGCTGGCACCGCAGATGCACGCAGGCCACGGCGACTTTGACGACCACATGACCGACACGACCAATCGCTCGATTGCCGGCGAATTGCCGTAGCTTGGTGCCCTGTTGCCGATTCCCCGCACAACTTCTGGTTCCCCGCCCAGCCGCAGCGTCGGCGCTCCAGTGCCTCTGCGCCGCGTCGTGGTTGTGCGCAAAGTCAGCGCCGTCGAACAGCAACAGCGGCGCACCGACGCCAAGCTGGCCCACGCCATTGCCGTCGGCGATCCCCTGTCCGAGCGCGTGGTGCTGGCCCACCGCGAGCATGTCCAGAGTGCGGCCCAGGTCGAGGCCGTCCTCGCCGAGCGCCGCCTGCAGTACCGCGTGGTCGAGCGGCTGACGCCGCGCCTGGCCGCTTGGGCCGATCTGGTGGTCACGGTGGGCGGCGACGGCACCTTCTTGCGCGCGTCGCACGTGCTCACTGGCCGCGGCCCCGACGATGGTCCACCCATGCTGGGCGTGAACAGCGCCACCAGCTCGTCGGTCGGCTACTTCTGCGCCGCCACCGCCGCGACCTTCACCGACATACTCGACCGCATCTGCAACGGCAGCGTCTGCAGCAGCGGCCTGTGGCGCATGGAAGTCGCTATCAACGGCGCGCCGCTGCCGGTGCTGGTGCTGAACGACGTGTTGCTGGCCCACAGCGTGCCGGCCGAGACTTCGCGCTATGTGCTGGAAGTCGGCGGACGCCGCCAGGATCAGAAGAGCAGCGGCATCTGGGTGTCGACGGCGGCCGGCTCTACCGGGGCCATGCGCGCCGCGGGTGGCGTCGTCCAGCCGCTGGCCGGCCGCGAGCTGCAGTTCCGCGTGCGCGAGCCGATGTCGTGGACTTTTGCCGGCGAGCTGCTGCTCGAGGGCCTGTTCGCCGACGAACTGGTGGTCACCTCGCGCATGCTGGCCGGCGAGATCTACTTGGATGGCGGCCACTTGCGGCGTCCCTTCGGCTTCGGCGACCGCATTCGCTTTGCGCCCAGCCCGCGGCCGATGCCGTGGATTGCGCCCAAAGACGTGGAGCAGCGCCGCCACACCTGATTGGCGCCCTGCCTGATTCGCCCGGCAACGGCTCTCCAGATCCGATCGACAAGTGGCGAGAATCCGGTGGGGACCGCTCCGGGCCCTGCGCCCTGCCAAGGCGTCCAGACACCCGATCAATGGGGCAGTTCTCCGCGCTGTTCCTGCTCGAAAATGGGCGCGGCGAGTCGCTGTAGGCGCTCGCTTGCGCTCCACATGGCAGCTAGGGACTTGACGGGAGTGGATGACACTGACCAAATGTTCAGTAATTGGTCAAGTCGCTAGGCCGAATGGACCGGACTTGGCCCTACACTGGCTGGCCGTTGCCGTCGGTCTGTGCCGGTACCTGGGCCCACGGACCGGGCGTCCGCCGCGCCCAGCCGTGCTGCCGCAGACCGATGATGGCGAGCCCCGGCAACTGTGAGTGGCCCACGGGACACTCGTCCTGCCACAGCGCAGCCACGGCGCCCTGCTCGGCGCCTGCGGGTTCGGGCCGCTCGCCGCGCTGCCAGGCATTGGCCAGTTCGGCCGCCTGCGCGCCCGTCAGCCGGAGCCGCTCGCGCCGCAGTTGATAGCGGCCACAGCGGCTGCAGCGCGGCTGTTGCGCCAGGTGCCGCAGCGACCGCCAGACCACCAGCAGAATTGCGGCGATCCGTGCCCCCAGCCACGCCGCGCGCACCGGGAGGGGCGCCGGCACGACCCGCAAGCTGCCGCCGCCGCGCTGGATGACGATGCCGGCCTTGCCGCGCGCCAGCCAAGCTCCCAGAACGCCGCCGTGCCCGGTGTCGGCCTTCAGACCCGCTTCGACCAGCTCCTGGGCGGTGTCCACGCCGGCCACCGCCAAGTCCTGCACTTCCAGCTCGGGACTGGCGGCCAGCCACTCGGCCTGCTCGCGGGCAAAGGACTGCGCCGCGGTCCACTCGAAGGCGGTGACCTCGACCAGGGTGACCAGAAGGGCGACAGCCAAGCTGGCCCGGCCCGGCGCCAATTGCAGCAGGTGCAGCCACGCGACCGTCGCCGTACCCAGGGCGAGCGCCGCAGCCACGTCGTACAGGCCGATGAGATCCAGGTGGGACGAGGCCAGCCCCAGCGCGATGCCGGCGCCCAGCGCCACGGTCGTCGACGCCGCCGCGGCTGCCAACCACCGAAGGGCTGCTGCGATGTTCACGAAGAGTGCGCGCTAATCCGGCGGATACAGCTTGGCGCAGGCCATCGCCAGCTCGACGAAGTCCACCACCTTGTCGGGGTTGGACGGCACCTGCCAGCAGGTCACGGCGCAGCGGCCGTCGTGGACGCGGATGTCGATCGGGTCGAACAAGCGGGCCTGGAAGCCCAAGTCGCCGGACAGCAATTCCTCGGCCGAGGCGCCCTGCGACAGGCGCAGCTTGTAGCCCTCGGGCAGGCGCGGATCGTGCACTTCGGGCGCGTCCAGGTCGGGCAGGTCGAGCCCGGTGGGCGGCGCCAGCGGTCCGAAGCGGACGATGGTGTGCGGGTGGACGCCCGACAGCACGATCACCCGCAGGTAGCGGTCGTCCTGACCGGCTTCCGGCGGGCTGGCCTCGATCTTGAGGGCGTAGCCCTTGTACGTGCCATTGACTTCCGTAGCTTGCGGGCTCTGCACCACCGCCAGGCTCAGCTTCTGGCCGGCCTGGGCCACCGAGTCGAGGCGGCGGCGGGTCGAGCGATAGGCCACCAGCACGCCGATACCGACCACGATCGCACCGACCAGCACCAGCGCGGTGCCCACCGGGTCGATCGACTCGTCGCCGGTGAAATTCTGCATGCAGTTGTCGACGTCTTCGGCCCGCTTGGTACCGCGCGCCTTGATGATGCAGCGCTGGACGGTCTTGCCCGGGCGCTTGAGGTACTCGGCCTTCTTGGCGTCGAACACCTTCTTGCGCGCCATCTGCCAATTGTCGATGAAGCCCTGCTCCTTCCTGAGCGGCGCGGCGTCGTCGTACAGGCGGTCGGCGTCGAGGCCCTGGCGAATGGCCTGCTCTTTCTTCTTCTTCTGGTACTGGACCAGCACCGCCTCTTCTTCAAGATTGGCGCGCAGTTCAGCCAATTCGGTCGACTCGGGCTCGGTGGCCAGATGGATCTCTGTGCAACCCTGCAGTGCCGGGGCCAGCAGTGCCGCGCACAGCGCCAGTGGCCACATGCCGCGCCACACCCGCCCCGCGGCGCCGGGCGCCAGAGCGTGCAGGGGCTTTGCGGCGGGCTCGTTGGCGGTGTCGTGTCCCGCCGCGGTGCTCGAATGGCTGGCCCGAGGGTTGAGCAGGCTTGGGTGCCGATGCATGATGTGGTCCTCCCGAAAACCGATGCGACGCAGCACGCGTCCCCGGCCGCAAGTTGGCGAATCCGACATTAGCACGGACACCGCAGCGTGGCAAACATTCGTCGGCAAAGGTGGTTGTGGCTCCCTGTCGCGTTTGGCTGCCAAGTCGGGCCGCCTTGAATCGCCAGAGCGACATGGCGCGTCGCATCCGCAGGGTGTGGCCAATCGCCGCGCTCCTGGGCATAGTGGTGGCGATGAGCGCGGCCCGCACGACAATTGGCAGGTGCAAGCAGAACCCCCCGGGTCGCCCGTGGCAGGTCGCGGTGGCCAGCGTGGCCATGGGCTTCGCCGTAGCTTGGGCAGGGGCCGCCACGGCGCGGGCAGCCCGGGTGCATGTGCGCGCCCGGAGCCACTTGCAGTTGCAGGCCGTAGCGCGTCCGAACGGCGCACAGGTGCGCGGCAGCCTGCGCGATCAACGCGGCGACCCCATCGGCGGGGCCGCAGTGGCTGTGCACACCGTAGATGGCGAAGGACGCGGAGCGCCGCGGTCGCAGCTCGCGGTCACGGCCGCCGACGGGAGCTTTGCGGTCGCGGTGCCGGGGCAAGAGGGGGCAACGACCTCGATCCATGCCGAGGCGACCTACGCTGGCGACGCCAGTCACGGCGAGGCGCAGGCCGAGCTGCTGGCCGACCTGGGCAAGGCGGCCGCCCTGGTGAAGGTGACCCTGGCGAGCAGCCGCTGGCAGTTGGCTGGGCCGGCCTGGTCGGTTACGGCGACCGCGCGCTCCGACGGCGAAGCCCTGCCGGCATTGCCGCTGGCCCTGCGCATCGACGGCAAGCAAGTCCTTGAAATGCGGACCGATGCCAGCGGGACCGCCCAGGCCAGCCTGGCCGTTGCGGCTTTGGGCGGGCTGGGCAACCACCGGGCCAGCGTGGAGTTGGCGCCCACCGACCGCTTGAACGGTGCCGACGACGAGGTTCGCTTCGCCGTGGTGGACACGGTGGACGTGCAGCTGCAGGTGCAGGCAGGTCGCGAGGGCCAGGCCTGCGGCAGCGACGACTGGTGCCTGACCGGCACGGCCCGTCGCCACGGCGAGCCCAAGCCCCACAGCAACGCCGCGGTGACCATCTATGCCGACAAGCAGATCATCGGCACGCTGGTCACCGACGAACTGGGGCGCTTTGCGGCCGTGCTGCGCAGCGAAGCCCTGGAACGCTACGCGCACGCGGGCAAAATCGAGATCGCGGCCCAAGTGGCGGGCGGGCGGCCCTTCGTCGACGACGGCTGGTCCCCGGTCTTGCCGCTCGAGCTGCCGCAAGGTCCGGCCTGGCGCGAGTGGCTGGCGGCCGGTGCGGTGGCGTTCCTGTTGATCGGCGCGGGCTTGCGGGCCCTGTGGCGGCGCCGGCAAGAGCGGTTGCTGCGGCGCGAGCTGGAAGACAGCGCGGCGGGCCTGCACGGCGACGCCATTGTCTACGGCCGCCAGGGCGCACTGGAATCGCGCAAACTGAGCGGCAGCGTGCGTCACGGCGAGACTGGCCGGCCCGTGGCCGCCGAGATCTGGCTCGAACGCGGCGACCAGCGCGTGGACGTGCCGTGCCCGCAAGGCCACTTTGCCTTGGAGGCGGCCCCGGACGGCGCCTGGACGCTGCGCCTGCGCGCGGCCGACCACGAACTGCTGACAGCGGAGGTGCTGGTACCGCACGACGGCCGCTACGATGGCTGCACCCTGCAGCCCACCAGCTGTCGGGCGGTGGTGCGCGGGTCGCTGGCCGAGGCGGTGCGCAAGGCGAGCGGTCGCGGCGTGGACTGGGGTCGCGAGACGCCGCGCCAGGTCGAGCCCCGCTGGGCCCGCCACCTGCGCCGCGGCCACTTGGAGGTGCGCGAAGCAGTGCGCACGTCCGAGCGCGCGCTGTACGGTCAGCGCACCGACGAGAAGGTCGTCGTCGACGTCAAGGACGCTCTGGGTCGCGTAGAGGAGGCACAGAAATGAGCCGCTGCGCGTGGTTGCGACCCCGGCGCGCCGCCATCTGGGCGTTCGCCCTGGCAGCGAACGTGCCGGCCTGGCCGGCGTGGGCCGGACGCGACTTCGATCCGCAATCGGCCGACTGGAACGGCCTGGCCACGCTTCTGGCCACGGCCGCGCGCATCGACGTGGAGCTGAGCGCGGTGCGCGACCTGGACTGGGCGACCGTGTCCGAGCGCGAAGTGCTGCTGGTGGTGGGGCCCGTGGCCAGTCTGGTCGACCCGGCGCCGATGTTGGCGTTCCTGCGCGCTGGCGGCCGCCTGATTCTGGCCGACGACTTTCGCGCGGGCGCGAGCTGGGCCGCACCCCTGGGCGTCGACGTGCTGCCGCAACCCGGCCGCGCGCCTCAGACTTTCGACGGCAACCCGGCCTTCCCGGCGGTGCAGATCCGCGCCGATCCCGCGTCGCTGCGGCGGGTGGCCGACTGGCACCTGCCGCGGGCGCGGCTGACGCCGCCAGAGTTCCTGGCCCACAATCT
>JACRCU010000403.1 GCA_016218865.1 Deltaproteobacteria bacterium | reverse complement strand
GGGTCGGGCCGGCCTACGCCACCTTTGTGTCCGGACACAGCCTGAGCAAGGCCCGCAGCTTCCCGCCGCTCCTGACCGTGTCGGCCGGCTTCACCTGGCTGCACGTGGGGCAGACGACCTTTACTTCGCAATCGCCGATGTGGACTTGGGATCGCGAGAAGGTCTTCCTGCCCGGCTTCAAGACCAACGTGCGCTTCGGCGCCGACCTCAGCTTGCTGCGCCTGGGCTTGCCCCTGCAGCTCTACGCCAAGACCACCAACCAGGAGTGGGTGCCCGGCCAGAACATCCGCGCCTCCAACACCGTCACCTTTGGCGCGCGCATCATCTTGAAATTCTGGTAGTGTTTCTGGGCCAGGCTCTCTGGTGGGTGTGCGACGATGGCGGCAGAGCGGTTGGATCGCAGCTTCTTCGCCCGGCCGGCGCTGGCGGTGGCCCGCGACCTGCTCGGCCGCGACCTGGTGGTGCAGCGCCAGCAGTGGGCCTGCCGGGTGCGGGTGTTCGAGGCCGAGGCCTACGCCGAAGAGGATCGCGCCTGCCACGCCTTTGGCGGCCGCCGCACACCGCGCACCGAGCCGATGTTCGCTGCAGGTGGGTTGATGTATGTCTACTTCACCTATGGGATGCACCACTGCTTCAACGTCGTGACTGGCCCCGCCGGGGTGGGCGAGGCCGTGCTGGTGCGTTCCGCGGTGCCGCTCGCCGGGCTCGACGCCATCGCCGCAGCTCGCAACCTGGCTTCGCTCAAGCGCATGCCGCCGGCGAGCCAGTGGCTGGATGGTCCAGGGCGGCTCGCCCAAGGTCTGGGGCTGACCCGCGCCGACAGCGGTCTGCCGCTAGACGGCTCGGCGGGGGTGTGGTTCGAGGTCGGTCAGCCGCCACAACCAAGCGAAATTCAGATGTTGCCGCGTGTCGGCGTCGCCTACGCCGGTGCCGACGCGGACTTGCCGTGGCGCTTTGCCTGTGATCCAATGCGCGCGCAGGCCGGATCGCCGTAATGGCGCGCGGCGCAAGGGGCCTATGGACGGTTGGCAACTGCTCGCACAGACGATTCCCGACAGCGCCTTGACGTGGCTCGACCCGGTCGGCGCGCTGGACGCCGAGGTGCTGCGGTCGGTGGTCGCCATCCAAGTTTTCTGGGTGTTGGCGCAGAGTTGTGCGTTGACCCTGTGGGCGATTGCCCGGCCGATCGCCTGGCGCCTCAGCGGCCGGCGCAAGGTCGTGCCCACGGCATGGCGCGGCACTTGGGTCCTGGCGGCGCTGGGAATGGTGACCGTGGCCACGCCCTTTGCGGGTTTGGCGCAGTTGCACCTGCTCGGTCGGTTTTCCTTGGCGTGGTCTTGGGTTTCGCTGGCGGCCGCGCTGGCCTGGATTGCCGTGCGCGCCTGGCATGTCGACCTGCTGTGGCTGGTTCCCGCCAAGCGGACCCTGGTCCTGCGGCGCCGCGACCGCGACGGCGACATCGTGCTGCAGGTCTGGCCGCTGCCGACGGTGTTGGAGCAAGCCTCCCTCGTTGACGCAATCTCCCAGTACTTTACCAGCAAAGAAGCGGCGGTTCGCTTTCTGGACCGCGCCCGCGCCGCCTGCCGCTAAACCGCGCTCGCCGTGCGGCCAGCCCTTGCTGCGCTCCGCTGCTCGTCTTGGAGCCGCTGGGCGCCTACGCCGGCCCGCAACCTGGTTGTGCGCCATCCGTCGCGCAAGAAACGCGGCGCACAGCACCCAGCAGCCTCGGGGAAACTGCTGAATTTGTCCTTGGTTGCAGAATCTGTAGGCCAGCTTGCGAACCGCTCAGCGGATGGCCATCCAGATCGCCAGGGCCACGGCGATGGCGCCCGACACACCGGCGACCACCCACAACAGCTTGATGGTCTTGCCCTGATCGTTCGGCGCGGCCGGCGGCGTCGGCACCGGGGCGATCACGGTGGCGGCCTGCGTCGCGGCGGCGTGCAGGCCGGGTTGGCGAGGCTCCGGCAGTGCGACGGGGTCCAACCCCAGGCCCTGGTGGGTCGGGGCGCGATCGTCCGCGTGGGCATGGCGCGGCGGCGGCCGGCGGGTGTGGTTGTGGGCCTGCGCGTGGGTCGACGGCGGCCGGGGCGGGCCAGCGCGGTTCGGCGGCGGCGGCACGGGCGCCACTTGCTCGGTGGCCGCGGTGGTCGAATGGTGACCACTGCTGGCATGGCTCGCGCCGCGGTCGCGCAGAGGTGCAACCTCTGGCACGGTCGGGACTTGCGAGATGGCGTGGCCAGGGGGCAAGCTGCTGGGCGGCGGACCGCTGGGTGGTCCGCTGCTCGGCGGGGCACTGCTCGGCGGGGCACTGCTCGGCGGGGCACTGCTGGGTGGCGCACTGAGGGGCGGACCACCGGCGGCGCGCTTGGCGACCATTTCGGCCACCGCCTTGCCCACGCCCACCCCGACCAGTGTGCGGCCCTCGGAGGCGTCGCCGTCGCCAAAACCGTGGTGCTTCGGCTTGGCTGCTTCGGGTCGCACCGGTGGCGCCGATGGCAGGTCGCTGGGCAGGTCGCCCGGCAGGTCGTCGGGGATGCCGGCCGTGGCCAGCTGGCCTTCCTCGTCCAGTTCCCGCACCGTCATCTTGTGCTCGGCCATCGGTCCGCGCTCAATGTCGTTCGCTACTGTATTGTCCTCGGTGTCGGCGCCAAAACTGTGGAACACGCGCTTTCCGACCATTGGCGCACCGGCCGCCGGATTGTGCGCGGGCCGGGCCTCGGTTGGTGCAGTGTTGGCCTGTGCAGCGGGCACATTGGCCGCCGCCGGGCCAACGGCCGGCTGCACGGGCATCGGCGCCATCGACGCGCTGGGCGGGCGGAAGTGAATCGGCGGCTTGATCGGCGCGGCGGGCTCGGCTGGGACCGGCAGCTGCGGAGGGAGGTGCGCCGAGGCCTGCGACTTGTGCTCGGCGTGGGACTCGTTTTCGTGCCGCAATTCCACGGCGATCTTGGCCAGCTCGTCGCGCACCACGGACGCCGACGCCGGCCGATCGGGGGCCTTCTTGGCCAGCAGCCGCGTGATCAGCAGATCCAGACCCGCCGGCGCTTTGATGCCAGCCGCCGCGAGCGTGGGCGGCGGCGACTTGACGTGCTTGAGCAGGATGTCGATGACGCTGGGGCCGTCGAACGGCGGATCGCCGGTGATCAGCTCGTAGAGCACGGCGCCCACGGCATACAGATCGGCGTGCGGCCCCACCGACTTGCCCTCGACCTGCTCCGGCGCCATGTAGTGCGGCGTGCCGAACACCGATCCGGCGCGCGTCAGGGCCGCGGTCACCATCTCGGTCGGCAGCTTGGCGATCGAGAAATCGAGCACCTTCACGAAGTCGCCGCCGCCGTGCTCGATCAGGAACAGGTTTTCCGGTTTGATGTCGCGGTGAACGATGCCCTGGCTGTGGGCGACCGACAGCGCCGCGCACAGCTGCTCGCAGATCGCCACCGCGCGCTCGATGCCGATGGCGCCGTCGTTTTCCAGCACATCGGCCAGCGGCTTGCCGCTCAGGATCTCCATCACCACGTAGACGGTGCCGTTGTACTCGCCCACGTCGTGCACGGTGATGATGTTCGGGTGGTGCAGCGACGCCGCCGCGCGCGCCTCGCGAATCAGACGCTTGGCCGCCACCGGGTCGCCGGCTACGTCCTTGCGCAGCACCTTGATCGCCACTTCGCGACCCAGGTTGCGATCGCTGGCCTTGTACACGATCGCCATGCCGCCCTTGCCCAGGCGCGACTGCAGCAGGTAGCGGTCGGCAAAGACCGTACCTAGCAGCGGATCGTGTTCATTCTGCTCTTGAGTCATCGGGTAGCCGCCAACCTGTGCGCTCGAGCTGCCGCCGCTCTGCTCGTGCCCGCTGCCACCCAGTTGGGTAGGAACGGCCCGGCGGAAACGACGCACCGCTCGCACGCGCCTTGACGGGGAATTCAGGTGCGGCCGGTGCCGAAGGAAGATACGCAAAAAGCCGAACACCTGCAAGCTTTGGGCGCGACGCGCTGCCACCAGACGCGGGCGGCGTCAACCGCTGGGCGGGCCGCATGGACGGCGAATCGCGGCGTGCTCCGCGGGCTAGTCGCTCGATATCCGGTCGATTCTCGCCAGTTGCAGATCGGGGCTCATCCGGCGAACTTGCGCGAGGCGACCGGGGTGTCCATGACATGCATTTGACAGCGCGCCCTTCGCGCACCTACACTTACCGGCCCGCACCACCCCGGTGTGGCGTTTCGTTCTGGAGGAAAGCGTGGCTCGCATCACCATTGAAGACTGCCTGGACACCGTGCCGAACCGCTTTGCGCTGGTGATCATGGCCTCCAAGCGCGCTCGCCAGCTGGTCGACGGCGCGGCCCCCAGCATCGAGACCAAGAACAAAGAGTGTGTCACGTCGCTGCGCGAAGCCGCCGATGGTCGCATCCGCTTCACCAAGGCGGTGATGCCGCTCATCGAGCGCCACCTGCGCGACTGATCCGCGCCCGCGCCGGCCTGGCTCATCCTCGCCACGGCTGCGCGCTCGCTCGGCTCGATTCGCCGCTCGGAGCCCGCACAGCCGAGCAGGCGACCCCTCCAGCAGCCCAAAGCTTGCCAAACCATTTGCTGCCAAGCGCTGTCGCCATGCGTGTGTGCGGCTGTGGCCGCTGCGAACGCGACCGGCTATTTGCCGTCGCAGCCGAAGCGCTCCAGGCGGCTGCGGGCTTCCAGGACGCGGGTGGCGAAGCCGACGTTGCCGGGAAGTTCGCCGCGCAGCCGGGCGCGGGTCGCGCCAGTCGGACCGCTGTTGTAGGCACACAGGGCGTAGAGAAGGTCGCCCTGATAGCGATTCATTAGTCGAATCAAGTAGTTTGCGGCGGCGTCCGCTTGACAGACCGGATCGACGTTGTCGGTGCAGCCCAGGGCGCGCGCCGTGGTCGGCAGCATCTGCATGATGCCCACGGCGCCCGCCGGCGATTCCACATTGGGATTGAAGCCCGACTCGACCCAGGCGAGCGCCAGCAGCAAGTAGGGGTCCAACCCGCGCCGGGTAGCGGCACGCTCCAAGGTCGCGCGGTGCACCCGGCAGCGGTGGGCCATGCGGTCGCTGATTGTCAGCGGGCGGCCCGGCCGATAGGTCTCGCCGTCGCCGCCATGGTCCGCGTCCAAGGCCGCGTCGTCGTCGATGCTGGCCAGGGCCGACCGCTCGCCCAGCGCCAGGGGCGGCCGGCGCGGCGGCTCCCAGCCATCGCCGTCGCTGTCGACCAGAGCGCGCAAGGTGGGACCACCCGGGCGAATCACCGCCAGCTGGGTGGCACAGCCGGTCTGCAGCACCAGCGCAAGTCCGGCGGTCGCCAGCCACGCTCGCCCCAACCGGGGCACCCCAACAAGTGGGACGGGGGCGGGCAGGTTCGCGCTCGCCAGTGCGGATCGGTGGGCCAAGGGGTGGGCCAGTTCGGGGTGCGCCGTGGGTGGCGCCATGCAGACCTCGGTCGCGAAACGATCGCACAGGGGCAGACGATCTGCCATATAGATTCAAGCATGTCTAGCCTCAATTCACATTTTATCCACAGGCTATCCGATTCCGAAACGATCCTGGGGAGGTGGCGACCGCCGGCACCCGGCCGATTCCAGGTGGCGCACACCACGGCGTTGGGTTACATTGTTCGCCGCTCGTTCGAGGATCCGGCGCCGCACTGGCCGCCCGGCCTGGCGCGCAGGAACGCAAGGAGCAGCATGGGTTTGTTCGACTTTTTGGGCGGCGGCAAGGATCCGCAGAAGAACATTGACCGCATCAAACGGCGGCTGATGGATCAGTACCGCCAGACGCACGAGCGCTACGAGGCGATGGACGATCTGGCCAAGCTGGGCACACCGGCAGCCCTGGAGGCGATGCTCGAGCGGTTCACGCTGCGCGTCAGCGGCCCGACCGTGGACGAGGAAGAGAAGGACTACTGCTATCAGCAGATTGCCAAGTGGGGCAAAGAGGCCGAGGCGCCGCTGCGGCACTTCATCGCCACCCGCGACGCCGTTTACTTTCCGCTCAAGGCCCTGCGCGAACTGGCCGGCGAGGACGCGGCGGTCGAGGCGCTGCTGCACGCCATCCAGGACTGCGACCCCGGCTACCACGAGGGCCTGGAGCGCCTGCGCGAAATCGTTAGCAATCTTCGCGATTTTCAGCATGATCGCGTCCGCGACGCCCTGGTCAGCCTGCTGACGTCGCGCTCGAACGAGATCCGCTTCTATGCGCTGGACGGTCTGTCGACCTACCCCGGCGAGCAGGTGGCGCCGTACTTTGCCGAGCGGATGCTGGACCCCGAAGAGTCGATGCGGGTCAAGTCGCTGGCCTTCGAGTTGGCCCTGGAACACGAGCTGCCGTTGGGCCAGTGGGCCGACGCGCTGCAAGACGTGGTGCCGCCCAACTATGTCCTGGGCGAAGACGGCAAGTTGCAGCGTTCGTAGCGGCGGATCGCGCGCGCGTCGCGCGGCCTGGCCCGCGGCTGCATCGGTGCCCGCCGGCCGCACGCTGGTGGCCAAAGTACTGCGCGAATTCGAATTTTCATGGTAGTTTTGGCGTAACTTTTGGTGGATCCCAGCCCAGGGCGGGGACGTAGTACGAGGAATTGCATGTCGAACGGCACCCCGATCACCCCGCGCGGCCTGGCCAAGCTGCACGAACAGTTGCAGCACCTGCGCGAGGTCGAGCGCCCCAAGAACGTCCGCGACATCGAGGAAGCGCGCGCCCACGGCGACCTTCGCGAAAACGCCGAGTCCCACGCCGCCAAAGAGCGGCAGGCGATGATTGCCGGCACCATGCAGATGCTCGAGACCTCCATCGCCACTGCCACGGTCATCGATCCGAAGACCCTGTCCGGCAGCCGGGTGGTGTTCGGCGCCACCGTCACGGTCACCGATGTGGATACCGAGCAGGAGTTCGTCTACCAGATCGTGGGCGACCCAGAGGCCGACCTGAAGCAGGGTCTCATCTCGATCAGCTCGCCCATCGCGCGCTCGCTCATCGGCCGCGAGGCCGGCGACGAGATCGCCGCCACCATGCCGGGCGGCAAGCGCACGTTCGCCATCGAGAAGGTAGAATTCAAGTGAAAGCGCGGACTTTGCAGCTGCCGACCCAGGTGGTGGGCGACGCCGAGGCCATGGAAGCCCTGGGCGCCCAGCTGGCCGAACAGGTCGGCCCCGGCGACGTGTTGGCGCTCGTGGGCCCGCTCGGTGCCGGCAAAACCACCCTGGTGCGCGGCCTGGCCCGCGGTTTGCGTCTGGATGGCGAGGCGGTGGCCAGTCCCACTTTTGCCCTCGCCCACACCTACCGTGGCGGCGATGTGACATTGCTGCACCTGGACTTGTATCGCATCACCCAGCCCGGCGAAGCCGAGGCCGCGGGCATCGACGACCTGCTCTACGACGCCGAGGCCGTTGCCGTAGTCGAATGGCCCGAGCGCGCCCAGCACCTGATTCCCGACACGGCGATCTGGCTGCAGATCGACGTGGTACCTGCCGGCCGGCGCGTCGAGCAGGTGCTGCCGCCGCGTATGCCTTAAGATCGCAACAAAACTCAGCCTCCAGTCTGCAGACCCCACCGGCCTTGGTCAGCGGTTGCGAGAGGGCGCTGCGTTTGCGAAACTACTTGGGTCGCGCGCTGCCCTTTTTCGGCCGGCGCGGCAGGGCAGTCTTCCTGCCGGGCACTCGGTCCGCCGGGAAAAAGGGGAGTCCGATGATCAGTGCCAGTCTTGACCGCCAGCCAGTTTGCAGCAGGGCGGCGTGGCGATTCGCGATCGCGGCACTGGCGACCGTGCTCGCCGCGGCATGCAGCGACACCAACTCCGGCAACCCGGGCAGCGGCGCCAGCGCGACCGATAACGACGCCGACGGCACGGGCCTAAGCGGCTTCTCGGACCTGGGCCAGGTCAACAACGACACCAGTGCGGTCGACATCACCTTTGGCGACTTCAAAACCGGGCCCGAAGATTTTGGCAAGCCGTGCAATCAGGCCACCGACTGCGTGTCTGGCTGGTGCGTGCAGAACGACATCGGCAAGGTGTGCAGCAAGGTCTGCACCACCGACTGCGATCCCGGTTGGACCTGCAATCAAGTGCAAAGTGGCGTAGATACGGCGTTCATCTGTCTGCCCAAATTCCTGCACCTGTGCGAGCCCTGCGGCCAGTCGGCCAACTGCAACGAGAACAACGCCTTGGACCACAAGTGCGTGCCGTTCTCGAGCGGCAGCTTCTGCGGCGCCAAGTGCGACCCCAAGGCCAGCGACTGCCCCGCCAACTACGCCTGCCAAGAAGTGCTGGACCCCGACAGCGGCAAGAACCTGTTCCAGTGCATCCCCACCAGCGGCCAGTGCACGTGCTCGGCCCTGGCCATCGCCAACAAGGCCACCACGCCGTGCAGCGTCAAGAACGCCTACGGCACCTGCTCGGGCACCCGCTCGTGCAGCATGGCCGGTCTGTCGGCCTGCAACGCCAAGGTGCCCGCGGCCGAGACCTGCAACGGTGCCGACGACGACTGCAACGGCAGCACCGACGACCTGGGCAACAACGGCAAGTGCAAGACCACCAATGAATTCGGCACGTGCGACGGCGGCGAATTCGTCTGCAAAGACGGCGAGCAGGTCTGCTCGGCGCCGGAACCCAAGCCCGAGACGTGCAACGGCTACGACGACGACTGCGACGGCAAGACCGACGAGGGCCTGTGCGACGACGGCAACCCGTGCACGGTCGACACCTGCAACACCGACGGATCGTGCAAGAATTTCCAACCGCCCAACGCCGGCTGCGACGACGGCGATGCCTGCACCAAGGAAGACAAGTGCATCGACGGCAAGTGCGTGGGCGGCGCCGTGCTCAGCTGCGACGACCAGAACCCGTGCACCATCGACGTGTGCGACGTGGTCAAGGGCTGCGTCAAGACGCCCGCCGACGTGGGCAAGCCGTGCGCCGACGATGGCGACCCCTGCACCAACGACGCGTGCGACGCCACCGGCAAGTGCCAGCACACCACCCAGTCGGGCATCTGCACCATCAACGGCCAGTGCGTGGGCGCCGGCAGCATCGACCCCAGCAATCCCTGCAAGGTCTGCAACCCCCTGCAAAGCAAGACTGCCTACGTGCTGCAGAACGGCCTGTCCTGCGACGACGGCGATTCCTGCACAGTGGCGGACAAGTGCTCGGCCGGCATCTGCAAGGGCAAGGCCATGGACTGCTCTGGGTTGAGCGGCGCTTGCACCCAAGGTCTGTGCAGCCAGGGCGCCTGCATCTCGGCGCCCAAGCCCGGACCGTGCGAAGACGGCAATGCGTGCACCACCGCCGACACCTGCGTCAGCGGCCAGTGCGTCGGCACGCCCAAGGACTGCAGCAACCTGGACTCGGCCTGCACCGCGGGTGTCTGCGAGTCGGGCGTGTGCATGTCCAAGCCCAAGCCCAGCTCGTGCGACGACGGCAACCCCTGCACGACCGGCGACACCTGCGCGTCCGGCGGCTGCAAGGGTACGCTGCTCGATTGCTCGGGCCTGGACGGCCCCTGCGGCAAGGGCATGTGCCAGGGCGGCACCTGCGTGGCCCAGCCGGCCAACAGCGGCGCGGTCTGCAACGACGGCAATCCGTGCACCTACAGCGACACCTGCGCCAACGGCAAGTGCTCGGGCACCGCCAAGGACTGCAGCGCACTGAACAACGCCTGCGGCCCCGGCATCTGCAACGCCAGCACCGGCGTGTGCGGCAACTCTGTCAGCAACCCGACGTGCACCGCCGGGCAGGTCGACACCCAGACCCAGGGCTGCGGCAACTGCGGCACGCAGACCCGCACCCGCACCTGCACCGCCAGCTGCAGCTGGGGCTCGTGGAGTTCGTGGGGCACCTGCAGCGGGCAGGGCACCTGCGCAGCTGGCGCCACCGAGAGCCAGAGCCAAGGCTGCGGCAACTGCGGATCACAAAGCCGAACACGCACTTGCAGCTCGTCGTGCCAGTGGAACCCATGGCCGTCGTGGGGCTCCTGCGTCAACCAGGGCGTGTGCTCGCCCGGCTCGTTGTCGACCAGTTGCGGCGACCCGTGCGCGGCCAAGGTCTGCAGCAGCAGCTGCCAGTGGGGTGCCTGCGGACTCAAACCCGGCGCAAAGTGCTTGTACAAGAACGGCAGCAACTTCCAGTGCTGCGGCACCAAGAAGTGGCAGTTCTGCAACACCGATCCGCCGATCGCCGGCGCGCCAGCGTGCAGCTGGTTCCCCTGCCAGTCGACCACCCAGGCCTGCTACTAGCGATGTCACCTCGTTTGGTTGTTGCCGCCACGGCGGTTGCCGCGGCTGCGTTCGGCGTGGCTTGGGGACTGCCGCGATTGGCGCAGCGCCAGCACCAAGACGAGGCCTTGCGCGCACTTACGCAGCTCGTCAAGTCCGCATCGATCTACTACGTCAAGCCGCGGCCGACCGCGACGGGCGAGCGGGCCGCCTGCTCGTTTCCTGCCGGGCAGATCCGCACGCACCTGGCGCCGAGCTGCTGCGACCCGGCGGTGGCGGGCGCCGACGGGATGTGCGATCCCAAGAAAATTGAGTGGAACCGCACGCTCTGGTCGGCGCTCAAGTGGAAGCTGGACGAGCCGCACGCCTTCATCTACGCCTACGAGGGCAGCGGTAGCTTGGGCGAGGCCCGCTTCACGGCCTCAGCCTACGGCGACCTGGACTGCGACGGCGTGTACTCGACGTTCCGCTTCACCGGCCGCGGCAGCGCCGCGAGCAAGGCCGACGACTGCATCCTGACCGAGACCGCCACCTTCGAGGCCATCCAGCCCGGCGAGTAACCGCAGGGCGGGCTAGAGACCCGATCAGACACCCGAAGCCAACGGTCGACGTCGCGGCGGGTCGCGTCCCCTCCGCCTTGTTTCTTGCCCTTGCGACCCACCCGGCATCCTTGCGTTTTGCTCAGACCGAGTTTGGGTTGCGCGGGGCCTGGGAGGTCTCTGGTGGACGTTCTAGCGGAACTGCTGGATCCACACGCTTTCGCTCATCTTGTCGCCCGACCACGCCACGGCATAGCTGTCGGTCTCGGCCGAGTAGGTCAGCGACGCGTGCAGCGGCGCCTTGCTGAGCGACTGCGGCAGCGGCACCGCCGGACCCAGGGTGGCGCCGCCGTCGCTGGGCGAGGCAATGGCGATCTTCCGCACATAGAGCTGGGGCTCGTTGGCTGCGGCCGTTCGCCGCTCGACGATGGCCACCTGGCCCGGCTTGCCTGCCACCGCGACGGCGGACAGTACCTCGGTGTCGACTTCGAGATCGGCGCCGGTGACGAAGGCGCCGTTCAGGCCGATGCGGCGCCAGCG
>JACRCU010000004.1 GCA_016218865.1 Deltaproteobacteria bacterium | reverse complement strand
GAGTCGGTGCGGCGCAGCTCGGTGCCCACCGCGTCGCCGAGCACGTCGACCTGCTCGCGGGCGATCTGCATCCACGAGGCGTCGGTGCCGACCACCGCGATGATGGGCAGGCCGTGACGCACGTAGGTGTCGAACTCCATGAGCGAATAGCCCAGCGAGCCGTCGCCGTAGATGATCCAGGTCTGGGCGTCGGGCCGCACGCACTGGGCGCCGATGGCAAAGCCCGCGCCCACGCCCAAGGTGCCGAACACGCCGGGGTCCAGCCACGACAGGCGCCGCCGCGGCCGCAGGATGTACGACGCGGTGGCCACGAAGTCGCCGCCGTCGGCCACCAGGATCGAGTCGTCCGGCAGCACGTCCTCGATGGCTTTGCACACGGCCAGCGGATTGCAGAACTCGTCGGCCGGTGCCGCAGCTTCCAGCTGGATCTCGGCGTCGCGCTTGGCATCGCCCTGGCGCAACTCGGCGACCCAGCTGCTGAAATCGGCACCCGACCAGCGGGCGGCGATCGCCTGCACGAAACGGCCCGGCTCGGCGTGCACCGCCAGGTCCGGCTTGCGGTTCAGCACCAGATCCTCGCGGCTGCGGTTGGCGCTGATGACGAACATGCGGCGGGTCAGGTGCTTGCCGTAGTCCAGGCGGAAGTCGGCCGGCACGCCCAGCAGCATTACCACGTCGGCCTGCTTCAGGGCGTTCTTGCGGCCGTGGCGCATCTGCAGCGCGTGCCCGGCGCCCAGCAGACCGCGGCCAACGCCAGACAGGTAGACGGGAATCCCCAACCGCTCCAGCGCGGCAGCGATCGACCCGGCTTCACTCGGAATCTGCAGCGCGCCCGAACCCACAAGGATCACCGGGTGTTTCGCCTTGCTCAGTCGCTTGACGGCCTCGGCGACCTGGCCGGACGACGCCTCGACCGGGCGCAGGGGCGGCGGATCGGCGATAACCGCGCTGTCCAGGCCGGCAAACAGGCGCTGCGAATGGAATTTCAGGTACAACTCGATGGCCCGATCGGTCAGGCTCGCGTCCTTGCCGGTCGCCGACTTGGCGCCGTACCACATGCGGACCGTCTCGGGCGGATACAGCAGATCGACCGGACACTCGACGAAAACCGGACCGGGCACGCCCTCTTGCGCAATGTCGAAGGCCATCTCGAGCATCGGCACCAGGTCGCGCACCTTGCGGGCCGCGCCCATCCACTTGACGTGGGGTCGCATCAGCGCCAGCTGGTCGATGTCCTGCAGCGAGCCGCGCCCGCGCAGCACCGTGGCGGACGCGCCGCCCAGCAGTACCAGCGGCGACTGCGCCATCTGGGCGTTCTTGATGGCCGTGATGGTGTTGGTCAGACCTGGACCGGCCGTCACCGCGGCCACGCCCGGAATGCCCGTCATGCGCGCCACCGCGTCGGCGGCAAACACGGCGTTGACCTCGTGGCGCGTGTCCACCACCCGGATGCCCAGCTTCTTGGCCTCGACCAGGATCGGCGAAATATGGCCGCCGCACAGGGTAAACAGGTGTTTGACGCCGCGCCGCTGCAGCACCTGTGCCACCAGAGTTCCACCGTTCATCGTCGCCTCCACGCGCGCTCGTTTCGGGCCGCGTTGTCGCAAGTTCCGCGCCTAATGGCAAATCGCGGGACCGCCGTCGAGCACAGCTCGCAGTGCTGCTACCGACATGGCCAGCGGCTGGGACAGCAACGGCCGGTCGGCCAGTTGCGCCAATTCCGGCGGCAGCGCCAGCTTCATGCCGGTAAGTGCTTCCAGCTCTTCAGGAAACTTGGCCGGGTGTGCCGTGGCCAAGAACACGCCCACCTCGCCCGGCCGCTGCACCCGACCCAGCACGGCCGACGCGACCGCCGCATGGGGGTCGACCAGGTGCCCCAGCCGGTACAGCCGCAGAATCTCGGCCCTTGTCTCGGCGTCGCTGACCCAACCCCAGCGCAGCGCCGCCTGGGCGCCGGCCTGGCCGCCGAGGAGGTGGTCGATGCGTTCCCAGTTGCTGGGGGCGCCCACGTCCATCGCGTTCGACAGGGTCGCGATGCTCGGCCGCGGCCGATAGGGCTGGCCGTCCAGGTACTCGGGCACGGTCGTGTTGGCGTTGCAGGCGGCCGCGAGGCCGGCCAGCGGCAGACCCAGAGCCTGGGCATACAACGCCGCGCAGAGGTTGCCGAAATTCCCGCTGGGCACGCAGATGAGCGGCGCGCGCAGCTCGCCTTGCTGGCGGAGTTGGGCTACCGCCAGGGGGTAGTAGCACAACTGCGCAAGAATGCGGGCGATGTTGATCGAGTTGGCCGAGGTCAGGCAGTGGCGCCGCGACAGGTCGGGGTCGGCGAAGCACGCCTTGACCAGCGCCTGGCAGTCGTCGAACGATCCGGCCACCGCCAGGGCCTGCACGTTGCCGCCGAGCGTGGCAAACTGCCTTTCCTGTTGCGAGCTTACCCGACCTGCTGGGTACAGCACCACCGCGCGCATGCCGGGCACGCGCCAGAACGCCTGGGCCACCGCCGCTCCCGTATCGCCGCTCGTCGCCGTCAGAATCGTCCGCACCGCCCCGTCGCCATCGTGCAGCCGCAGCAGGCGGGCCAGTAGCCGCGCACCAAAGTCCTTGAAAGCCAGCGTGGGTCCGGCGTGCAGCTCCAGACACCAGCGGTCCGCTTCGATCGAACGCAGCGGCACCGGAAACGAAAACGCTTCGCGGACCGCGGCCTGCAGTGCATGGGCCTCGAACTCGTCGCCGATCAGGCGCTGAACCAGCTCGACGGCCAGGTCGGGCCAGGGCAGGGCGAGCAGCGCATCCCAGTCGTGGAAGCGCGGCAGCTCGGGGGCATACAGACCGCCGTCGGGCGCCAGGTTCGCCACCATCGCCTGCCGAAAGGACTTGCGGTCGTCGGGGGTGCGCGTGCTGTGCAACCGCATGATCATCCTCGCTCGTGGCGTTCGACGCGGTCCAGGGCGCCGAGCTCGGCCACCGCGCAAATCTGCACGTCCGCTGCGTGGCCTTGGTTGGCGAATCCGTCGCGCAGCGCCGCCGCCACCGCGGTCGCCGCATGTTCGGGACACACCGCGAACACCGCCGGTCCAGCGCCCGAGAGACTGCAGCCCAGTGCTCCCGCGGCCAGGGCACCCGCCTTGGCCTGGGCAAAACCCGGACCCAGCGCCGCGCGGTAGGGCTCGGCGAGCAGGTCGCGCAAGGTTGCTGCGATCAAGGGTACTTCGCCGGCGTGCAGCGCCAACACCAGGGCGCCGAGGTTGCCGGCGTGCTCCACGGCGGTGTGCAATTCGACCTGCTTGGGCAGCACGGCCCGCGCATCGCGGGTGGCAACGGCAAAATCAGGACTGGCAACCACCAGTTGCAGTCCCCTAGGCCAGGGCAGGGGGCGCGGTCCAAGTGGGGTCAGCAACTGCAGACCGCCCAGCAGGCAAGGCGCCACGTTGTCCAGGTGGCCGGCACCGGTCGCATGTGCTTCAGTTTGTCCGGCAATATCTAGGACTTGAGCGATGCGTTCGCTGCGCGGCCGCCCGGGGTCCAGCAGCTCGCACGTCGCCACCGCCGCGGCCACGGCGCTGGCACTCGACGAGCCCAGACCGCTGCCCGCCGGCAGGCCCTTGTCGAGCTCCACGCGCAGGGCCGTGTTCGGCAAGCCCAGCTGGGCCCGCACCAGGGTGGCCGCGATCATGCACAGGTTGTCCGCGGCAGTGGCCGGCACCGCGCCCGCAAACCGACCCGTGATGTGCAGGTCGTCGCGCTCGCCGCGGGTCACGGTGACGCGATCACGCCAGATTGCGGCGGTTTGGGGCTGCAGCGCCAGGCCCAACACGTCGAATCCCGCCGCCACATTGCCGATGGATGCCGGCGCAGTCACGCAGATACGCGTCGCCCTTGCCATCTTGCCCGTCCCGCCAGGGCGCCTGCCCGGCCTGCGGGGCTGTATAGCGCGCCCCAGGGCGGCCGACAACCGCGCGACAAAAGCCCGCTGTTGCGCTTGCCCGCGGTGTGCGGGCGGCGGTAAAATGCCCAGGTGGCCGTCTCTGGCCAGCGCTCCCCGGTCTACCTGCCATCGCCCCATCTGCCCGGCCGTCGTCGAGGTGCCTATGTCGTTGATTCGCTTGCCCCACCTTGCCGCCGTGCTGGCTGTTGGCGCAGGGCTCCTTGCGGGCTGCTCCACCCCCACCAACACCGGTGGCGGCAACTTCGCGGCCGACACGGCGACGGGCGACACCGCCAGTGGCCAGGACTCGTCGGTCGGCGCCGATGGCGCAGTCGACGCAGCCGGCGGCGACAGTGCGGGCAACGACGTGCCGGGCAGCGACAGCCAGCCGCCAACGGCCGACATCGCTGCGGATGTGCAGACCGGTACCGACGCAACCGGCGACATCGCCACCAAAGACAGCAGCCCGGCCGACATCGGTGCCGGCTCCGGGTCGTGCGCCGGCAACTGCGGCGCCTACATGTCGAATAGCACGTGCCACTGCGACTCGTACTGCGTCGAGGCCGAGGACTGCTGCGCCGACTACGTGGACCTGTGCACCTGCAAGACGGATGCCGACTGCGTCACCGGCGACAAGTGCGCCCCCGGGGTCTGCGTAGAAGGCGGCTGCTCGGCGACGAAGAAGGACTGCGACGACAAAAACGACTGCACCACCGACAGCTGCGACAGCGCCACCGGGGCCTGCGCCAACACCGTGGCCGCCGACGGCAGCGAATGCGACGCCAACGTGGAGTGCAAGGTGGGTGCCTGCAAAGCGGGCAAGTGCCAAGTCGGCGGGCCGGCGGACGACGGCGACCTCTGCAGCGATGGCAACCCCTGCACCGAAAGCGACGGCTGCAAGGCCGGCACCTGCGCCGGCGGCGGTCCCACGGACTGCGACGACTTGGACGAGTGCACGGTGGACAGCTGTGACCCAGGCAGCGGCTGCCTCCATAAGGATGTGGCGGCCAACACGCCGTGCGACGACGGCGAGAGCTGCACGGTGGGCGACGTGTGCACCTCGAACGGCTGCGAAGGCAAAGCCGAGCCCGACGGCGCCAGCTGCGACGACGGCGAGAGCTGCACCACCGACGATCTCTGTGACGGCGGCACTTGCGGCGGCAAGGACCTGCCCGACGGCGCCCCTTGCGACGATGGCGACGCGTGCACGAGCAACGACAGCTGCGACTGGGGCTACTGCGACGGCGACAGCAAGGGCTGCGACGACAAGAATGGCTGCACCTACGACAAGTGCGACAGCAAGACGGGCGCTTGCAGCTACGAACAAGAGACCGATGGATCCTGGTGCAGCGACGACAACCCGTGCACCAGCAAAGAGGAGTGCACCGGTGGTCAGTGCGTCGGACCGGTCGACACCGTCGCGTGCGACGACGGCAACCCGTGCACGACGGACAAGTGCGACGGCGCAGGCGGCACCAAGAACTGCACGCACACGCCGTTCGGCGAGGCAGCCCCTTGCGACGACGGCGACTTGTGCACGGTCAACGACGCCTGCACCAGCGGTGCGTGCATTGGCAAGGCCGGCAGTTGCACCACTGCCTACAGCGACGCCTTCGACTGCGGCGCCACGGGTACGTGGACGTTCTCGGCTGCCGCGGCCAGCGGGCTGTCGGCCTGGGCCATCGATGGCACGCCGAATCCGCCCCAGGCCAAGTCGGCCGCCTGCTCGCTGAACTTCAACAACGGCACCAACTACGACGACGACGCCAAGGCGCAGGGCACCGCGACGTCGGCCACCATCGCCCTGCCGGCCAAGGGCACGATCCGCATCAGCTTCTGGTCGTGGCACGACACCGAGTTGGCGAGCAACTACGACAATCGCAGCATCGAGGTCTCGGCCGACCAGTTCGCCTCCCTGCCGATCAACCAGGAATTCGACAACGCGGACCCCGCCAAGCAGTGGCTGTTCAAGGCAATCGACGTCTCGGCGCTCGCCGGAAAGACCGTCCAGGTGCGCTTCCGCTTCGACAGCGGCGACTCCTACAACAACGAGGGCGCCGGCTGGTTCATCGACGACCTGAAGATCGACGTGTTGCCCTGATCTCGCGGATGGCGCAGCGGCGGCAAGTACCGACAAACGCAGTCCTGGCGCGCGGTTGCTGGCCGTGGGCGCGCGCGCTGGCGTGGCTGCTCGCCGGGCTGCTGCAGCTCGCTGGCGGCGAGGCGGTGGCGCGGCCGGCGGACAAGAGCGCGGCCAAGATCAAGAAAGGCAAGGCAGCGCCAGCGAAAAACGCAAAGGCCGGCAAGGGCGCCAGGGCCGACAAGGCCGAAAAGGGCCACCATGCCGACAAGTCCGGCGTCGGCAAAGCGGCTGCCAAGGCGGCCAGGGCCAACAGGCACGGCAAGACCGGCGACGATGCCGAGCCCAAGCCGTTGACCGCCAAAGAAATGAAGAAGGTGGAGCGGGAGCGGGCCGAGCTGAAGGAGGCCTGCCAAGGCAAGAAGGCCGCCCGCACCGCCAAGTGCAAGAAGTTCGCGCGCGACGAGAAGGACCGACAGGCCGAGGCCGACGCCGCCGCCCTCGACAAGAAGTGCAGCGACAAGAAGAACAAGAAGCTCAAGGAATGCAAAGCCCTGGCCAGCAAGGGCAGCAAGGCCGAGGCGGACCCTTGCGGGCGCAAGTACGGGCGACCGCGCAAGAAGGAGTCGTTGGCCAAGTTCGCCAAGCGCTACGGCGTCGCCGAGGCGGCGGTGCGCAAGCTCAACGACTTGGGCGAGGGCAAGGTCAAGCTGAGGGCCGGCAAGCGCTACCTGGTCGCCAAGTCGCCGCACGACGGCGTGGTGTTGGTCGGCGGAGTGCAAATGCCGTTGAATGGCGAGACTTTTCGTCTGCGGCGGCCGCAAAACGCCTGGGGCAAGCCCCTGCTGGTCGAGGCCCTGCAGCGTGCCTCGGCGGCCGTCCAGGCGCAGTCGCCGCTGCTGGCCACGGTGATGATCGGCGACCTGTCCAAAGACGGTGGCGGCTGTCTGCCGCCCCACAAAAGCCACCGCGGCGGCCTGGACGTGGATGTGGGCTATTACCTGCGCGGCGCGGTCGAACCCAAAGTGCTGGCCGACGCGCGTCCCGACACGCTCGATGCCGACCGGACCTGGCAGTTCCTGAAGGCGATCCTCGTCACCGGCCGCGTGCAATACGCCTTTGTTCACTATAGCTTGCAGCCTGCTCTGTACCAGGCGGCGCTGCGGGCCGGCGAGTCGCAGGAGTCGCTGTACAAGCTGCTGCAGTATCCGCGGCCGCAAGAGCGGAGCCAGGAGACGCCGATTCGCCACTTGGATGGCCACGACGACCACAGCCACATCCGCTTGAGCTGCGGCGACGAGGCCTGCGAGCTCAGCGAGGAAGCCCGGCAGAAGATGGCCGCCACCCGCATCGAAACGCTGGGCGGACCTGGCGACGAAACGCGGGGCAGCCATCGGTTCGACCG
>JACRCU010000402.1 GCA_016218865.1 Deltaproteobacteria bacterium | reverse complement strand
CCAGGGCGGTGCCTTGGCAGAAGCCGCCGCTGCACACGTCTTTGCCGGTGCAGGCGTTGCCGTCGCTGCAGGGCGCGGTGGTGTTGGCGTGCAGGCAGCCGGCCTTCTTGTCGCAGCTGTCGGCGGTGCAGGCGTTGCCGTCGTCGCAGCTGGCGGGCTTGCCGGGGCCGCAGACGCCGCCCGCGCAGGTGTCGCCGGTGGTGCACGCGCTGCCGTCGTCGCACGGGCCGGCCTGGGGCGCGCTGGCGCAGCCGGTCTTGGGGTCGCAACTGTCGGCGGTACAAGGGTTCTTGTCGTCGCACACCACCGCCGCGCCGGGCTGACACGCGCCGCCCTGGCACTGGTCGCCGCTGGTGCAGGCGTTGCCGTCGTCGCAGGCGCCGCCCACCTTGGCGTGGACACAGCCGACCAGCTTGTCGCATGAGTCGGCGGTACAGGGGTTCTTGTCGTCGCAGTTGACGGCCGCGCCGGGCTGGCACTTCTCGGCCGCGCACTGGTCGCCGGCGGTGCAGACGCTGCCGTCGTCGCATGCGGCCGTGTTGGGCGCAAAGGCGCAGTTGCCGCCGGCGGGGTCGCACTTGTCGTCGGTGCAGGGGTTTTTGTCGTCGCAGACCACCAGGGTGGTGCCGGCGGTGCACTTGCCCTCGGCGCAGGTGTCGGCGCCGTTGCAGGCGTCGCCATCGGTGCAAGGCGCGGTATTGTTGGTGAACTTGCAGCCGTCCTTGACGTCGCAGGTGTCGTCGGTGCACGGATTCTTGTCGTCGCAGGTCAGGGCGCCGCCGCCGCCGCACTTGCCCTCGCTGCAGGTGTCGTTCTGGGTGCAACCGTCGCCGTCGTCGCAGGCCGTGGCCGAGAGGGGCAGGTGGGCGCAGCCGGCGGCCTTGTCGCAGCTGTCGGTGGTGCAGGTGTTCTTGTCGTCGCAGTCGGCTGCCTTGCCGGCGGTGCAGGTCCCGGCCTTGCACTCGTCGCCGCTGGTGCAGGCGTCGCCGTCGTCGCAGGGGGTGGCGTCCAAGGCCGTGTTCACACAGCCCGCGGCGGCATCGCACGTGTCGGCGGTGCAGCCATTCTTGTCGTCGCAGGCCTTGGCGGCACCGGCTTCGCACTTGCCGTCTTTGCAGGCATCGCCGTCGGTACAGGCGCTGCCGTCGTCGCAAGTGCCGTCGACCGGCGTGTGCACGCAGCCCGCCACCAGGTCGCAAGTGTCCTTGGTACATACGTTCTTGTCGTCGCACGCCTCCAGAGTACAGGTCAGCACGTCGGGCGTCTCGATGTCTTGAGCCACCTGGCCATCGCCGCTGCCGTCGGTCTGCACGGCAGTATCGTCGCCGGGCTTGGTGTCGTCGCTGGGCTTGGTGTCGTCGCTGGGCTTGGTGTCGTCGCTGGGCTTGGTGTCGTCGGCGACGGCGTCGGGGGGCGTCGTTCCGTCGTCTTGCACGTCCGTCGCATCGTCGCTGGTGGCATCCACGGGGGGCGTCGAGTCGTCCGTTTGCGCGTCGGTGCCGCCCAGACCGTCGCCGGTGTTGCCCGTGCCGTCCGTCGATGCATCCGCCGCCACGGCCGAGACCAGGACCTCGTCCTCGCCGCAGGCGCTCAGCGCGGTCGCGGTGACAAGAGCAAGCATCGCACGAATCGTCCATGTTTTCATTGGATTTCCCCCGTTTCGCCGTCGACAGGACTGCGGGTCTTAGCGTTGAGTATAGCGCACGTCGGAAGCACTGCGTCGGCAGCGTTCACAATTCTACATGCTTTCGAATGTATGCCAAGAAAGGCAAGCATTTGGAACTGGGCGATTCCATAGCAGTCGAACGCGCCTCGGCGGGCTGGGCCACCCTTCGGGTCCGGCTCCGGGGCGGAACTCAGAACGAGTTGCCGATGGTGAATTCGAAGGCCAGCGGCTGCTCACCCGGGCGCGGATTGATCGGCACGCCCCACTCGAAACGCAGCGGACCGACGGGCGAAAACCAGCGAATGCCCCAGCCGACCGACATGCGGAACGGGAAACTGCCCTGGTCCAAGACCGACTGGCCCTCGCCAAAGGCGTTGCCGATGTCGAAGAACATCAGGCCGCGCAAGTTCATTGGCGCTTTGATGATGGGCACTTCCACTTCGTTGTTCAGGTACAGCTGCCGCGTGCCGCCGATGGTGAAGGCCGACAGCGAGGCCGCGGGATCGCCCGAAGAAGGCACGGCAATCTGCGGGCCCAGCGAATTGCGCGCGTAGCCGCGGACATTGAAGATGCCGCCTACGAAGAAACGCTCGAACAGCGGCACCACCTTGCCCTTGGGCGCCTCGATGATGCCGCCGACCAGGTTGAAGCGCAGCACGCCGTCCAGCGGCAGCGGGAAGAAGCGGCGGATGCGGGCGGTGAAGCGGGTGAACAGGTTGTCGCTGCCGATGTACTGGTTGGCCCACTCGGCGGTGCCGGAGACGTACCAGCCGGTGGTGGGGAACATGCGGTCGTCGCGCGAGTCGAAGCTCAGGGTGCCGCGCAGCGAGCTGGTGAAGCCCGAGCCAAAGTAGTTGGCCACGGGCACAGTGGTGCGACCCGAGAGACCGCCAATGGTTGTCACCACTTGCTCGCCGGTGTAGCCCAAGTCGGCGATAAGGGTGTCGGTGAAACGGTAGCCCCACGAGAAGCCGCCGCCGGTGGCGCGCCGCGAGAAGTCGGTGTAGAGCTGGTCGAAGCGGTACAAGTCGATGGAGAACGTGACGTTGCTGTCCAGGAAGTACGGCTCGAAGAACGAGGCCTGGAACACCGTGCGGATCGACGACAGCTGGCCCTGCACGCTCATGCGCTGACCGCGGCCCAAGAAATTGTCCTTGGCAATCTGCATGGTGGCGATGAAGTTGTCGATCGACGAGAAGCCCATGCCCACCTGGAAGGTGCCGGTGGTGCGCTCTTTGACTTCTACAACCACGTCGAGCACTTGCGCGATGGCGGTGGGCTTGGTCTTGATCTCCACCTTTTCGAAGTAGCCCAAGCGCTGGATGCGCGCCTGGCTCTGCTGGATCTTCTGTTCGCTGTAGAGCTCGCCTTCCACAAAGGTCATCTCGCGGCGGATCACCTTGTCGCGCGTCGAGGTGCCGCCGGCCAGCGAGATCTGACCAAAAAAGCACTTCTTGCCGCGCTGCACCCGGTAGGTCCAGTCCACGGTGCGCTTGTCCATGTCCGGGACCGAGTTGTTCTCGACCGTGGCGTGGGCGTAGCCGGCGTTCTTCTGCAAATCCCGAATCTTGTTGCCGTCTTGCTGCACCATCGCGTAGTTGAAGATGTCGCCCGGCTTCAGCGCCAGGGTCGGCACCACTTTGTCGGCGGGCTCGACCGTGTCGCCCTCGACGCTGACCTTGCCCACCCGGAACTGCGGTCCTTCGTGGATGCGCACGGCGATGGTGATGTACTTCATATCCGGAGAAAGACTGACGATTGGCTCGTCGATCTTGGCCTGGATGTAGCCGCGCGTCAGGTACAGGTACTGCAGAATCTGCACGTCCATGTCCAGGTTGTCGGGCTTGAAGTTGCCGCCCTTGCCGATGATCGAGGTGACACCGCCTTCCTGGGTGCGCAACACGGCCTTGATGTCGTCGTCGGCGATGCCTTCGTTGCCCAGCAACTGCACTTCGCGGACCTTGACTTCGGCGCGTTCGACCACGTCGAAGACCACCTTGACCTGATTTTGCGGCTGCGGCTCCACGTGGTGGCTGACCGTGGCCAGGAAGAAGCCCTCGTCGCGGTACAAGTCCTTGATCTTGGTCACGTTGGTCGCGGCGTCCTGCGGGCTGTACAGGTTGTTGATGCGCAGATCGATGACCTTGTTGATCGACTCGGTCGATTGCTCAGTGTTGCCGCGCACCTCGATGGCCGAAATCGACGGCCGCTCGAGCAGTTGGAATCGCAATTCCACAGGCGTTTCGGTGGCATCCGGCTTCTGCGGCAGGCGCTTGAGGCCCACGCGCACGTCGTCGAACAGGCCGAGTTGGAACAGGCGGCGGACGTCGTCGGCCACCAGCTGCGGATCCACCGCCATGCCTTCGCGGCTGCGGATTTGGCCCAAGGCGACCTTGCTCTCGACGCGCTCCAGGCCCGCCAGGCTCAGTTTGGCGATCACCAGCTGCAGCACCGGCGTCTCGTCGGGCAGCGGCTCGGTGTCGTCGGCCGGCGCCGCCTCTTCGTCCTTCTTGTCGGGATCCGGTCGCGACAGCGCGCCGCGGCCAAAGAGCGAGCCCTCGTCGGCCGCCACGCCCGCAGGCAAGCTGGCGAGGAGCAGGCACAAGGCCAACATCCAGCGCCACTTAGCTGGCATTGCCCCGTGCGTGTTCATGCGGCCTCGCTGGCGAATCGGCCGTCGACCATCCGCGCCACCCGCCGCATGCGCGCCGCCAGCTCCTGGTTGTGGCTCACCACCACAAAGGCGGTGCCGGTTTCGGCATTGAGCTGCTCCATCAGCAGGTGCATGTCCTCGGCCGTGCGGCCGTCCAGGTTGCCGGTCGGCTCGTCGGCGAGCACCACCTTGGGCTGCATCACCAGCGCCCGCGCCAGGGCCACGCGCTGCTGTTCGCCGCCCGACAGCTCGCCCGGGTGGTGATCGAAGCGCTCGGCCAGCCCGACTCGCTCGAGCAGACTGCGAGCGCGTTCGCGGGCTTGCGCCGTGTTTTCGCGGGAGATCAGGGTGGGCATCAGCACGTTCTCGAAGGCCGTCAGCTCGGGCAGCAGGTGGTGGAACTGGAAGACGAAGCCGATGAAGCGGTTGCGGAAGGCCGCCAGCTCGGCGTCGCTCAGGTGGTCCAAGCGTTGGCCGTCGTAGAGGATTTCGCCGGAGCTCGGCCGGTCCAGCGTGCCGAGCAGGTGCAGGAGCGTCGACTTGCCCGAACCCGAGCGCCCGACGATGCCGACCATGTCGCCAGGATACAACGTCAACTGCACGCCCCTCAAGACGTCGATGCGCCGGCTGCCCAGGTCGAACCACTTGGTGACGTCGCGCGCCTCGAGCAGCGGCGTGGGCCCCGAAGTGCTGGTCATGTCGACACTTTCAACCATGACGCAGACCCTCGAGCGGTTGGAGCTTGGCCGCCGAGCGGGCGGGGAAGATGGTGGCAAGGAGCGAGATGCCCATGGAAACCGCAATCACAACCAGCAGTTCTGTAGGTTGCAGGCGCACAGGCAGGGTGCGGACGTAGTAGGCTTCGGGCAGTTGAATTCCCAGCAGTTCGATCAGGCCACAGGTGCCCAGACCCAGGATGGCGCCAGCGGTGGTGCCCATCACGCCGATCACGCCGCCCATTTGCACAAAGGCGCTGCGAACCTCGCCGGCCGCCGCGCCCATCGCGCGCAGCATGGCGATGCTGTCATGTTTTTGCAAGATAACCATGGTCAGGGCTGAGACGATGGCAAACGCGGCGACCAGGATGATCAGGCCCAGCACCAAGAAGATCACCAGTCGCTCAAAGGCCAGGGCCGAGAACAGCGAGCGGTTCAGCTCGCGCCAGTCGACCAGCTCCAGCTCGGCGGCGCCGTGACTCGCCAGCGCGGTGCGCACGGCGGCCAACACCCCGTCGGGCTCCTCGGGACGCGACAGGCGCAATTCCAGCACGTTGGCCTCGCCAGCGTAGTTGAAGTAGCGCGCCGCCTCGCCCAGCGTCATGTAGGCGACCTTGGAGTCCGCCTCGTACAGGCCGGTCTCGAAGGTACCCGCCACGCGGTAGCTCCGCACCCGCGGCCGCAGACCGGTGGGGCCGACATCGCCATCGGGCGTCACCACTTCCAACCGGTCGCCCAGCTCGACCTGCAGCGAGCGGGCCAGCTCCACGCCGATCAGAATCCCCGGCGTCACCGGCACATCTTCCTGCTCCGGCGCGGCGCTCGGCGGGTCGTCGGCCAGACCAAAGAAGCTGCCGCGGGTGGGGCGGTCGGGTGGGCGGGGCAAATCCGCTGGGTGCTCACCGGGTTTCAGCTCGGGTCCCAGCTCCGGCACCTCGGCCGCGGGCAGGTCCAGGCTGGCCGGGCGCTTGGTCGCTCCGCCCTTGGCCGCGCCACTGGGCAGCACCAGCATTTCGCGCTGCGGCGGCGCCGCTTCGGCGGGGCCGGGCGGCAGGTTGCGCATGGCGTCCAGCATGGGATCGGCCGACGCCGTCGATGCGGCCGGCAAATCGCTGGGGGTCGGCGGCAGATCGCTGGTGGCGGTGGCCGAGCGGCGCAGCATGGCGCGGTCGCTACCCAGGGCGGTGGGCGAGCGCATCAGCGCCAGCGAACCACTGCGCATGGTCGAGCCGAGTTCGCGCTCCACCTCGGGCAGGTCGGCGTCGATGCCGCGAATCGACACGAAATTGTTGACGTTGTAGGCCGACGACAGGATCGCGTCGCCGCGGATCTGTGGGCTGACCCCCACCACACCAGGCACATTGCGTAGGGTCCTGGCCAGGGCCGCGGCGTGGGCGAACGGCTTGGCCCGTCCCGGCGCCTCGATCAGCGCGTGGGCGTTGGCCACCAGCATCTTCTGCCGCAGATCCGCCGCGAAGCCGCCCATGACCGACAGCACCACGATGAGCGCCCAGGTGCCGGCCGACACGCCGACAATCGACACGAACACCGGCACGCTGACCTTGGGCTGGCCTTGCAGCAGCAGGTACAGCCCCACCGCCGTGGCCGCCACTGCCGCCGAAACCAGCGCCACGGTTGCGAAGTCGACGCCAAGGTTGGCCCGGGCCGCCAAGGCCAAACCCAGCAGCACCGCGCCCACGGGCAGGCCCCAGCGTCCCCGCCGCGCCAGTCGGGCGGCCATGCCGACCTCGGCGCCCGGCCGCAGCAGGCCCAGCACACCAAAGACCAGCAGACCACCAAGCAGAAACAGCGGGTCGACGTAGTTCAGGACCGCGGGGTGCCGGCCACCCACACCGGCACCCACCACGGCCGCCACCGGCAGCGCCACCGCCAGCGCCGTCCGCAGACCCTTGGGACCCACGCCGGCGATCGCCAGCAGCAACGCGTGCAACGCCAGCAAAGCCGCCAGGTTGCGACCCATCAGCCAGACCAGCCCGGCCCCGTGCAACTGGCACCACGCCGCCGCCGCGCCCAGTCCTCCCGCAACCAGCAGGCCGCCCAGCAAGGGCAGCGGCCGCCACCGGCTGGGGGCGTCGCGGGCCACATCGACGTGCCCCTGCAGCACGCGCAAAAAGCGCAATGGCCACGGCTGGTAAGCGCGCGCCGAGGTCAGGAAGGACCAGGCCACGAAGGTGGGCGCCCGGTGCAGCAGCGGCTGACTCGCCACCCGCACCAGCGCCAGGCCGATCGCCGAAAACGCCGCCGCCACACCGATGGCTGCGACGATTACGCCCAAAAGCTGAGCAACCAACATAGCTTGGAAGGCAATCTGCTGGTCGGGCGAGCGCACGAGGGCCTCGGGCACGGCCGCCAGGACCGCCACCGCCGCCAGCGTCTGCAGGCGTTGGGCGTGCGCCAGGGCCATCCGCTACACGGCCTCGAACTCGGGCTCGTCATCGCCAGCGGAGGCAGTGACAGCCGGCATCTCGGGGCGCATGTGCGGGAAGAAGATCACTTCGCGGATGCTGTCTTGGCTGGCCAGCATCATGACGACGCGGTCCACGCCGATGCCGCAGCCGGCCGTGGGCGGCAGGCCGTACTCCAGGGCGCGCACGTAGTCCACGTCGAGTTCCATGGTCTCCTGGTCGCCGCGCTCTTTGTCGGCCAGCTGCATCTCGAAGCGCTGGTACTGATCCACCGGATCATTCAACTCGGAAAACGCGTTCGACATTTCGATCTTGCCGATGTACAGCTCGAAGCGGTCGACGAACTCGGGGCGCTGATCGTTGCGGCGCGCCAGCGGCGACGTCTCGGCCGGGTACTCCATCACGAAGGTCGGCTGCACCAGGTAGGGCTCGGCCACCGCTTCGAACAGCTCGACCTGGCACTTGCCCAGCTCGGCGTGATCGTCCAGGTGGATGTCCAGCTCCTTGGCGCGCTTG